>PNBO01000397.1 GCA_003136095.1 Myxococcales bacterium
CCCATGTCGTCGGCGAGGATCCCGCCCAGACCCACCGAGCGGAGGAAGGCGAGCCAGTTGAGCCCGATCTGCTGATACGGCCGCAGCGTGGCCTTGAGAGCCGGCGGGGGCGGCGTCGTGGGCAAGCGGTCGAAGGTCTGGGCGAGCGGAGCCAGGCGGTCGAGCCCAGGGGGTGGCGGCTGGTCGAGATCCTCGCAGAAGCGGCCGAGGGTGGGCAGGGCGTGGGTGGCCACCCGGCCGTCGTTGCCGCGCGCCGCGAGAAGCGCCGCTAGCTCGTGCCCGTGCTGGGCAAGCCAGGCCTCGGGCAGCGGCGCGAAGCCGCCGCCGTCGAGCGGCACCAGCCCGAGTCCCTCTTGCCACGCCGAGAGCACGGCCGCGGCGCTGACGCTGCCCAGGGCTTCGCCCCGCTCCTCGGAACGCACCCCAAAATCGAGATCGAAGCGGACATTGGGCAAGCCCAAGGCCCCATCGTCGCTGCTCTCGACGCGCAGCTTGGGCTCGAGCCGCACGCGCGCCCGGACGAGGCTGGCGCCGTCACCCGCCAGCTCGCCGCGCCAGCGTTTTAGCTTGTCCACGAAGCGCGCCGTGTCCGCCCCCTCGAAGGTGCTGCGCCGGCCGCACACCAGGTCTAGATCCGCGCGCAGCTTCTCGGCCAGGCGTCGCTCGGCCGCCTCGTCGCGCACGGGCACTGCCCCGCCCAGGTGGACCAGGCGGCCAGCGTCGATGCGCGCGCAGGCTGGATTGCCGTAGACCAGCGCGGGCAGCACCGACAGCGATGAGCCGACCTGGCGCAACTCGAGCGAGAGGCGCGGGGCGATACCGCGGGCGATGCGGGGCAAGCGGGTCGTGCGCACCTCGACGGCCATGCGGTGGCACAGCTCGGGCAGGATACGCGTCGCCAGGTCGCCCAGCTCGGCCGCGGGGTAGGTGCGGACGATGGGCAGGTTCTGCAAGAAGCCGCCGCACAGCTCGATCTCGCCGTGGCGGGCCAGCTCGTCGCCCACCAGCACCACGCCGGCGCTGGGCACGGCGGTGATGCGCGGATCGCGGCGGATGGTCACGGCCGCGCCGTCATCGTGGTCGGTGACCACGGCGAACGGCAACACCTCTTCCTCGGACATGGCCACCTGCCGGCCATCGAGAAAGACCATGCGACAGCCCACCAGCACCTGGATGAGGGCGTCCAGCTTCGACGGCGGCAGGACGGCGCGCGCCGCGCTTTCGAGCAGGCGATCGGCTTGCAGATCGCACTGCTCGACCTGCAGCGCGCGCGCCTCGGCCGGCCGCGACAGCAGCGCCGACAAGGTGCCGTCGAGCTGCGTTTCGCCGCCGTCGGCGCCCACGATGAACCGTCGCAGGGTCAGGCCCGCGTCGGCCTGGGCGAACCGGTAGGCCACGCGCGCCCAGGCCTCGGCGCTGGTCTTCACCGATGCAGTGGCCGTCGCGCCGTCGGCCGCGGCCTGGCCGAGCGCGATGGCCGCGGCCGTGAGGTGCTCGCACGGCCGTTGCCGGCCCGGACAGTCACAATCCCATTCGTCCTCGCCCGGATAGAGCACCACCTGCGCCGGCACCGCCCGTCCGGCGGCGCGCACACGCAGCACGATCTCCTCGTCGCTCTGGGATTCCACGGTGACCGCGCCCGCGCGCACCAGGTTCACTCCCGCCGACCAGACGCCGGCCTTGCTGGCGCGGCGGAGCGAGGCGACGATCTTGGTGAGGTCGGTGGGCATGGCTAGCTTCCCAGCCGATCACGCCCTTTCGATCAAGCGCGACAGGCTGGTCTTGGCCGCGTGGATAGTGGTGCGCATGTCCATGGATTAGCTAATCCCATGTAGTTAAGCAACCGGGGCAGAACGCGGGCTGGTCAAGATGGCGAGCTGCGCGGAGGTGGTGCGGGCGAAGACGCGGACTGCCTCCTGGCGGGTCAGGGTCGCGGCCTCGTCGATGGATTGCTTGGCCGCCGCGGCCGGGATCCGCGCCAGCAAGGCCGCATGACCGAGAAGACCGACGAGGGAGAACAGGAAGCGCTCACGCTCGGGGGGTGACAAGAAGTCGAGACAGCGCAGGACCTCGGCCGGCCTGACCCGGTCCCAGCGGCCGGGCAGCCCCTGATCCGCTAGCCACTGGCCCACGCAGAGGGCCGCGTCGACCAGCTCCTGCTGCTCCTGGGCATCGGCCTTGACCGCGGCCGAGAGCTCCTGCGCCAGCGACATCGCCACGATGCGCGGCGGAGTGTGTTCGACCTCCATGGCCGCCAAGTGATTGAAAGAATGCCTTCGGGAGTGACGTTGGTTTTTGCTCATGCATCTCTTCTCGGACCGCGCCCGAAAAGGTTGCGTGGACCTTGCTGGTTTTTTGCGCGCCGAGGTCTTCAGAACGCACTTCGGGAACAGGAACGGCCACGCGAAACCCCGCTGAGAATACCTGCGCCGCCCGTTATGGCCGCGATCACTGCTGCCATTGGGGGTTAGACAGCAAGATAGGACAGCGCATCTCGGGGGATCGGAAGATTCGCGACCGGCAACATCTTGAATTCCCTTGAGGTGCTGGCCGCGAAGCTCGCCTTGGCGACCAGATCATAGCATCCGCCACTGCTTGCGAAAAACGCCGTACGGCGAGATTCTGCGTCCGAATACAAAGTTGGGCCGACGATGGAAAACCCCTTCATAGAACTCGTGGACGAACTGGACCTCGACGCTGCCGTGCGGAGGGGCTCCGAGCGCAATGACCTGCTTCCGCCGAGGCTCGAAGATGCGGTTCTGGGGGAGGTGGGCAAGCGATTCTCTGAGAGCCTTCAGACCAGAATCGAGCGCGGACGCTATGAACCGACGCGAGCAGAAGTCGTACTCGTTCCGAAGCCGGGAAACACTACGCGCCCAGCAGCGCTCCTGACTCTTGCCGATCGTGTCGTGTACGACGGCATCGTAGAGATCCTCCGCCCCCGGGTTGACACTGCATTGCTCGGCAACGAAGTGGTCTTGTGGCCTCGCGGTATCACTATTCCAAAGCGATGGCGGGAATTCGAGCAGGCGCCTCTTCTTGGGAATTCCAATTTCGTCGCGGTAGCTGATGTCACAGGGTTCTACGAGACCATTGAGCACGAGCGCCTTCGGGAAGTTCTGGTCACGGCGACCGGCAGACGAACGGCGGTGAATGCGTTGATGGAGTTCCTTGGTCGCGTGATGGGAAGTCCGAAGGGCATCCCACAGGGTCTCGCGGCTTCGGATCCGCTTGCGACGGCATATTTATCACCGGTCGATGCTGCGATGGCTTGATCGTGTTTGAACTATACGCGACATGGAGACGACGTTCGAATTGCCGTCAGCTCAGTTAGCGACGCCCGCAGAGCGCTGCACGCATTTGAAATTGAGCTACGTCGTGTTGGATTGCTGGTGAATGGCGCGAAAGCGATGATCATTCCCCGTAAGAGATATGAGGCCATGTTGGCCAACACTGAGCGTGTTCGAGAGGTGGCTCGCGAGGCACTATTCCAGGCGCGCGTGGGGGAACTTGAGGAGGACAAGGAGGAGCTGGATCGCGTCCTCAAGGAAACTGATAACGAGCAGCTCGGTTGGGACCATCTCTACCATGGAACAATGACATTTGCCGAGGTGATCGAAAAGCTGCAAGCGCACTTGCTTCCTGATGACATGGAGGTTGCAATACACGTCCTCCGAGATGCGCTCAATAAGAGACCCGGTACGGAAGACGGCCTGAGTCGAGAGGAGTTCCACTTTCGCGTTACGTCGTCCCTGATACAGCTTTCGGCCGGAAAGTCGCCATTGGCTCTTGACATGGTTGCGGAGATTCTTGCGAGGTTTCCCGAGAAAACTGAGGTGGTTGCTGGTTATCTAGCATCGCAGAAGGAGGATGCAGCGGAAGCCGTGGCCGGCAAGGTTGTCGAGATCCTCTCCGAGGAACGGTTCCGCACCGACTGGGAAACTGCTTGGTTGCTGGCGGTGCTTGGAAAATTACACAACAGCATGGTAGCCAGGCAGCAACCACTGTTGCGTGGCATCGCGTTGGATGAGGGGCAATCGCACTACTGTCGGGCTGAGGCCTTGAAGATACTCGGAATGCAGGGCGAACTCGATCACATGGTAGTACGTCGCCTGTGGAACATCGCCCCTTATTGCTTTCATCCCGACCTGGTGGCGGCGGCGCACTATGCCCGTGGCAAGGAGTCGTGGTGTGAGCCATTCCTGGCTGGGGCAATGGAGGACCCGATCAACAAAGTCGTCGTTCGGCATCTTGAGCGCGCGGCCCAACAAGGCGTTGGGCAGACGAAAGCACGAGGCAGGTTAGGATGAGTACATACGAAACAGTGACGCTGATCTTCACCGGCATGGTGACGCTGTCGACGGCCGTGTACGCATGGCTGACCCGGAAGCTGGTTGCGGAGACCATTCTTCTCCGCAAGGCCCAGACTCAGCCCCATATCGGCGTCTACCTCCGCCCCTCCGACGTCTGGGTGAACATCTTTGATCTGATTATCGAGAACGACGGGCAGGGGCCAGCATACAACATCAGGTGGAACGCCTCTGACTTACCAGCTGCGGGCGAGAAAGGCGTACATCTCGACTACCTCAAGAACCTCGACGGCCTGACGTACATGGCCCCCGGTCAGCGAGTACAGTCCTTCTTTGGTTCGGGTGTCGAACTTCTCCAGCACAACCCCCGCCCATCTGTGACCCTCAACGTAGAGTATGCAGACGCACAGAACGTGCGGTACAAGTCGACATACGTCCTCGAGCCGGCCCGCTTCGAAGGCCAATCGCGCGTCGGCGGCAATCCCGAGCACGAAATGGCAAAGGCTCTGTCTGAAGTCGCCACGCTCCTCAAACGGGTCATCGAAGGATCGCGCCTCAGAGTACTCGCCATGAGCGAGGAAGGATTTCGCGAGGAACAGAAGCGTGAACTCGCGGCCATCGAGGAACGCCGCCGCGCTGCCCAACAAGGCGTTGCAGACGATCGGTCGCCTTCGGCGCCCGCTCGCAGGTGAACGGCAACGCGTTCGACAGACCAGTCTCAAATGATCTTAACCAAGCAGGATGAGCATTCCGAGGCCAACCTGTGCGCGGGATCGGATCACCATCCTGGATCCTTCACGGCGAAGGTACCACTCAGGTGAGCGTGAATCACAACATTCAAGTCTGTCGGCGGAAGCGCACCAACAACGTCGATATCAAGGCTGCCTCCGCAGTCATGATCTCCTATGTAGTCGATCTTGACGGTTCCATCCACATGTTGCTGCTGCTGTTCCTGTTGCTGTTGGCCGCCATCCCACGTCGCGCTCGACTGATCATGGGCCATGTACGCCTCCTGCACCTCGGGCGTATTGCCATTTTCGGGGACGAAAGAGAACTTTGAACCGGCATTCGTCCCAACGACGCGGATGCTGGCCGGTGTGGGCACCGGAGCAGACTGGAACGTGAAGGAATACTCGTCGTCGACTGATTTGAGCGCAGGATCGCTGGGAAAGAAGCTCAGGAACACGCCAAACCCCGATTTCATTCCGTTCTGCCAGGAAGACGGCACGCGCACTCCATCCAGCGTTAGGACTAGGTGCGCCGGCTGCTTCTGGCAGGAAGCCATGCTTAACAATGATGCGACAACGACAAACCTGCTCCACATGTAGAACGACTGTGCCATGAAAGCTCGCCGCAAGCTACGCTCATCACAGTATCCAGGGGATCTAGATCACAGATGGTTGACCGTTTGGCATCGGCCACGATCCCGCTGCAACGGCCGGGCTGTCATAAAGCCGTTGCAGCAATCCCGCCGCAGGGACTTCGTGTAGAATCGAGACGCCGACTCGGCGGCGGGCTTGCAGCTGAACGGCAAACCGTTCGGCGGACGAATCGCTGCGAAAACGAGTCGGAAGACGGTGGCAACGAGCTTCGGTTCACGGTCCGAGCTCGACCGCGATGGTTGACGTTGAAGGCAGATCGAACTCGACCGTGGTGCAGGACAGGTCTTGTGAACCAACGCCTTGCGAAGGGGTGCAACGACCAGAGGCGGTGCTGCCTTGCATAGCACAGAATTCGCCTGTGTAGCGGCCGGACGGGGCGCATTGTTGGGGACCGCGGCATGGCTGGGTGCCGCAAGTCCCGTTGCCCCAGTAGGACCCGTCCCAGTTGTAGCTGATGCCTTCGGGAGGAAATGGGTTGATGCCTGGGCAGGAGTGACAGGCCGGCGTCGCACCGCAGGCGTCGCAAAGTCGTGTGCAATTCGGGTACGCAATGTCGTCCGCCGTGAACTGGGCTGAAGCTGACGTGAAGATAATCTCCTGGATTCCGTAGCACCCATAGGTGCAAAAGGATCCCGGATCGATCCCGGCGATTGCGACGATCTCAAAGGCGATTGCGGATCCGCATGATCCGGCCGATCCGGTGTCTCCCGAACTTCCTGCGCCAGTCTCTGCGCTGGCGAGGACATCTAGCTCTTGAGCGGCATCGCTCGCGGCCCCAGGACTCGCCAGAGCATCGACCACGGTTGGTCGTATCTTGGCGGTCGTAGCCCCTCCACAGCCCAGGGCAATGAGGGCTGAAATGGCAGGTCCATGTCGAGGTGCTTTCATTGCGGGGCCTTGGGAGACTAGACCGAAGTCTACACCGGTTCGGGGTGCCCGCGGCTTCGGGGTGTGATCGGAGTCCCGAGCTGAGCCCTAAACAGCTACGAACCTGAGCGCCGCCTCTCCCAGGCCTTCTATTTTGTCTGGGCTCGGGGACGCCGCCATAAAGCCGTTGCAGCAGGCAATCCAGCCGCAGGGACGTGGTGGTATCATCAGAAGACCGTCTCGGCGGCGGGCTTGCTGCTGAACGGCCAGGCGTTAGCCTGACGTGAGGAATGCGAGTGAAGATCCAACTTGATCACGTGTCCATGTCGGAAGACGGTGACTACTTTCAGGTGCATTTCGGGGCAGCGCACGACGGCGATGGTCCCTACGTGCTCATCCAACGCCAGTTCGAGGATGCCGACGGTGGCCTCTGCTACCTTGAGACCCATGACCAGGACTACATTGGTCATTTCAAGGTCGTGCGTGCCACCTTGGACCGGCACCGGTTCAGTCTCGAACTGCGGCGCCAGAAGTTCTCGAAGGTCGAGGTGACGTTCAAGACGGACGAGCCGAACTACATCGAGGTTTCCCGAATCCTGCGGATCATGATTCCGTGCCTTGCGGTGGTGGTGAGCAACCGGGAAGATAGGTAACACCTTAAACCGGGAACATGGGTGACACTTTGGGGATTCAGTCTCTGATGATGTAGTCGCGTTCGTCGATGCGGCCGAGGAGGACGTTACAGAAGTAGATGGACCAGATGCCGCGCTCGTCAGGATCGAGCGACGAACTCGCGAACATCCATGCCTATATCACGTGCGATGGCGCGGAGAAGAGCCGGCGAGATGTCTCGACCTTGGTGGAACGGAACCGTCGTCACGCGGCCGTCCGGATGTCGATATTGGCAGTGCGAACCACGCTGGCGAACCTGAACGAATCCGAGACCGGTGAGGATGGTGGCGACCTCCCGAGGCTTCAGAACGGGAACGTCGCCCATCGTCTAGGCGACCTTCACCGTCTGCGTTCCGACGAACTCCCCCTCGAGCTTGGGCGCGCCATCCTCCAGCAGCATGGCCACGACCTCTTCGAGGTTCTGGCGGAGCTCGTCGAGGGTGGCGCCTTGCGAGTGCGCACCGGGCCAGCCGGGGACGTAGCCGACGAACAGCCCCGTGGCCTCGTCGCGCTCGATGACTGCCGTAAAGCTCTGCATGTAACGATGATACCGTGGCAAGGACCGCCCAACAAGCCGTTGCACCAGACAATCCCGCCGCAGGGACGTCGGTGTAGAATCGAGAAGCCGACTCGGCGGCGGGCTCGCGGGTGAAAGGCAAATCGTTGGACGGACACGTGCACGGCTAGAAGGAATGGGACTTCCGCAGAGGCTTAGGATCGTCGTTCCGGGCAGCGCGACTGCAGTTGTCGCGGCCATGGTGGGCGCATGGATGAGCTTGTCGTTTTTCCCGCCCGCAGCTGAACCGAACGCGGCTGTCCGTCATGTGGTCTGCATCCTGCTGGCGCCGGTCTTCTTCCTGGTGCCGGGGATGCGTTCGTGGGCCGGGGAGACTGGGGCGGTCCCTGGGTACGTGTCGGTGTTTGCGATTGTTGCGATCATCGCCCTTCCATCACATCCCATATTCCCCCGTCGGTGGACGGCGTTCCTAACGATCACCGGCTTTGCGGCGTGGCTGTTCTGTGAGCTCCTGCTCGTGGCGGCGCCAGAGTGAACCACTTCGGTGCCGCCGAGCTCACGCCCTGAGGCCGACCGCTGATCCGGAGGGGCTTGCGCGCCGCCGCTGGACGGCAGAGGGTTGGAGCCCATGTCGACTCCCCCGGTTCAGCGAGCGCTCGTCATCATCGACATGCAGCGCGGGATCAACGATCCGAAATTCGGGCGAAGGAACAACCCCGAGGCCGAGGGCAACATCGCCAGGTTGCTGGCGGCGTGGCGCAACGCCGGCGCGCCGGTGGTTCACGTCCGGCATGTCTCACGGTCACCCGATTCCGTGTTCTGGCCGGGACAACCGGACGCCGAGTTTCAAGACCGCTTCGTACCACGGGACGGCGAGTACGTCGTCGAGAAGAACGTGCCGGATGCGTTCATCCATACGGGGCTCGAACGCTGGCTACGGGTGCAAGACATTCGCGGCGTCGTGATCGTGGGCGTCATCACCAACAACTCTGTCGAGGCGACGGCGCGCACCTCCGGGAACCTTGGGTTCGACACCGTCGTGATCGCCGATGCGGCTTTCACCTTCGACAAGCGCGACTATGCGGGAACCGCGCGGTCCGCCGAGGATGTGCATGCCATGTCGCTGGCCAATCTCGATGGCGAGTACGCAACCATCGCCAAGACCCAGGAGGTACTGGACGGGCTCTAACTCGGTCGCCGACCGCTGGCACCCATGCTACGAATCGCCTCATGACGGGGACTTCGGAAATCAAGGTCTTCATCTCCAGCCGGGAGGGCCGAAGCGCCGCGGCCAAGAGCTTCGACGGCGCCGCGATCGACTTGGCGGTTCGCGCGCACATCCGTCACACGGAAACGCGATACGATTCCCTGCTTGCAGGTGGCGCCGACCGGCATGAAGCCCGTCAGCTCGTTGGCAGCGTAGTCGATGCCATGGCCGCGCGCTGGTTGGGCGAACGCTAAACCCGATCCCTATTTGACCCGCGTTCCCGGGGGCACGTCGCGGTCGAAGATCGCGAGCGACAGCGGATCGCTGCTCGCGGCCATGATCATCCCCTGCGAGACCACGCCGCGAATCTTGGCCGGCTTGAGGTTGGCGAGATAGAGCACGCTACGCCCCACCAGGTCCGCGGGCTGGTAGGCGCCAGCGATACCCGTCACGACGATCCGCTGATCGTAGCCGAGATCCAGGACGAGCTTGAGCAGCTTGTCGGTCTTGGGCACGGCCTCGGCGGCCAGCACCTTGGCCGAGCGCAGATCCAACTTGGCGAACTCCTCGATGGTGATCTCGCCGTTTGGGCCGCCGCCCGGGGCGGTGACGTGCTTCGGGGGCGGCGTCTGATCGAGCCAGGCGGCGATCATCTCGCGCTGCCGGTCGGGCTCGATGCGCGGGAAGATGGGCCTCGGCTCCCCGAGCTTGCCGCCCGGCCAGCCGCCCCACTCTTCGGACGGCCACAGCCCGTAGTCCTGCTCGCGGCCGATCTGGCGCAGCAGCTCGCGCGACGCCTCGGGCATGGCGGGCGCGACCATCTGGGCCGCGCGGCGGATGAGCTCGCAGGTGTTGACCAGGACCTCGCGCAACTCCGCCACCTGACCGGCCTTCATGAGCTTCCAGGGCGCCGTGCGATCCAGGTAGACGTTGCCCGCGCGAATCATGGCCCAGGTGGCTTCCAGCGCGCGCGACGGCTGCATATCCTCCCACGACTTGCTCGCCGCCGCGGTCATGTCCTGCGCGCATCGGCGCATGATCAGCGATTCCTCCGACAGCGGATCGCCTCCCGAGTAGCTCGGGCGGCACGGCTCGTCGAACGACTCGCCGAGCTGGCGGGCCATCGAGATGGTGCGGTTGGCGAGATTGCCGAGATCGTTGCCGAGGTCGGACTCGTAGCGCTGGAAGAGCGCCTCGTAGCTGAAGTCGCCGTCGTTGCCGAGGGTGTACTCGCGCAACACGAAGTAGCGCAGCGGATCGGCGCCGATGGATTCCGCGATGAGGCTGGGGTCCACGCGCGTGGCGGGCAGGGACTTGGAGATCTTCTGGCCCTTGACCGTGATGTAGCCGTGGCAGAACACGCCCTTGGGCGGCGGCAGCCCGGCGGACATGAGCATGGCCGGCCAGNNCGCAGGATGTCCTTGGCGATGAGGTGCGTGCACGCGCCCCACAGGGTCTGCGCGCGCCCGTCGCTGAGAATGCGATCCGGCCCGCCCAGCGCCGTCACGTAGTTGGTCAGGGCGTCGAGCCACACATAGACGATGTGGCCAGGGTCGCCGGGCACGGGGATGCCCCACTTGACGGTGGCGCGCGAGATGGACAGATCCTTGAGCCCCGAGCGCACGAACTCGGTCACCTCGTTCTTGCGCGTCTCCGGCCGGATGAAGCCCGGCTGCTCGTAGAGCGCGAGCAGGCGATCCGCGTAGCGCGACAGGCGAAAGAAGTAGTTCTCCTCGCGCACGCGCTCGACCGGCTTGCCGTGCAGGGGGCACACCTTGGCGCCGTCTTGCTCGACGACCTCTTCCTCGGTCTTCCAACCCTCGCAACCCACGCAGTACATGGCGTCGTAGTCGGCCTTGTAGATGTCGCCNNGTGCGGATGAAGCGGTCGTAGCTGATGCCGGCCTGGGCCCACACTTCCTTGAACTTGGCCACGATGCCGTCGCAGTAATCCTTGGGGCTCTTACCCTGCTCGCGGGCCATGCGCTCGATCTTCTGGCCGTGCTCGTCGGTGCCGGTGAGGAAGTAGGTCTCGTGGCGGCGGGCCCGGTGGTAGCGCGCGAAGGCGTCGGCCACGGTCGTGGTGTAGAACGTGCCCAGGTGCGGCACCGCGTTGACGTAGTAAATGGGGGTGGTGACGTAGAAGGAGTCAGCCATGCCGATACCTTATCACCGCTCCGAGCGGCCAGGGATCCCGCGGGTTTTCCCGTCGGGCACGGAGACTACGGGCTGCGCCTGTCCACCGCTTGGCGCTGGTGTTTGGCCGCTCCCAGCATCTGGTGAAAAACCACCAGTCGCCAGCATTCTCCGGACCAAAACTGCCGGAGTCCTTGATGCAACTGCCGGGGGATGCTCCAGGAGATACCCGAGGTGTGGTGCCGGGGCCCGATTCGTCGATCGCCTCTACTCGCCGTTGCCGTTGCCGCCACCGTTGCCGTTGCCGCCGGTCGGGTTTTCGTCGCTGTCGGAGGGAGGCGCCTCGGCCGGGACCGGGGTGGGCGTGGTGGCCCCGTCGGGCTCGGATGACAGCAGTCGCACCTCGGAGGCGGCGAAGGTCATGGGCGGCCGCTCGAAGAAGGAAACTCGCACCCGTCCGCCGAGCACGTCGAGGTCGTCGACCCGGCCCACGCCCTCGGGCGTCTCGACTCGCTTGCCCGGCTTGGGCAAGCCCTTGGACATCTCGACGTACATCTCGTCCTCGTAGACGAGGCAGCACTTGAGGCGGCTGCACTGCCCCGCGATCTTCGTCGGGTTCAAGACCAGGCGCTGGTGTTTCGCCATCTTGATGGAAACCGGGGCGAAGCGGGCAAGATAGGTCGAGCAGCACAGCTCGCGGCCGCACGAGCCGATGCCGCCGGTCATCTTGGATTCGTCGCGCACGCCGACCTGGCGCATCTCGATGCGCGCGTGCAGGTGCGCGGCCAGATCGCGGACCAGGCCGCGGAAGTCCACGCGCTGCTCGCACGAGAAGAAGAAGAGCGCGCGGTCGCCACCCTGTCCGAGATCGACACGAAACAGCTTGATGGGCAGACCGAGGAAGCGGGCCCGCTGCCGCGCGAACGCCAGGGCCTCGTCCTCGCGCCCCTCCTCCTGCTCGGCGCGGGCGAAGTCGCGCGGCTCGGCCTTGCGGAGCACGCGGCCGCTCGGCCCCTGGCCACTCCGCGTCCCCGAGGCCACGGTCACGACGCCGAGGCCGGTGGAGCGGCGATCGTCGACCAGCACCCGCTCGCCTTGACGCAGGAGCAGGCCATTGTCATCGCAGTCCAGGGTCCGCCCGGTTCGCAAGAGCCGTACCTTGACCATGCCACGCGTGTCCCCGCGCGGGGCGCCGTCCGGTCGCTCACGGCCGGGCTCTGGTGGGCGCGTGCCTTCGTTCATGTGAGCCCCGCTTCCAGGGTTCGCAGATCCATCAACATCTTCTCGAGGGCGGTCACGGGGTTCACGTTGGACGCAAGCGCGCTACCGGCCTGCACCACCTCGCGCAAGGCGCTCCGCAGCGTCCGCAGATCGTAATCCTTTCGCGCCTGGCCCGCGAGGGTTGCGAGCTCGCTTCCCCGATCGCGCAGGAGGGCGAGCTCGCCGGCCCCGGCCGCGCTCACCAGCGCATCACGATACAGGCGCGCCAGCAGGGCGAGAGCCTCGGGCAGATCCTGGCGGCTCTCCTTGTCCGAGAACTCCGCCGCTGCGTCGAAGATGGCGCCCATGCCCTTGGCCGCCGCGGCCTGGCGCAGGTTGCTCACGATGGTCCACAGGCTCGATTCCGCCTCCGACTCCAGCGCCTGCAGGAGCCGGCCGACCTGGCCCCCGGCCAGCACCGCCGCGGTCTCGGCCTGGGCCGGCGACGCCCCCCGCGCCGCCGCAATGCGCATGAGCGCGGCCGCCGACAGGGCAACGAAGCGCACCCGCTGGGTGCGCGACCGGATGGTGGGCAGCAGGCGATCGGGCGCCGAGGTGACCAGCACCAGGTGGTTGCCCGGGAACGGCTCCTCCAGGGTCTTGAGCAGGCAGTTGGCGGAGCTGGGATTCAGGCAATCCGCGCTGTCGAGGATGAGCACGCGCGCCGGCGCCTCGTGCGGCCGGGTCGCGGCCATGGCCACGATCTCGCGTGCCTGCTCGACGAGGTACTGGGTGGTCGCCGGAGCGAACGCCAGCACGTCGGGGTGCCGGCCCGATTCGATGCGGCGGCAGGCGTCGCAGGTTCCGCAACCTTGTCCGGGGCGTTCGGTACAGCAGAGCGCCAGGGCCAGCCCGAGCGCGGCGCTGCGCTTGCCCACGCTCTCGGGCCCGTCGAAGAGACAGGCGTGCGCGAGCCGGCCGGACGCGACGGCGCGCAGCAGTGCCGCCACGGCGTGTTCCTGTCCGGCGATGTCGGCAAGCAGCATGAAGCGGCAACGCTAGCAAACTCCCGCGCACCGGCGGGGGAAAAAACCGGGAAAGAAAACCACAGAGGACACAGAGAACACAGAGGCCGGAAGAGATGGGATGGGGTTTTCGGATCCGGATCCGAACCCTTCTTCTTCCGGTCCGATCTCTGTGTCCTCTGTGTCCTCTGTGGTTTTCCTCCGGTAGACTCGCGGGTATGGGCATCCTCGACCGTCTTTCCACGCTGGTGAAGTCCAACGTCAACGATCTCATCGACCAGATGCAGGATCCGGCCAAGGAGATCGATCAGCTCGTGCTCGACATGGAGGACTCGGTCCGCGAGGCGCGCGGCGAGGTCGCGGGCTGCATGGCCGAGGAGAAACGCCTGGGCAAGCAGATCGAGGATCTGGGCGCCGAGGCCAAGTCGTGGGAGGAGCACGCCAGCCGCGCGGTCCAGGCGGGCGACGATGTCCTGGCCAAGGAGGCCCTGCGCCGCAAGGCGCAGAAGGAAGCGGATCGCATCGAGGCCGAAAAGGCCGCGGCCGAGCAGAGAGCACAGGTCGAGAGTCTGGTCGCCGGCCTGCGCGCGCTCGAGCTGCGCGTGAAGGACGTGAAGCTGCGCCAGGGGAGCCTGCGCGAGAAGGCCCGCGCGGCCAAGGGCGGTAGCCCGGTTTCCACCGGCACCGCGGCCTTCGCCGATTTCGAACGCATGTCCGGCAAGATCGACGCGCTCGAGGCCGAGGCCAGCTTGACCGACGAGCTGCGCGGCACGACCGCGGAGAATCTCGCCACCGAACGCAAGCTGGAACAACTCAGCGAGGACAAGTCGATCGACGACGCCCTCGCCGCCCTCAAGAAGAAGCTGTCGGGTTGATTTCGATGGGAACCCTGAGAGGGTTAGCTCTGCACTCGGCACCCACCACCCGCCCTGCCACCCCCTCGCTGCGCTCGGCCTCGCCATCCCCTCCCGCGCTCTGGCTCCGCCGGGCAAAGCCCGGCTGCGCCTACGCGCCCTTGCGCTGCGCTGCCGCTAGCTTCCGGGCGAGAATCAGCACGAGGGCGGATAGCACCCCGACAATCACGAGCATGGCCGCACCGAACAGCAGCAACGAATTCCGGCTGTCCGGGGTCAGGCGCAGCGGTCCCAGGGCGACTAGCCCAGTCTCCCGGCTGGATGGCGCCGCGGCGGCGTTGGTGACCACCACGGACACCGCGGCCGGTAGGAGGCCGGGCACGCTGCCGGCCACCAGTTTCTGCACGTCCGGCAGAGCGATGGGCGCTGGCTGCCCGGCCCGGATCTTGAGCAGCACCGCGGCCTGCGCGGAGACCCGCGGCTTGCCGTCGACGGCCAGCGGGTCGGGCTCGGGCAACACCAGGTGCACGCGCGCCAGGGTGACACCGTCGGACGTCTCCAAGGTGCGCGCGATCTCGCCAGCCAGCGCCTCGACGTAGCGGGCGCGCTCCTCGGTGGGCGTGGGGATCAGGCTCGCCGACTTGTAGACATCGCCGAATCCCGGCTGCCGGCCGCGCGGCAGGCCGAGCGAGCGCAGCAGCTCCATGGCGGCCAAGGCATCCCCCTGCCCGACGCTCACCGTGAAGGCGCCGTCCTCGGCCCGGCTCTTGCTCGCGGGGATACCCGCGCGCTCGAGCGAGGTGAGGACTTCGTTGGCCGCGGCTTCGTCGAGCCCCTGCTGGATGGTGGCCGAACAACCGAAGACGAACAGCGCTGCGACAATGAGGACGGGCCGAAGACTCATGGATTGCCTCCCTCCAGGAATTCGCGCAGGTGGCCCACGGCGCGGGCGTGCAGCCGGCTGGCCCACGACTTGGAAAGCCCCATCTTCTTGCCCGCGGCTTCCAGGTTCTGGTCCCCGAAGTAGTAGAGCTCCAGCAGGCGCCGCTCCTTCGCGGGCAACGCGGCCATCGCCGCCCGCACGCGCTCGCTCCCTTCGGCGTCTTGCACCGCCTCGTCGGGCGCCTTCCACCGTTCGTCGGGCAGCTCGCGCGCGGCCTCCAGGGAGGTGATGTGGATGGCGGCCACGCCGCTAAGGAGCTCGGCGAGGTCGGCGAGCGCCTCGGACCGGTCCGGAGTGGAGGCATTGGGATCGGCGGCCCGCTTGGCGGCCTCGCGCTCGGCCGTGGCGGCCAGGTACTCGCTGGCGCGCTCCTCGGCGCGAAAGCGGGCGTAGTCGCCGCGCGAGTACCAGCCCATGGTACGCATGCCGTCGAAGATGGCGCCGCGAATGCGATAGTGCGCGAAGGCGGAAAACGATGTGCCCAGCTTGGGATCGAAGCGCCGCGCCGCCTCGATGAGACCTTTGGTGCCGTAGCCGACCAGGTCGCCCGGCTCCATGGTCTTGGCCAGGCGGCCCCGGAGCTTGGCAGCGATCGAATGCACAAGGTGCAAATGATCCTCGACCAGCCGATCCTGGTGAGCCGCCATGACGGGCCAAACTAGAACAAGCCAACCGAGGTCGCGTCAAGCGAGACCTGCACCGGGCCGCTACCGCGCGGCAGGCATGGCTTGAAGAGTGCGGGCGATTCCTTCACTATTCCTCGGTCATGGCGGATCTCATCTCCTCCCTGATCCTTTCCGCGTTCGTCGTGTCGGTGGGCGGGGCTTCGGTCCTTTTCGCCCTCTCGCCCAGGCGCGCCCGCAACCAGCGTCTCGACGGGCATGGCGGCATCATGTTGAGCCGCGGGATCATGGAGGTCGCGTACTGGATGTTCGAGCCGTTGGTACGCGTGCTCGTCGCCTTGCGCGTGACCCCCAACATGGTGACCGCGTTTTCCCTGGTGCCGGCCTTGGGTTCCGCGGTGCTCATCGCCATGGGACACTTCGGCATGGGGGCGCTGCTCGCCACCGGCTCGGGCTTCTGCGACATGATCGACGGCATGCTGGCCCGTCGCTACGACACCATGTCCGACGTGGGCGAGCTGTTCGATGCCGTCGTGGATCGCTACGTCGAGTTCCTCCTGCTGGCCGGCCTGGCGGTCTACTTTCGCGGCAGCCCGGTGGTCATCGTGTTGTGCCTGAGCGCCATTCTGGGCGCCTTCATGGTCAGCTACACCACGGCCAAGGCGGAGGCGCTCGGTGTCAAGCCGCCCAAGGGGGCCATGCGCAGGGCCGAGCGCGGTGTGTACTTGATTGTCGGTTGCTGGCTCGCGCCGTTGTGGCAGCTGGTCATGCCCGGCGAACGTAGCATCGCCACCATCGCCTTCGGTCGCGAGCTGCCGGTCGAGCTGGCCTTGCTCGTGGTCGCCGTGGTCGCCAACATCTCGGCGGTCCGCCGCATGCTGCGCATCGCCGAGCTGATTCGCGCCAAGAAACCCGCGGCGTGAAGAGGATTTCACCACAGAGAACACAGAGTCCGGAAAGGGGAAGGGTTTTCCGGATCTGGGATCCGAGCCATTCCCTTCCTCTCCGATCTCTGTGTCCTCGGCGCCCTCTGTGGTGAAGATCCGGTCCGGATCGGTCAATTGCGCAAGGCCAGGTAGACGAGAACCAGGCGGCCGTCCGCGCCGTTGCCTACCCCGGTGAGCTTGAGCTCGGCGCCGATGTCGACGCCGTGGCCGAGGAGGTAGTTGATGCCCACGCCAACCGGCATGGACCAGGCGTTGCCGAGGTCGTGGAGAGCGCCGTAAAGGCCGGTTTCGAGGAAGAGCGCCGTGGGCGGCGAGAGCTGGAAGGCGAATTCGATCGGAATGTTGATGGAATCCCCATTCTCATCGCGGTGGTCGAGGCCGAACCCGAAGTAGGGCCAAGTTGCGACGGAGAAGGGAGCGTGCACGTACTTGAAGGCCATGCCGGCGTCGAGGCGCAGGAGAGCCGGGTCGGAGAACGACGTCACCTCGAAGGCGGCCAGGAGCGCGAGATCCATGCCCTGTTCCCGCATGACCGAGTAGAGCATGCCGAGCCCGAGGTCGTTGTAGACCTGGCCGCAGCCCCGGGACCGGCCGCTCACGCACAGACCGTGGACCGGATGAAAGAGGCGCAGCTCGAGCTCGTCGGTCAGCCCGAGGCGAAGCTCGAAGGGAATCCACACCGGGTTGGCGACCGAGCCGCGCGACAGATTGATGATGACGGGCACCTTGAGTTGCACCATGCTGGGCGGCAACTCCAGCGGCCGCAGGGCGTACGCGTCGGGATAGCCGGGGGCCGCGCGGGCAGTGCCGGTCAAGGCGATGGATGCAACAAGAAGCGCCGGGATGATCCTTCGCATGGCTGCGATCCTACACACAAAGAAAAACCCGGCTACCCCTAGGGGCGCCGGGTTTTCGTGTCGCGTGTGCTCCGGTTAGAACTTCATGCCCGCGCCGACCGCGATGCGCAGGTAGCTGAGGTTCGCCTTGATGCTGTCGGCCTTCTGCAGACCGTACTGATAGCCGACGCCGAGGTTCACGTAGACCTGGTCAGTGACGTCATACATGCCGCCCACGCCGCCAGCGATCACGAAGCCCTTGGCGCTGTCGCCCGAGGACGGCATGACGATGGAGTAGCCGGGCAGCACCTCGGCGTAGATGCCGAGCTTGGGGATCACGGTGTAGACGTACGCGACCCGCGCCAGGAGGTCGATGGCCTTGGCGGCATCACCAGTGGCGTCCTTCTCCTTGACGTTCAGCAGGAACTGGGGCGCCACGCCCACGTACAGGCCGGGAATGACGGCGTAGCTGAAGGTCAGCCCAATACCGTAGGCCATCTTCATGTCAACGGACGTGTCGGTGCCCCCAAAGTCGGTCTTCGTCTTGCCGATAAGCATCGGCAGGAGGTTGATGCCAGCCTGCATCTTGCTTTCGGGAGCTGCGGCCGGAGCAGCCGGGGCGACTTCGGGCGCGGGGGCTGGGGCCGCAGCGGCATCGCCCGCGGGCGGGGCAGCCGTGTCAGCCGCGGGAGCGGTTTCCTGGGCACGGGCCGAGCCAGCCAGGGCAAAGAGGGTCAAACCGACTAGTGTGCTTACTTTGCGCATCTCTCCTCCTTCATTACGTTTGGTAACCTTCCTATCAGGGAGGCCGATTGTAGCCGATGCGTTAGCAAGGGGGGAAAAAAGTGATGATCCCGGCCCAAGGCCGTTCGTGGTGTCCGGAACCGAGGCGTGCTATCCCTCGGTGACGCCCGCCAGGGCGCCCCAACACGAACCCTGACCATGAAATACGCGATCTTCCTTCTCGATGGCATGGCCGACGACCCCCTCCCGGAGCTCGGCGGCAAGACCCCTCTCGAGGCCGCGCGCACCCCGGTTCTCGACGGGCTGGCGAAGCAGGCCCAGTTTGGCACCTTCGTGACCTTGCCGGCCGCGTTCCCGACCTCATCCGACGTGGCCAACATGTCCGTGCTGGGCTGGGACCTGGCCTCGTCCTACACCGGCCGTGGCGCCATCGAAAGCTACGGGCTGGGCGTGCCGCTCGACGACCAGACGATCGCCTTTCGGATGAACATCATCACCACCAAGGGCGACTTGCTCGAGGACTACTCGGCCGGGCATATCAGCGAGCCGGAGGCCGCCGAGATCGTCGACTTCCTGGCCGCCAAGCTGGGCACCGCCGAGGTGGAGATCCGGAAAGGGGTTTCCTACCGCCACATCCTCTATCTGCACGGCCGGCGCTTCTCGCCCGCGGTCGACTACGACAAACCCGATTCCTCGCACGGCCTGGCCTGGGCCAAGATCCTGCCGCGCGCCCGCTTGCCCGAGGCCGAGCCCACCGCCACCCTCTTGCGCGACCTGATGATGAAGTCGCGCGAGCTGCTCGCCGACCACCCTATCAACCGCCAGCGCCTCGAGAATGGCAAGAACCCGGCCAACATGATCTGGCCGTGGTCGGGCGGTCGCAAGCCCGACATGCCGTCGTTCGAGCAGCTCTACGGCAAGAAGGGCAGCATCATCTCGGCGGTCGACGTCATCCTGGGCCTGGGCTTGCTTGGCAAGATGGAATCGCTGCGGCCCGAGGGCGCAACCGGGTGGATCGACACCAATTACGAAAACAAGGCGCGCGCCGCGGTCGACATGCTGCGCCGCAACGACTTCGTGTATCTGCACGTGGAAGCCGTCGACGAGTGCAGCCATCTCGGCGACCTGCCGAACAAGCTCAAGGCCATCGAGGACTGCGACGGCCGCCTGGCCCGGACCTTCCTCGACGAGTACAAGAAGGTGCACCGGGATGACCTGCGCGTGATGGTCCTGCCCGACCACCCCGTGCCCATCAAGCTGCGCAAGCACACCCGCACGCCGGTACCCTTCATGGTGGCGGGCGCGGGCGTGAAGAACGATCCGGCCATCGAGCGGTACGGCGAGACCAACTGCGCCCGCGGTCGCTACCAGGGCCTGGCCGGCCGCCAGCTCATGGATCTGCTGTTTTCGCCAACCGTGATCTGAACCGTCCAGTTTCGTCCGGCTCTTGCCCCGTGCTAGACCATCGGGGCTCGGGGCGTGGCCAGGGAATTGCTTCCGCCTCCCGAGCATCGAGCATCACAACAACATGCGCAGGGCCTCACTCGGGACACTCTTCCTCACGGTCTTCCTGGACTTGGTGGGTTTCGGGCTGATCATCCCCTTCCTGCCCGCCCTGGCGCGCGACCTGGGCGCCAGTGACTTCGTCGCCGCGGCCCTGGCGGCCTGCTACTCCTTGATGCAGTTCCTGACCGTGCCCGTCTGGGGGCGCATCTCGGATCGCGTGGGCCGCCGTCCCGTCCTGGTGTGGAGCATCGCCGCCTCGGCCCTCGGCATGGTCTTCCTGGGCCTGGCGCAGAGCCTGACCGCGGTGTTCCTGGCGCGCCTGTGGAGCGGCGCCGCCACGGCCAACATCGCGGTCGCCCAGGCCTACATCGCGGACGTGACGGAGCCGCACGAGCGCGCCAAGGGCATGGGCATCATCGGCATGGGCTTCGGGCTGGGCTTCATGATCGGGCCGTTCATCGGGGGCGAGCTCGCGCGTTTTCACGTCATCGGCCACCAGGGCACCCTGCCGGCGTTCGTGTCGGCCGCCTTGTCGGTCGTGAACCTCATCTTCGCCCTCCGCTACCTGCCGGAATCGCTGCCGCCCGAAAAACGGAGCGCGCATGTCCGCAAGCTGGCCCTGGTCGACCTCGCGGCCTTGCGCGAGGTCGGACGCCATCCCGGCGTCGGGCTGGTCCTGCTCATCGCCTTCAACTCCATCTTCTGGTTCGCGGGCGTGCAGGCCATTTTCCGCCTGTTCACTCTCGACGCCTTCCGCATGAACGTGGAGAACACCGGCCGCGTGCTCGGCCTGGTGGGGTTGGTCTCGGTCATCGTGCAGGGTGGGCTCATCGGCAAGCTCAACCGGCGGTTCGGCGAGGTCCGCCTGCTCGCGGCCGCCCTCGTTCTCATGAGCGCGGGATTCGTCATGCAGGGGCTGAGCGTGAGCCTGGGCCTGCCCATGTTCCTCGCGGCCTCGATGACCACGGCGGCGGGGACCGCCCTGCACATGCCGAGCGTTTCGAGCTACATCTCGCGGCGGGTGGGCCCCGACACGCAGGGCGCGACCCTGGGCATCATGCAAAGCGCGGGTGCGCTGGCGCGCGCCAGTGGGCCGCTTCTGTGGGGGCTGCTCTACGACGGGCTCGGCCTGCGGGTGCCGTTCTACATCGCCGCGGGTGCCATCGCCCTGCTCCTGCTCGCGATTCCGCGCCTGCCGCGGCTGCCGTGACGGGGCAGCGAATGCCTCAGCAAATTGCGCTCGGCTCGCGCATTCGCTAGCTTGGGGTACGGTCGCATGAAGGGCACGATTCTCGTTTCGACGTTGGCCTGTTGCTCCCTGCTGGCGCAGGCGGCGCCCACGCGCGCCGGTGAGCGCGCGGCCGTCAACCGCCGCACCGGGCTCTTCGAGCCGCCACTTGCGGACCTGCGCAAGGCCGCCGAGCGCGGCGACCGGGCCGAGCTGGCGCGCGCCGCGGGCCGCCTGGGGCCCGCTCGCCTAGCCAAGGCGCTCGCGGACCCTGACCGGCGCACCGTCCTCGCCGCGCTCGAGGGGATCCCGCTCGTGGCCTCGGGCATCCTCCTCCTCGACCCGATCCTGCCGCTCGTCGCCTCGGCCGATGAGGCGATTCGTGCGCGCGCGGTGCGCACCGCGGCGGTCCTGCTCGGCGGCGGCGACGCGGATCGCCTGGCCGAGTGGGAGATCCCGGCCGAGACCACGCGGGCCGCGTGCCAGGCGCTCGCCGCCGCGGCGGCCAACGAGAACGAGCAGATCGCCACGCGCCTTGCCGCCATGCAAGGACTGGCCGATGCCACGGCAACCTGCGCGGGCAGCCTCAAACCGGCCCAGCTTCTGTCGTCCCGCGTGCCCGAGATCCGGCGCGCCGCCGTGCTCGCCTTGCCCGTCGAGCCTGTGGCGAACGATGCTCTTCTAGCCGCCGCCCGCGACAGCGACGGGCGGGTCGCCGCCGCGGCCGGGGCGCGCCTGTGCACCCGCCGGGCGAAGAACCGCGCGCTGCCGGTGCAGCCCCCGCTGCACCAGCTCGCCCTCGCCGACGGGGCCGCCGCCGAGGACGTCATCGATATGCTTCCTTGCCTCCTGGCCTCGAAGGATCCGGCCGACGGCAAGGCGCTCGAGGAACTGCGCGAGCACGGCGCCAGCGCCGTACGGGACGCGCTCAAGAATCAGCGCCCGTGACCTCCATCATTGGGGGCCAGTCCTGCTTGTCTTTCATCGCCGGGCGAAGCGACCCGGTCTGCAACCAACTCGTCACGACCTACCGGACCGCCGGGTATTGCCTGTAGCCCTCAGCCTAGGGGACCACGCGCGAACCGCGACCCATCTTGCGATGGCCGGGGCTTCATAGCGACGGGCGCCGCTCATGCGGCGTCCAAGGACAGCAAGAAGCGCGCGGCCAAGACGGCCTGTCTTGCGGGCGACTACGCGAAGGGCGTGGCGCTGCTGGACCCCACTCCCAGGCCGAGGACCACGATGACAGCGGCGGCTCCCACGAATCTCGAGACGATTAGACACCTCGCGTAGTTTCCGAATTGTGGTCCGGCAATGTGCTCGCGGCCTGAGTGGCGGTGACGGAGCCGGCTGACTACTTCGTCGTCGGCGCCAGCGTCACCTTCAACGCCACCGACGCGAGTTGCGCCTGCCGCGACAGATCGATCGACTCACCCAGGATGCGCGCCAGCTCTTGCGGGGCGTGGAAGCCCATCGAGTTTTCCGCGGCCACGAAGTCGAGACGCCACTGCGCCTTGCGCTGGGTTTCGAGAATCGGCGCCAGCTGCGCCTCGCTCGCGCTCGCCCCCTTGACCGCCTTGATGGCGTCGAGCATGTCGACAAGCGCCTTGCCCGCACGGGCGAGCAGGGCGAAGTGGCGGTCCTGGATGGTCTCCACGCGCTGCTGGATCTCGCTTTCGGGATAGTGGTGGCACTGCTGGCAGGCGCGATTGATGTTGAGCAAGGGCGAGCGCACCCAGT
>PNBO01000275.1 GCA_003136095.1 Myxococcales bacterium
TTCAACGCCGGCAGCGCGGTGGCGGCGGACGGCATCGCCGCCGGTGCCTTTCTCGCCACGACCCTCGCCGCCGCCGTGGCCGGGTCGACATGGCCGCTCATCGAGTGGATCACCCGCGGCAAACCGACCGTGCTCGGCTTCTGCTCGGGCGTGGTGGCGGGCCTGGTCGTCATCACGCCGGCGGCGGGCTTCGTGTCGGCGACCGGCGCCGTCATCATCGGGGTCCTGGCCGGCGCCATTCCCTACGTGGCGTGCACCAAGCTCAAGCAGATGCTCAAGTACGACGACGCCCTCGACACCTTCGGCGTGCACGGCGTGGGCGGATCGCTGGGCGCACTCTTGACCGGCTTTCTCGCCACCCCGGAAGTGAACGGCAACCTCAACACCAACCTCGTCGGCATCGTCGGCAAGACTTTGTGGATCGAACAGCTCAAGGCCATGGGCGTGACCGTTGCGCTGGCGCTGGCGGGCACGGCGGTGCTCGCCCTCGCCATCAAGCGAGTGCTCGGCCTGCGGCCCGACCTGGAGGACGAGGAGCAAGGCCTCGACAACCTCGACCACGGCGAGGCCGGCTACCACATGGACGAGGGGGCGTATTGANNCCCCTTAGTGTACCTGCACCGTCATGTTGTAGTTACAGTCCTGGTAGGTGAGGTAGATCTGTCCGGTGCTTTGATCGGCGAAGATGAAGGTGTTCTCGATGTCGCACGGGTTCGGGTAGCCGGCAAACAGCTGCCAGGTCGAGGTCGTCGCGTCGAAGTACTTCACGGTGGCCGCGCGGGGCTCGGGGTCGGAGTCGCGGGATTCGTCGTCGAAGGCGACGTACGGCACGCCGTTGTAGACCGTGCCCGACACGTACTCGACATCGTCGCCATTGGAGATACTGCAGAGCTTGCCTACGCTGACCAGGGTATTGCCTGACAGCAGATAGACAATGGGTCCGCAGGTGACGCCAGTCGTAGAGTCGTAGCTGCTGTTGTAGTAGATGAGGTAGAGGGTGTTGTTGCTGACCGTGAGGACCGGGTCCCAGGAGTCGTCGATGGTGTAGGTCGACGTGGCCACCACGCTCCAGGCCGCTCCGTTCCACATGACCAGCTTCATGACGGCAGGGGACGTGCTCTCATCATTGTAGGCCACGTAGACCGCGTTGTTGAAGACCGTCGCGGCGAAGTTGTAGGCGTAGGTCGTTGATACCGGAACGCCGCCCAGATCGGCCCAGGCGGTTCCATTGAATGCCATGACATGCAACGATTCGTTCTTGTCGGCGAACGCGATGTACACGGTGCCATTGACAACCAGTAGGCTGAGAGCCCCGTAGTAGTAGGCAGTGGCGAAATTCGCTGTCCCGACCAGGACCCATGCACTGCCATTGAATTTCATCACGTTGAGGCCGTAGGAGGACTCGCCCACGTACGCCACATAGGGCGTGCTGCCGTCGAGGTAGAGCGTATAGGTGTAGGCGGCCTCTCCCGTGAAGCCTGCGAGGCCGACGTTCGTCCATTTTCCACCGGAGAGCTTCATGACCGTCAGCTTCGAGCTGTTCGAGCCGTCGGAGAATATGGCGTACGGAACGCCGGCGGCGATCGACAGGCGACCGTAGGAAGCGGCGTTTGGCGCGATAGCCCCAGCGTCGTTGGTACCGACGGCGATCCAACCGCTCGCGTCGCCGCCCCCGCTGACCGCCGCGTCCGCGCCGAGGAGCTGGCCCTGCTGACCGCTGTTGCCGCCGACCGGGCCAGGGGCGGAGCTCCCACCGCCGCAGGCCGCGACGGAGAGCAGACACACAGCCAGAAGACCAGGAAGCCGTCCATTCATTCGCATGTTGTAACCTTCCATCTAGGGGCCGGGGGCAAGGCCGTCGAACACGCCTCTTGCCCATAGCATTTGCCTCGTGATCGTCACTTGGTTTTGTTCATCTGTCAACACGCGCAACCCGCGCCCGCGCGCTCGTGCTGAGTGCGATGTCGGCTCATGTCGGTGGTCAGAGCGGATCACCCTACTGCGGTCTGCTACGATGGCGGTGCGGTGCCGCTCTCGCTCTTGCCCAGTCCCGTCGATCAGCCTTCGCCTCGCGGTGGGGTGCTGCGTGCCGCGCGCAGGCCATCCGGCTGGATCGCGAATGGTCCAGTTCCCTTGATTCCGCAAGAGCTCGGCGGGCTGTGGCCTGGCCCGGATGAAGATCTCTGCTGGCTCGCCGGCAACTGGCGTATTTTGCAGCGCACGGACGGGCATCGCACGTCCCTCGACGACCTGCTGGTCGCGCACCTGGCCGCCAGCCTGGTCGTGGACAACCCGCCCTCGCGCTGCCTAGACCTNNGGCTGCGGCATCGGCAGCGTGCTCCTCTTTCTCGCCTGGCGGTTCCCTTTGGCCACGCTCGCCGGCATCGAGGCGCAGGAGGTGTCCGCTGACCTGGCCCGGCGCTCGCTTCTGTGGAACGGCATCGCCGGCCGGGCCGAGATTCACACCGGCGATTTCCGCGATGTCCATGACCCCGGCAAACGCGAGCTATTCGCCCTGGTCACGGGCACGCCGCCCTATTATCCCGTCGGCGCCGGGCCCGAGTCCGATCGCGTGCAGCGCGCCCCCTGTCGCTTCGAACACCGTGGGGGCATCGAGGCGTACTGCGCGGCCGCCCTGCCCAGGCTGGCGCCGGGCGCGCCATTCGTCGCCTGTGAGGCGTGGAACCAGCGCGAACGCGTGGAGCCGGCGGCCCGCGCGGCCGGCCTTGGTCTCGTTCGCTGGCGCGAGGTCATTCCGCGCACGGGCAAGGAACCGCTTCTCTGCATTTTCGCCATGCGCGCGGCCGAGCTCGCCGAGCCGCTCGTCGTCGAGCCGCCCCTGGTCGTGCGCGACGGGCGCGGCCGCCGCACCGAGGAGTTCGTCGCGGTTCGCGGCGCCCTGGGCATGCCGCCCTGAACGCGGCTCTGGGAAACCAGGCATGTTCTTCCGTCGCACTGCGCGTTGCGAGACCTGGTGATCTAGGCTTACGATGGACAGGTGAGATTGCCATGTGGAGCGCCGGTGGTCGCGCTGGTCATCGTCCTCGGGGGCGCCGTCGCCGGCCGAGCCCAAGCGGCGGATGAGTCATCTGGCGCCGCAGGCAGCGCCAAGGCCCACTACAAGCTTGGCCGGACGCATTACCAGCTGGGTGAGTACCGGGACGCGCTGACGGAATTCAAGGAGGCCTACCGGCTCAAGCAGGATGCCTCTTTCCTCTACAACATCGGGCAGTGCCATCGCCAGCTCGGCGAGTACGTGGAGGCCATCAAACTCTACGGCAGCTACCTGCGCGAGGCGCCGGACGCGCCGAATCGCGTCGAGGTCGAACGCTTCGTGCGCGAAATGAAAGAGGCGCTCGAAAAGCGCGAGAAGCAAGAACCGGTTCCACCGGTGCCGGTCCCTGCCCCCGCCGCGCAGGTTCCGGCCGCTTCCCCCGAGCCCGCCGCTCCGCCCGTGCCCGCGACCCCCGAGCCGCCGCCGAGCCCTGCGCCGAGCCCACCCGCGTTCGCCCCGCCACCTACGCGTTCTGCCGAGGGCGAGTTGGAGATAGCCAGCGAGCCGAGCGAAGCGAGCTTCTTCGTCAACCACATGGCGGTGGGTACGCGCAGTCCGGTCCGCTTGCGCTTGCCGCCCGGCCTCTACACCGTCTCCGTCGAACGGGACCAATTCCTCGGCGCCGAGGGCGCCGTGGCGCTAATCGCGGGCGAGCGGGCCGCGGTCATGGGCAAGCTGCTGCGGGTCAAGCGGCATCCCTGGCGTGGCCTGGGGCACGGGTTCGCGGTCACCGCCCTGCTCGGCGAAGGGGCCGGGATCGCCGGACACGTGCTGGCCAACCGCAGTTTCCAGGGCACCGATCGATTCCACAACTTCGCGACCATGGAGAAGGTCGGCCAGGCCGTCGCCATCTCGGCCGCCGTGCTCGCGGTCGCGTGCTACGTCGGCGACTGGCTGGTCAACCGTGGCAACGTCGATCCCGGGCCGCCCAGTCTCCTGCAACCCATGTCACCGGAGGCGCGATGAAGTTCGTGCGCTGGCTTTTGCTGGCCGCGCTGGTGGGCGCCTGCGCCTGCGCGAAGGGCATTCCCTTGCCCGACACCTCGCCCACCGTCAAGGTGCCGGCTGGCACCTTTGTCGTCGGCGGCGGCCCCACCACCTGCCCAGCGCAAACCGGCAACTGTGGCTCGACCACCGGCACCCACCCCGTCGCGCTCAGCCAGCCCTTCGACATCGAGGTGCACGAGGTCACCATCGGCCAGTACCAGGCCTGTGTGGAGCTCGGGCACTGTTGTGGCGACGCCAGCGACAGCAACTACGCCGACGAAGGCGACTTGCCGGCCCAGGTGCGCATCGAGCAGGCGCGCCAGTACTGCCAGTACCGCAACCGGCGCCTGCCCACCGAGGCGGAGTGGGAGGTGGCGGCGCGGATCAAGGATGCGACCGGCGCGACGCAGGCGTACCCCTGGGGGGACGCGCCGCTGACGTGCGGGCAGATCCCTTCGCAGGACTGTCATTCCGGCAATCAGGAGCTCGCCCCGGTCGGCAGCAATTCTCTCGACAAGACCCCGCTCGGCATCTTCGACATGGCGGGCAGCGTGGCCGAATGGGTCGAGGACGACTTCACGCCCGGGATCGGCTGCCGCTTCCAGGTGGCCCTGGGCGCCATCTGCTCGGGTGATTCCACCTGCACGGCCAATATGTGCAACACGCCCGCAGGCTGCCAGACCGAATGTCAGGGCAGTGGTGGCATGAACAGCTGCGGTAGCACCCTGGCAAACGGCGGCGACAACTGCCCCACGGTGCCGGCGGGCGAGGTCATGATCGATCCCTTCTTCGTCACCTACGATCACAGCACGCAAGCGCAGAATTCGGGGTGCCAGTATTCCTCGACCCCGTCCGCGAGCGCGCCCATGTCCAAGGGTGGCGGCGTGTGGGAGCCGTCCTGCGCCCAGAATCC
>PNBO01000067.1 GCA_003136095.1 Myxococcales bacterium
AAGTCATGACGGCTCGCTCTTAGCTGCAAGCCCGCCGCACGTTCCCGGCCGGTCGATGATACTACGATGTCCCTCCGGTAGTGCCTTTAGATTGATCGGCCGGTTGCTCAGTTCGTCTTGCCACCCGGAGCCGCCAGCTGCCAACGACCCAAACCACCACGCTAGACAGCGCCGAGAGGAACAACACCACACCGCCGTTCATCCACTCGGAGATGCCCATGGACAGCTTGGTAGCTTTCGAGGCGCAGCAGCTGCCGGCGGCGAGAGCTACGACCGCGGCCAGGGCGAGAAGAAGGATAGTAGGACCGGCAAGGGTGACTGTCCGAGAAATGACCACCGCAAGTCGCCATCTGCCCCGCACACAGGCGACGACGGCGGCCACGAACGCACACACGCTGAGGACGGACAGGACGAGCAATGTGATTCCAACGGCGATCATGAGGAAATCCGGCTAACTTTCCCTTCAAACGCAGCATCCCGCCGTGTGGCGTTCTTCGCAAGCCCTCCCTGGTGACGTGGTTGCCGCTGTACTTTTCGCCGTTCACCGCCGCCTCGCGCACGTTGTAGTCCTCGTCGTTCTTGGCGATGTCGGCGAGGACGGTCTGAGCGGTCACGCGCTCCACGGCCGGGCAAGCTCGCTCGGCGACATCCGGCCTCTCCGCGCCCTGCAACATGCGGAACATCTGCGGGTAGCTTGGGCTGCTTGACTCGCATCGGTGCCCCGTCGATACTTTGCCCTGCAATGCGCGCGTTCGGTGTGATGGGCGAATGGCCGAAGGACAGGTCAAGGACGTGTGGCAAAGCCTGCGCTGGAATCCTGGGGTTGCGCTTGCTCACCGGTGCCTGCGGGAGGCTCGCCGGCCTGCAGGTGCGTTACGCCGGCCCGCACGATGCCCGTGCGTCTCGGAATGACGCCAGCGTGGCGGACGCCCTCGTGCCCGCCGACACAGGCACGTACATGATTCAATTCCAGAAGTGGCGCTGCGACGGCACGTTCGCAAACAACCGGCTGGGGATCGCATGGTACCAAGCGCCGTAATACAGCGGTTCCTTCCTGTCACGGCCGCCTTATTGGCAGTCCTCGGTTGTAGCAGCAAGGCTGTAGATTGCGAAAAGGTGTCCCCTTCGGATTGCATAAAATATTCGCAGTGTCGAACTATAGCTGCAGCACGTCTTGACGAGCAAACATGTCTTCATGTAGACGATCCCGTCGCGTGCTGGGCGACGGATGTTCCCGGTTGCCAGATGGAGTTCTGGCTGCGCGACCCAACCGGGACATGTTGGATAATGGCGGATTGTGTAGTTCCGCAGGGATGGCAGGAGGATGACGGAAGCTGCTATGCTTCCCAGAACATTGTCTGGGAAGCCTGTCACCCTCCAGACGGAGGGAGCGGGGCTGATGTCGGCAGTTCCGGCGCATAGTCGGTTCAAGCGCCATTCTGCCTTCACCGAATCGCGTCTGCAAAAAGCGCCGATAGGAAATCCTACGTTAACTACACGGACCTACACACACAAACTATCCCCCTATACCGAGGCCACATGCCTCGACGAAAGCACCCGGCGATGCGCAAGCTGCCCTCCATCAGGAGGGGTGTGGTCCCGTGCCGCCTCGATCAAGACCGCCATCAAGACAGTGGCACCGCACTCGGACGACATCGCGATCGTGTAGACTCTATCGTGTGGTCCTGCCAGGACATTCAGCTTGCGGGGATGATCGGACCAGAGGCGCGCTCTGTGCAGTCTTTCTGCTGTTGCCGGCGTGTGGGTACAGAACGGCGCTGCTCATCGCCGGCGGATACGATGGCACCCACTCTCTCATGAGCACGGAGCTGTACGAATAGCCCAGCGAAGGACTGATGGCGAAATGTCCCCGTCCTCAGCGGACAGAGAGCGCCGCATTGGCGTTGTTGATGTCATAGGGGCCGAAGCTGCCGGCGTAAAAATAGACCATCCACGCGTTGCCGGAGTCGCCAGCATAGGTTTCAATCCACGCGCGGCCCCGAGGGGCCACGCCGCTCTTGCGTACAGGAATCTCGGGAATGTCTCCGTACGCAGCTGGGCGATCTGGATGGATCCAGTTTCGGCACCGGGCGCCGAACGGGATCTACTTGAAGCGCGCGAAGAAGGCCCAGACCGCCGGGCCGGCGTCAAAGCACACACCGCCGTCGCGGCAATTGGCCATGCTCGTCGGCCAGTTGTGACCCTCGGTGTGGACGCACCAGACCACGGGGAGGTCCGGCAGGCATCCTTGGTACTCCACGCAATCGCTGGGATCGACCGCCACCGGCGCGAGCGTCGTCGAGCAACCGTTTCTGCTGACCCAGAAGTCACGCTCGGGAATGCCGACGGTGGTGATGTCGACGAGATCGTCGTTGGAAGCGTGCGCGATCCACGCGCCGACGTTGCCGGCGCAGGCTAGTGCGCCGGGCAGTCCGCCGGCCACGGGCGCGATGGCGCGCAGCACGTCCCCGCGAGAGCAGCCGAGCAGGTTGGTGAAGTAGGCCCCAGCGCTCAGGCCGGTGCTGAAAATGCGGTTGCGATCGATGCAGTAGCTGCCCGCCAGATAGGACACCAGCGCATCGAAGAGGTCCACGTCGATGCCGGTCGGGCTGTAGTCCCAGTCCGGGCCGCTGTATGCGGCATCCGGATACACGAAGATCGCGCCACCTGCAGCTGCCGGCTCGATGGCGAAGGTCTGCTGCGCTTGCAGGCCCGTGCCACCACGGCCGTGCCAGCCAAAGACTAGGGCCAGGGGCGTGTTGGGGCTGTAGCCCTCGGGGACGGACAGCACGTAGGTGCGTGCCCGGTCCCCGACGGTTATCGTCTGTTTGCTAAATACACCGATCGGTACGCCAGCGAGGCCGCATCCGGTAGGTCCGTCCCCGCCTTCGGTGACGCTGGCATCGGCCGCGAAGGCGCCCGCTTCCGCGGCACCGCTGTTCGGGACATCCACGGATGGCCCGCCGTCAATCGACCCGAGAGTGCTGGTGTCGGCCACGGTGAGGTTGTAAGTTTCGTTGTAGGTGAGATCCGCTACTGCTCCGACGTGGATCGTGTGCGAGCCGGCAGAGAGCGGCGCGATCAGGATCCCGTAGCCGGCGCAGAAGGAATTGGGTACCGCGCCCGAGAAATAGGGTCCCCACCCAGGCGCCGACCAGATATTCGTTGGGGTGTCTGGGACGCTGTATGAGAACTGAGTTGGTTCGATGAGGTACGCTGCGAAATCCGACACCTTCGATCCGTATGACACCCCATCGATCTCGAGCGATAGCCCGGTCACCGATGCGAGATACGTCATCAAGTTGGCCTTGAGTTGCTCATCAGTCAGATTCCCCTCGGGAACACCAGAGTTGTCCCCAAAGCCTGCAAACAGCGGAACGAAGATCATCTCGCCCAACGGGATCGTGCAGTTGAGCGTGACTCTCCCGACGACCAGACTGCCAAGGAGGAAAGCATCGGTCCCCGTCCCCCCGTCACCCGATGGTGCGGACTGCCCGACCGCACAGTAGGCGCCAGTGGTGTCGGAGACGACGCCAGTCGCGTCGGGAAGCTCCAGGTAGTGCTTCCACCATGCCGCGAGCCATTCCCCGTAGGTCTTGCCGCCGTAGGTCCCATTCGGGTCGAGGACCGGGGACGGCAAGATGCCGGCGTCGACCGCGACGCCCGCACCGCTGTCGACTGAGACATCCGCCCGAGCATCGACGGCAGCGTCGGGCTTGACGGCGCCGTCGGGCGTGGCGCCGGGCCTGCCCCCCGTGTCGCTGCCGCAGCCGGCGAAAGCGATGCCAAGTCCACAGACCAGAACCACTCCGAGCCTCGTCTTCATGGGAACGTCCTTCCTTTCGCGCACGTACGCGAGCAAGTCGTGCACGGCTACTTCCCAGCTGCGTTGGTCTTGCTCTCTTTTCGCCCGCACCGCATCCCTGGTCAAGGCGAAAGCACGCGGGGACCGGAAAAGGCTGGGGCTCTGGCTGGCTGCTTGAAGATTCTCGGCAGGTCGAAACCTTTGCCCGGCTAGATGGCGTCAGCTGACCTCCGGTGACCAGCTCAGGCGGTGGAACTGCTCCTCCGGCACCTTTCTCCGCATCGAGAACCGCCGCGCTACCTGCTGGGCATCTTCGTTCCGCCCGTTCGCTTCCTTGGTCGCCCAGGCTTCGGCTTCTCGCTACGTGGCTTGCGGAAGAGGACTGCCAGGTCCGCGCTAAGGTGCTGGGCCAGGTTGGCAAGGGTCTTGATGGTCAGGTTCTCGCGTCCTGCTTCGATCCTCTGGGTGAATTTCAGCGAGTAGCCCTGCCTCTCGGCGAATTCTTCCTGCGTCCATCCACGGTGCATCCGCTCCTCGGCCAGATGCCTCGCACATCGTGAGGAGCCGAGTCAGCTTCGGCGGCGTGCGCAGCTACGTCAGAAGCAACCGCTGAACGTGAGATTGCCCTGCACGGTCACGCCACCCGAGCACGACAGTGACGCGTGTCCGCTGGCAGCTCGCTTCCCCTGTCCGTGGTAGCCTTGACCGGTCAATGTGAGCATTCCACACGCGCCCAGGTTCAAAGGCGTCGCGCCCGCACTCGGTGTAAATCGAACCTCGGGAACCCCACTGATCGACCGCCATGCGTTGAGGACCGCCGGTGGCAACCTCATCTCCAAGCGAGCGCCGGCTGCGTTCTGCAGTACAATCCCGAAGCAGTTGACCAAAACGTGACAGGCAACCGGTTCAAAGTCGCGATCTTGAATCATCAGCGACCCATTCGGTTTGAACTTTGGCTCGCAGCCAATTGCGCCTGTCACGACCAGGACGAGGGGGATAAACCCGTGGTAGGTGAGTCGCCGCACACCAGAAGGATACCACGGTCCCGACCCAATTGATCACGCCCAATTCAACCTGCTGATCTTTTGCCGCCGGCTTTGGTACGGAGATGCATCCCCAACACCTGTGGCTTCGTTTGGGAAAGCTCCCGTGGGTACTGCCCAGCAAGACTGTATGGGTTGCCATAAAACCTCACCGTATCTTTCCGCCGATGATGTGCTGTCTTTCGAGGAATCTCTGGAGCTCCTACCTCGCGCAGCGATCTGTTCACTTCCCTGATGCACTCACCTCGAACCCTATCCAGGACACGTAGCTGTCTCTGCTGGTGTCCGCCGGGGTGAGGCCCTCAATCGGGCCGTGTAGCACGGCCTGGCGGGAAGAAGGCTGGTTGCCACGCCAGCTACCTGGCTCTTGAACGTTGCCACGGCCGGTGAGACGATACCCCCAAGCCCATGCGCGCCACCAGACTGCCCATCAGGCTCGCGTTCTTGGTCCTCGTCTTCGTCGGCTGCTCCAGCACCGGCAAGAGGACCGATGGTGGTACTGGAGATTCTTCTCGCTTTGATCTTTCCGCCGACATGATGGGGAAGACCGACACCAGCAGCACCGGTGGAGCCCCAGACACGGTAACCAGTCTGGGGACCGGTGGGACGGGAGGCACTGGCACTGCCCTGGGCAATGGTGGCACGGCAGACGCAGGAACCGTCCTCGGCACGGGTGGCACCACCACGGCGGATGCTGCCGAGGACACCGGCACAGGTGTAACGTTGGATGGCGGGGTTGACGTTGGTCTTCTTGATTCCCCCGCTACGGCGGATGCACCGGATGCGCCGCTACCGCCGATCACCATGTCCCCAGCCCTCGTCGATTTTGGCACAGTCACCGTGGGCGTGACCACGCCATCCCAGACCATCACGGTCACTGCCCAGACCAGCATCCACGTCATGGGCGACGGATACAGCAATGTGGGAGTCCGATTCGGCATCGACACGTGCTACGATGCAACGCTGCTCGCAGGCGAGACCTGCACTATAGAGGTGACCCTCACGGCCGAGGCAATTGGTCAGGTTTCAGGAATTATCCTAGTCGGCATCTACCAATCCAGCGTTGACTACGAAGTGTCCTTCACCGCGATGGCGGTGTCCCTGGATGCTGGAGCAACGGTCGACGTAGCAGAAATGAGCCTGGACTCGATCCCGGATACGGGACTTTGGTTCGATGCCATCCCTGATGCGAGTCTGGATTCCTGCGACCTACTCAAGCAGGACTGCGCAGCCAAGAGCATGGGCTGCTACCCCGCGAGTGGCACCGGAAGATGTCTCCTCGCTGGCGGCACTGGCATCCTAGGCTCGTGCCTCGTCGACAACGACTGCCTGCCGGGGCTCACTTGCATCGCCGTGACCGCCAGTGCCAACTTTGGCAGCTGCCTCTCCCTGTGTGATAGTTCCAGTCCCTCGTCCATCTGCGGGGTAGGCAGTGTCTGCCAAGCCCTCGCCGGATTCCCGAAGACGAGCAACGTCGGCTACTGCCAACCGGCCTAGCCATCACCAGTTCAGGCATTGGAACTGTTCCTCCGGCACCCTTCGCCGCACCGAGAACCCACCCCGCTACGCGCCATCTTGGTTCGACGCACTCGCTTCCTCGGAGGTCCAGGTCCCGGTCGAAGTCGGACGTCTTCCTGCCCAGCCTCGGCGGGAAGCAAGGGCTGGTGGACACGGCCGAGATTCTGCGCGACAATGCCACGTCGGGACGAAGCTCGTACCATTAGATCGATCACTATGACTAGGAGGACAGAGATGAAGCGAACCGTAGTGAGTCTGACCATGTTGTTGATGTCGAGCCTCGGGGCCCGCGGTGCCTGGGGCCAGGCGGAAGATGCAAGTTTCGGCAGGGCTCACCAGCTCGTGGTTTCCGCAGATCGGCTATTCGGCTACGTGCACTCTTCGGAGACCCTGTCTCTTGGCGGTGTGAGCGAGACGAGCAGCTCCAACAATGTTTCGATCATCGGCAGCCCCTTAGCTCCTCTTGCCGCAAGCTACGCAACCCCGCGGCTGGCCTTCGACGCGTTCGTGACCGACGGTCTCAGCATTGGAGGTTCCGTGTCCTATTTCTGGACGTCGACCAAGCAGGCAGGCGATACCAGCAGCAACTCAATTGATGGCTTCATGATCATGCCGCGGATCGGGTATGCGCTTGCGTTTGGCCAGGCAGCGGGCATCTGGCCACGGGTCGGGTTTAGCTATGTACACGCATCAGGAACGGGCAACACCGTGAGCCTCTACGCGGTGACCTTGGAGGTGCCGGTGGTGATTGTGCTGGGGCCGCACGTGGCACTCCTGGCCGGGCCGACGTTCGACGTGGGTGTGGGAGGCTCGGAGAATCAGAACGGCGTCACGATTGACGCGACGGAGACGGACATTGGTGTCATGTTCGGCATCGCCGGCTCCCTGTAGGACCGAGTACGGCGAGGGTGTCGAGCTGGCCGGGGATAGGGGCAAGTTGGGATAAGAGGCAGTCGTTTGCGGGAGTCGAATCTTGTTCTGGTGCCTTCTTTCCCGCGCAATGCCCGGGCTTCGCATGCCTAGTTCTGCTAGCTGGCCTTCTTCGATGCCGGCACCTCGATGGCTGCTCTGGTCGCCACCTCGTCCGCCGCAACACGCACAGAAAGCTCCCGTGGGTACTGGCCAGCAAGGCTGTAGGGGTTGCCATAGAACCTCACCCTATCTTTCCGCCGATGATGTGCTGTCTTTCTGGCAATCTCTGGAGCTCCTACCTCGCGCAGGGCTCCGTTCACTTCCCTGATGCACTCACTTCGTACGCTATCCAGGACACGTAGCTTTCTCGCTTCTGTCCGCCGAGATGCTGGGGACACATCGGTTGGCTCGAACACGTAGCGGCCCGTTGGCTCTCCAACAGGGTAGCGGCAGCGTGGGTTCGACGGCCCAGATCAAGGGCAGCAAAGGCCGGGTGGCTGTGGAACGTCCCAGCATGCGACGCCACCGTCGGCCTTCAGCCCACAAGCGAAGGTATAGCCAACGCTGACGGAGGTGAATGTGCCTGTGGGTGGAGGAGCGTCTTGAGCGCCAAAGGTGTCGCCCCAACATGTAATGGTACCGTCGATCTTTACTCCGCAGGCGTACATGTCCCCCACGCTAACGGACTCAAAGGAACTTCCCGAGGCTGGTGAAGCCCACAATCCCCAACACACGACCGTGGCGTCTGTCTTTACAGCACAGGCGTAGCCATCACCCGCGCTGAGGGAAACGTAGGTGCCTGCTGGCAGCGAGATGGTGGCGTTCCAACACACAAGGGACCCATCGGTCCCCAGGCCACAGGCGTAGCTACCACTCACGCTGACCGCGAGGAAGGTACCCGTGGGCGGCGTTGACATGTCGGCGGAGCCGGGCGGTACCGGCATGCCGCCCCAACAGGCGATGGTGCCATCAGTCTTCAGTCCGCACGCGTATTCCACACCTGCGCTGACAGAACTGAAGCTACCAGTCGGCGGTGCGGTTTCCCCACCGAAATTGTTGCCCCAGCAGGCGATGGAGCCGTCAGTCTTGACTCCGCAGGCGAACTGAAGACCCGCGCTGACGGAGGTGAAGGTACCTGGTGGAGGTGTGCATTGTCCGTTGGTGTTGTCCCCCCAGCAGGAAACGGTACCGTCGGTCATCACCCCGCAGGCGAAGGTATCTCCCACACTGACGGACAAGAACGTGCCGCTCGGCACCCCACTTATGCCGCCACCAGCACCACCATATCCAGATGAGCCTCCGGTGTTCGGAGGTGGCGCGACAACGCTGCCAGCAGTACCGCCGCTTCCCAATTCCCCGCTGCTCGCAAACGCTCCCCCGGCACCGTTTCCAACTGAGCCACCGGCAGCCAAAGGCGACAACCCGCCCTCAGTTCCACCGAGCCCAGGCGGACCGCTGTCGGGCGGAACGGATTGCATCGATGGCAAAGAGCAGGCCATGGCCAAGGGGATGATCAAGGCTAGACGATTCATCTTTGGCTCCTTCCCTCCAGGCGTGCGGAATGCCCTGCGAGGAAGCAGACCATGGGCCTGCACGTCACGCAAGCCGCTTCGGGCAGGAGCGTGGCCCTGCTCACGTAGACGCATCGAATTACTGGACACCGTGTCCAAGAAATCCCGCGTTATCCGGGCTGGTCACTGTCGTGGCCGCGACTTTGCCCCGCAGGCTACCCCACCCCCTACCCCCACTACTCGTTTCCCAGGTTAGTGGCCACCGCCGGTTTCTGTCGGGCTATAGCTTACCGAGATCGGCGATGGTCATCGACAGCGACGGTTCCCGTCGAACGATGCCGCCACGCCGAAAGTCACGGTGACCACGGTTGGTCCCGCCTGGTAGCCGCATCTACACGTGCATGATTTCGCCAGACTCATTCTCGAACAGCTCACGAAGAGGTTTAAGGACCTCAGCGGAGGTCCAGGGACTGTAGGCCACCTTCGACGGTGTCCAGCGCTCGGTGGCGACGTATCTCGCGCTCTCCGCAACGGTCTGGTGCGGCAGCTCGGTCCCGGTGGCACGGCCAATGGTGACGAAGACCTTCAAGGCCAGTAGAAGCAAGATGGCCCCAATCCAGTAGGTTCCTTGGCCAAACCCGACATAGGCCAACGGTAGGAGCATCATCATGCCTACGGTGTACATCACCCCCCAAGTCCAACCAGGCCAAGCAAGTCGTGGCAGCGACGCTTGGGAAATCTTCTGAATTTCTCGCCAAACCTGGCGGCGGCCTGCGCTTGTTTCTGGTAGCAGGGCTTTCCAGTTCGTCGAGGTTTGGATTTCGCTCTTGGGTCTTTTCATCACGACGGCGACTGCACGACGAATGTCCAGAAACGCAGCGACGACATCGGGCGAAATCGCGTTCGGGGTCCTGCGGAGCTTGTCCCCAAGATAGTCTGCGAGCCCTTCGAGCGTCGTCGCCCGCTCTATCTCGTCCATCGGAATCTCGATGCCGAAGACATCATCCAGGACCGCCTTGAGATTGGCAAACGCGCACGCCATCTGTCAGCTCCCCTCACGGGACATCATACCATGGCCACCATTTGACCGTGCGCATCTCCTCTGCTCCTGAAAATCCCACCCCCATCGTGGGTATAAGGAACCAGAGAGGCAGCCACTCTGCCCTCGACGGTGCCCTCGCACCATAGTCACCAGCGTCTGTTTTCCCGACGCTGCTAACCCACGCGCCCGCTGGCGCTCTTCTGCGCCACGCGGGTCACAAGGCCCTCCGTGTGCGCACGGCCATGGAGGTAGTCATGAACCAGCTCGAATCTATCCGCTCGTCGTTCGATGCGAAAATCCGCTCTGGTGTTTTCCGCCCCATCACCCGCCGCCTGCATGCCGACATCGCAGAGGACCGTGCGCAGGAGGCCCTGGTGCTCGCGTACGAAAACTATCGTCGCCATGCCCTGCAAGGCCACATCCTCGACGACGGCATTCTCGTCAACTTCGCCCGCCATCGTGCAGAGGACCTCAGCAGGCAAGTCGTTCCGTGCGGTGGCAGAGTCAGGAAGTTATGCGTGCTCGACCAGCGCAACTACGTCGAGGGCAAGGTGGGGGTGCTTCGTCTCGACAAGATCATCCACGACCGTGGCGAGGCCAACTTGCTCGGGCTGGCGGAGGCCGTGGCCGCCAATCCTGTCAGGCGAATCGTCTCGGCTATCGACCTGCAGGCATGGCTGGCTGGTCTCTCCGACGACGACCAGGTGCTGTTGGGCATGCGCATGGCGGGGTACAGGCTCAAGCCCATCGCCAAGCGCCTGGGCATATCAACATCGGCGGCATGGGCACGGTGCCGTGAGCTCGGGTTCGAGCTTGCCGAGCGTGCGAACGTGGTGGTGCCTGGTGGTGGGAGACAGGAGAACTGACCGACGGAGAAGACAGCAACGTCTTCGGGTTCGAGCCAACCTGGCTTGAATCTTTAGCCAGAGATTCCCGGGCGGCGACCTCGGATGGCCGAACACGCCCGATCACTCCCTGCTTCTTCTACTTGCACTGCCTACGAGAGCTGCAACGGCTTGTTCGACAGCGTCCGAGTTGCCGAGTGTTCCATCTTCTAGTCCAGCGATCCTCCGTCGCTGCCCATAGCGGTTACCTCAATTGCGAATTCCGCAGGCGTCCAGTAGCAGCTCGTTAGCGTGCCTTCCTGGTACTCCGCCCCGTCGCAACAGTCCGTGTTCCTTAGGCAGTGCTGATAGGGGACCGTGATGCCCTGATGGCTCTCCGCCAGCACCCTGACGGTTCGCCCATCCTCTAGAGTGACCTGGACTGTGCATGGGGATGTCGGGCATGGATAGCCGCTACCATAGACAACCACCGTCGCGACACCCTCAACTCCGCCATCGGGAAACGAGTTCGGTTGGAGAACGCAGCCATCGGAATCAACGCGGGCTGACATGATGGATCGGGAGCCGTCCGAGGTCTTGATGGTGAAGCTCGCGTAGCAGTACGGCTCTGCGCACGGGTCGATATGCCCGGGACAGAACCAGTCGGCGTCTGTGCCGCCCTCGGGGACATTGGCAACGCTGCCGTCTGCCGCAAATATCCCAGCCTTTCCAGAACACCCAGCCAGGACAAGCACTGCCATGGCCAATGGAGCGCGAAGCACCCACACATAATAGCACGCCGGATCGCCAGCGTCGCGCAGCTTGCGTCCCGAAGCATCTCCGTCTGTCGAACGATTTGCCGTTCAGCAGTAAGCCCGCCGCCGAGTCGGTCCATCGATGATACTACGTTGCCCTTGCGGCGACCACATCCGCTGCAACGGCTTGTTCGGCGGCTGCCAGGGCAAGGCATCACCAGTGGGCCTCCAGCTCGTCGGATCGCTGGTGCACCCACCGCACGAGCTCGATTGCAGCGGGCGATACGTTCTCCTCCAATACTGCGGAACACGAGCTTCTTTGGAGATGTACTTTTCTCCACGAAGAAGCCACAGAGTCGAAAAAGTAGGCATCAATTCTGCTGCCGCCCCCATCAGGACACATGGGCCTATGTGTTCGCACGAGTGTTCCCTCCTTCGCGGTCCAGACCAGAGACAAGGTGTGGGTCACTTCGCCGGCGAGAACCCGAAGATCCAGGTTAGTCGAATCGTGCTTCATCTGTAAAGATTCTGCTGGCGTAATCTTGTCGTCTGCTGTCGCCTTCCGAATGGTGTCATCAGGTGTGGTGCGGGGCACCTGGAAGACGAACTCATTTCCTTCCGTGTCCATGAACCAGCCGTAGTGCGTGTATCCCCATGCGAAGTTGTAGAATTCGCGAAGGAGAAGGACGCAGGGTTCGTCACTCGGACCGCAGGGGTTTTCAACGGCGGCCGTACTGGACTCTGCTTTGATGGAAACTGCGGCTTTGGGAGATAGCGCAGGCGGAACAGCATCCGCGCCACCCGGCTCAGCAGGCCGGCAAGCAACCAGCGAAATCGACGCGGCAGTGCTGAGTAATACAAATATGATCCTTGAACCGTTCATATAGTCCGTCGAGTCAGAATGGAACGA
>PNBO01000166.1 GCA_003136095.1 Myxococcales bacterium
TCGCATACGAGAACGGGCGACAGGATCAGGTCAAAGAGCGCCTTTTGCGTGGCTACCTGTGCGAAGGTGAGTCCATCGGCGATCGCGATGTGCTCGTGCGGCTGGCCGCCGAGGCCGGGCTTGCCGGAGGCGACGTGCGTGCCGCGCTTTTGGGCGACGCCTACGTCCGCGAGGTGCGAGCCGACGAATCCGAGGCAGCAGAGCTCGGCATCAGCGGCGTTCCCTTCTTCGTGCTAGGCGGCCGTTACGCGGTTTCCGGCGCCCAACCCGCCGACGTACTATTGGCCGCCCTCGATCAGGCCTGGACCGACCTAGCCACACCCGCCGCGGTCTTAACCGACGGCCCCGCCTGCGGCCCCGACGGTTGCCAATCACTGTAAGTATTCGGTTTCTTACCCCCCTGTCCTTCGCCAACCTGTCATCCGGGCCGGCATCCTGCCTGCCTATACATCCCATTCCAAGCTGCATAGGTGGCGACGTAGCGTAACATCCGGGCCAGCGCCCCCGCCGAGAAGCGCTTGGCGTCGGTCGACAGGGGCGTTGCCAGGCGGTTCATCGGTAAGTCCTCGTCAGCACCAAGCTCGAAGTGGCTCGTCGCTCCCTCCACGAGCTCGGCCACGTCCACGCCTTCCTCATCCTCCCCGGCCTGCTTGCCGCATTCGACCGGCTTCTCCTCCTTCATGGTGACGTCGGCGCGGGCCGGGGCATTGGGATCGATCACGAGGAGTTGAGCGCCCGCGGAGTCCTCGACATACACCGCGCCCGAATGGGGTACCGTCGTGGTCCCGCCGCTGCCACCGTGGAGCACCGTCGTGGTCGATGCCTTTCCATTTCGGTAGAAACGTTTTCACTGCCATCGAAGGCCAAGCGACATCCGGGTGGTGCCCCCGGATTTTCAGGTATGAGTGCCGATCCTACGAAGGTCGCTATGGAAATAGTGGCGCATGTGAGCGACTAGCTGCTGATCGGTGGGATGATCGGCGGTCTCGACGCCGACGATGTGCGCATCGAGAGCGGGGACGGCCTTCTGCACATACCTGAGGAATCGAAGCTTCGTCACGGACGGTCCGACGAGCAGGATCTCGTCGGCGCTGGCAAGCGTCCCAGCGACCTCGTGAAAGAACCGGTGTTCGTCGTTAGGATGGTTGCGAGTCCTCGTCTTGTCGTCCCCGGGATGACGATGGATGTGCTGGTTTGGCGAATGAACCGTCGCCTCGTCGAACTTCTTTCCGTCGACGTGAAAAACCTTCGCCTCGTCCTGGTCAATCCACACCGCCATCTGATTCATGGTGGTCTCTCTACCACGGAAACAGGGGAATGCTCGTCCATCGTGGTGCGGTACTAGGCTCGGCTTGCCGCCGAATCCGCTCCGATCAGAACCGATTCTGCGTGACGTAGATGCAGCCCCACCGAAGGCCGGGCGGGCGGCTACATGGGAGTGCCATCAGACATACTCTCTCCCGTCTTTACCTCGCTCAGCATGGGGTGGAATGGCCCCTGCGGTCTAAGAGTGGACGGAACCATCGCCTGCTGGGACTGGCTGAGGCACGCACCAATCGCCGGAACCTTCACGACGGACCGAATCTGCTCGCCTTGCGCCTACGGAACCTTCAGCAACTCGGGTAACGCGCCAGCCTGCGCGCCTTGGAGCGACTGCGCAGCCGGGAGCTATGTCCAGGTACAGCCTCATTCTTGACCACCCCGGATCCTCCAGGAAGTCGAGAGCGATGATGCCGATGGCGCACCGCTGCACATGTGTTGGCCTGCCCCTCGGGGCCAGCCGACGCCCCAGCGGCCGGAGTCCTGGGGGTGGCGCTTCTCGCCGATTGTTGCCGTGCCTACTTCACCGGCGACCTGGACACGATGATTTTGCGCAGGACGTCCGCGCCCACGCGCGGTGATTTCTTCTCCTCCTCAAAGATGATCTGGGCCAGGGTTTGCGCGGTGATATCCGCGCTGGTGACATGGTCGGTGACCTGGATACGTTTCTTCGCAACCATCTCCATCAAACCTGGGGTCTCCAGCAGCGCGGCCCCATTTTCTTGGGGTGGGTCTTTGAGGACCCAGACCAGAAGGGACACGAGAAGGCGCATGAGTCCGCCCGGCCATCGCGGGATTATGGACCCATGCCCAATGTTGCGCCGCTGCCTCGGGCGGGTAACAATATAGGAGTGAGGAAGTTCTCCCATCGGGCCGACCAAGACGTGGCCCTGCTCTACGCTCCCACTGACGACGAGAAGGGTGCCAGGTTCATGCGGGTGCGAAAGGGCGAGCTGCAGATGGGCGAAGCTCGCCCACTGGCCGAGGGGCAGTCGCTGTGCGGTCAGGAGTTGGTGCGAATGCGGCGCCGGGCGGAGTTGCCGGTGCTGTTCGACGTCGAGGTGATTCATCCCGCCGAGCGGCCCATGCGCGACACGCTCGGGCCAGCGCAGGTCGCCTCTGACGAATACCGGCGCAACTGGGAAGACACCTTTGCGCTGCACAAGGCGGGCAGCCAGCTCGCCAACTGATGCCTACCTCTCGTCTGTCTTTGGCGGCTCCGCTCCGAGGGTGGCAGAGCGCGTGGTAAGCCACGGGAGGTATCCTCGGCGCGGGCGGAGGCTTGGGTGGCACAGGCGGCCGAGTGAGTGGCACGGGTGGTTTCGCTGCCACCGGAGGTAGTGGCGGCTCGGGCGGTGGCAGCGGACCGGGCACAGGCGGCGTTCTGGGGACCGGTGGGGTTGTCGTCTCCGGAGGGGGGGCTTTAGTGCGAGCGGCGGAGTGAGCGGCACAGGTGGCGCATCCGGCGTCCACCCAACGCGGATTCGAGTGCCTTCTCCTGAACGCAGGGCTGATCTGCGTGATGGCCTGCGCGAAGACGGCGGCGGGAGCCTCGCCGGGCTCCGGTGGAAAGGCTGGCGCAAGTTTGGACGCGCTTGCTGCGCCGAACAGCAGGTCGTCGTGGCTCTGGACACCCTCACGGTCACGCGCACGGGCCAGCCGGTCCGCCTCACGCACCTCGCGTTCAAGCTGCTCAGTTTCTTCTGCCGAAGCGCGAGCCGGGTCTACTCGCGCGAGCAGCTGCTGCGCGAGGTGTGGGGCATCCGGCAAGCAAGACGGGCGTGCTAGCGCGAGCATCACACCGGCAAGGATCAAACCAGAAGGGGGCTCGGAAATGGCGGTATCAGAAGCTACTCGGAAGGAAATCTACCTACGTGCAGGTGGACGATGACTCCTACGGCGAACTGTTAGTCCCGCCATCGTCACGCGTGGGATCGCCTCGGCTTCTTCTCTCTCTCTCCCCGGCGGAGGACGGGAGTGCGAGAATCCTCTGGCAGGGGGCGATGCGACAGATCGATGGAGTGCAGCCGCGTACCCAGATAGACGATGTGACGGCGCCCGCCGCTGCCCGCCCGGACCCGCTCGACGCGGAATCCCGCGCTTGCGAGCCGCGCCTCGAAGGGCGGGTCGGCCTCCTCGGACCAGATCGCCGCCACGCCGCCGGGTGCGAGAGCCGCCCGCATCCGTTCCAGTGCCTGCGCGCCGTACAGCGGATCCCCGGCGCGACAGGTCGCCTCGTGCGGCCCCTCGTACAGATCGAGAATGATGGCGTCGAAGCTTCCGGCAGGCGCGCGCGCGATCACGCGGGCCACGTCGTCCACCACCACGTCCACGCGGCGGTCGGTCGTCGCCCCGTCGGTCAGCCCGGCCAGCTGGCCGCGGCACCAGGCCACCACACGCGGGTTGATCTCCGCCACGGTGATGCGGGCCGCGCGCGGCAGGCCGTCCAGGGCCGCGCGCAGCGTGTACGCCATGCCCAGGCCGCCCAGCAGCACCCGCGCTCGGGCACGCCCGGCCATCGCCGCGCAGACCGGGCGCGCCAGCTCATCCTCGGAGCGGTGGGCCTTGCTGGTCATCAGCACCCGGCCCGCGATGGTGATGAGAAAACCCCGCTCATCACGCTGGCGCAGCTCCAGCCAACCTTCGGGTGTCTCGATGCTATCGAGGGTTCGCCAGGGTCGCATGGGCGAGCCTTGCCTAGCACGGGCGGGCCCACTTGTCCCCAATCCGTCTGCGCGTTGTACTCAAAGCCCATGCGCCGGATGGGCTCGTCTGCGCTGTCGACTGCGAACTACTCACGACAGGAATCAGAGCTCGCCGCCAACGGGCGCCTTCACGCAAGTGAGCGCGGGCTACTGCGGAGGTTGCGCGATCGCCGTGGGCGGCTCGCCTACCTCGTACTGTCCGGAAACTCATCGCCGAGCCCGGGAACACTTTCTCTAGCAATTTCACGGATGTTGCAGGTGCAACTCCGAAACTCAAGAATGTCTTGGTTCGCAGCTGGGCAGTATCTCCAGGCTCGCCTCATCGACGAGCTTCACCTCGCCATTTCGCCCGTCGTGCTCGGGCAAGGCGAGCACCTGCTGGGCGGACTCGATCTGCGAGGCCTGGGCTACACCTGCACCAAGCACATGCCCCGTACTATCCAACAAATCATCGTCGG
>PNBO01000394.1 GCA_003136095.1 Myxococcales bacterium
AGCATCTTCACGGCGTCGTGTCCCCGAAAGGTGCCGTCGGGCTCGGCCACCATGATGAGGTCGCCCTTGGCCTCGCGAAACCCGCGTCGCATGGCCGCGCCATAACCTTGCACCAGCTCGCTCACCTCGCGGGCACGCGTGGCCGCGACTTCCTCGCTGGTGCCGGGCGCGGCGTTGTTGTTGATGACGATGATCTCGTCAATCAGGCCGGTGGCGTCGAATTCCTCGATGGCGCCACGGATGGCATCCCGCTCGTTGTAGGTCGGCAGGATGAGGGAGACTCGTTGACCTTTCCAGATGGCCTAGACCCTTTCTGCCACCGCGTACATCTGCGCGGCCAGCGGTCGGAGGGGGGAACGCAGATACCAGCGTACCAGAAGCGGTATCTTCGGCAGACGGCTTTTCATGGAGAATGGCAGCAGGCCGGGCAGCATGCGCAGCACGCGAAAGCCGTTCCTTTCGAGCAATGGAGGCAGATTTCCGTGGTGGAAGGCCGTCTTGTGCGTGGGATCGTCCCAGTAGTGGTCCGGCCTACGCCGGTAGTTGGGCTGGATGAGGATCACGCGCCCGGCCGGCCGCAGCACGCGGTGGACATCGCGAAGCAACCCGCTCGCCTCCTCCACCGTGAAGTGCTCGAGGAAGTTGCTGGCGAAAACCAGATCCATGGCGCCGTCGGCGATGCCCGGCAACCCGCGGCAGTCACCCACGCGCAGCTCAACCCCCGGCGCAGCGAAGCGGGCCATCTCGGGATTCAAGTCGAAGGCGACGCGCGTCTTCGCCACGACGTGGTTGATGAAATCGCAGTAACCCGCTCCGAGCTCGAGCACGGCCTCGGCGCCCGGTGCGTCCTGCCGCACGTAGCGCGCGATCTCGCGCCAGATACCGGCGCGCCCGTCGAGCCACGGATAGGCGCCGACGTAGGGATTGGGTTCGCTCATCGCAGGCTCTCCTCGCCGACCCGAGCCACCTCGGCGGAGAGTCCGGGAAACGCGTCCGTGTACTGGTGGAGTAGGTTCGGGAGACCGCGCCGCCGCAGCGGATCGCTCTTGGCCTCGCGCAGGTAGAGGCCGAAGTAGTGCAGGGATTCCCGGGCCAGCCCCTCGCTGGGCGGATCGCGCCGGGCCATGTCGAGCAGGACCTGGGCGAGCATGAGGGCGGTGTGCTGGCTGGGCATCATCTGATAGGCCGCACGATGATACCGGAGCTGCTCTTCCGGGGCCCGCCCGGCGAGAGCCGCGGCCAGTCCCAGCGACGTGTAGAGGCCGGCCGCGTGCGCCCGCTCCCGGCTGAAGTAGCCAGCCGCCGGTTGCCAGGGCAGCGACGCGTAGGTGCGCAGGCCCTGCCCAGCCACGCGCGCGACGCGCTCGACCGCCTGCGCCCGTTCGGGCGAGCCGGGGGGCACGGCGGCCGCCTCGCCGAGCGCGGTCTTGGCGCCTGACTCGAAGGCGAGCAGCGAAGGCTCCGCGCGGCCCAGCTCGTAGTCCCAGAAGGCGCGCGCGTCGTGGAACGCCGGCTGGTGCGCGCGTCCGGCGGCAAGGTTGTAGCCGCCCACAAGCACCAGCAGCGCCAGGAACGCCCCCGCGCAGCGCCGCAGCGCGGGCCGCGGGCTGCGCCAGGCAGCGAGCCCCGCCCCGACGAGAATCGCCAGCACGCACAGCGAGGACAGATAAGCGTAGCGATCCGCGACCCAGATACCGATGTACTCGATATTGAAGTACGGCAGCATGAAGATGAAGAAGGCGAGCGCGAAGAAGGCAAGATCCTTGCGCCGGCGCAGAGCGATCCACAGCAGGCCGACCGAGCCCAGCACCGTTGCCAGGATGATGGCGATCTCCGCCGCCGTAAGCGGCAGGGCGACGCTCGGGCGCAGGTAGGAAATCGAGAGCTGCCCGGCCGAGAAAAGGTGGCCCACCGTACGACCCAAGCTGAGCGGAACCAGGAGCGCCATGGTCTTGATGTGCGCCAGCGAAAGCGGCGACGGCCCACGCTCCCCGATGACCTGGAAGGCGCTCAGGATGCGCTGGTACCAGAGGTAGAGCCCAGCGGTCACCACCAGGTGCGGCACCAGCCCGGCCAGCTCGCGCCAGCGGGAACGCAACCCGAGTGGTTCGCCTGGCCCACGCGTGCCGTCGAGAAAGGGCGCGTACAGGCGGTGCGTCGCCAGGAGCACGACGAGCACGATGGCGCTGAACTTGGACAGGATGGCGAGCGGGCAGAGCAAGAAGACCAGGACGGCGAGCGCCCGGCGCTTGCCCGGCGACTTCTGCCGCAACGCCAGCGACTGCGCGAGCAAGGCGAGCAAGGTGAAGAAGGCGCCGAGCAGGTCCTTGCGGCCCATCACCCAGCACACGGGCTCGACGTGGACGGCCAGCAGGGAAAAAAGGCCGGCGACCAGGCCGGCGAACCGGAGCGAGCGCGTCGCATGCAGCAGGAAGGCGAAGAGCAGGACGACGTTGACCGCGTTGCACAGTACATTGCCCAGGTGGTAGCCGGCCGCACGCTCGAACCCGAAGAGGCGCGCGTCGAGGAGCCAGGTCAGATCGCGCACGATGAGCGGCTCCTCGCGCGGGAAATAGCCGACGAGGATTTCGCGCAGGGAGGCGACCAGCGACGGCTGATGGTAGAGGTTCGGATGCCCAAGGAGCACGGCGCCCTCGTCGTAGCCGATGAAGCCGAACCCCAGCGACGACGCATAGAGCAGGAGGCTGCCCCCGAAGAGCACGAGGGCGATGACCAGCACCACGAACCGGCGGGAAAGGCTACCGGTCGGCGCGGGTGGATTGGGGCGCAGATCGCCTGGGGAGCCGGTGCGGTCGATGGCTCGATCATAGACCTTGGCTCGTCGGGCCGCGAGTATGGCCGCGGTCTGCTTTGCGGCGAGCTCGTAAACGGAGCGTGTATTGTAGGGGCTCGATGTCTCTCCTCGTCACCATGGATCGCGAGCGCGACTTCTGCCCGAAGTGCCGGGCCCTGGCCCAGCAGAACGGCTTTCTCATCAGGGAAAAGCCCGCGGCCGCGTGGCTGGGAGAACGCTGAACATGCGGACTGCCCTGCCCCGCCGCTTGCTTCTCGCTGGCCTCGCACTGTCGATGTCCCGCTCGGCGCGCGCCGAGAACCCGCCCGTGCGTATCGTCTTCGCCGGCGACATCATGCTCGACGGCGGCCCCGGCCACCTCGTGACCAACGGCGGTGATCCCTTCGCGGACGTGGCGGCCGCCTTGCGCGACGCCGATCTGACCGTTGGCAAT
>PNBO01000241.1 GCA_003136095.1 Myxococcales bacterium
AGCCGGCCGGCTCCCCACGCGATCATACGGATACGAACGAAGCAGCCGGATGAGGGCCACGGCCATCACCTCGTCCCGCTCGGCCCCGCCCACGGCGGCCAACATGGCGGCAAGCTCGGACCAGTCCCCTTTCCGCGCGGCCGCGATCAGCGCACTCTGCCGCAGTACCGGCGCCTGGTAGTCCTTGGCGTGCCACTTTCTGACCGCGCGGTCGCTCCAGGCGGCGTCCTTGTCCTGGTGGCACAGGTTGCAGGCGTTCGGGGACTTGAAGGCGATGGTTGCGGCGGGCGAGGGCGGCCGCATCGAATGGTCGCTGCGCACCATGCGCGCGAATTCCGTCTTCGGCATGTGGCAATCGATGCAGGTCGTCTTGCCTTCTGGATGATGGCTGTGGGCCAGCACCTGGCGCACCCTGGCCTCGTGGCAGGGCAGGCACGCCTGGTTGGGTTTGTCCGGATCTTTGGACCGGTAGCGGCCGCTCGAGGTGTGGCAGTGGAGGCAGTCGAGCTGTCCCGACTTCGCGCAGGGGCCGAGGCGCCAGGAGGTGAAGGTGTAGGTCTCCCCGAGGTCCCGGCCGTCGGGGTAGAAATCCCGGTTCTCCACGCCAATCAGATCGAACGAGTCGAAGTAGCGATCTCCGGGGCGGAACCCGTCCGTGATGGGCGACATCCTGGCGTGGCAGGGCGCGCACATGTCGTTCTTTTGTTCGTGCGTGAACGTCTTGGTCACGATCAGCTTCAGATCCGCCGGGACCTTTCCGGGACCGGCCTCCCTGGTGACACGGATGTGCTCCTCGCCTGGCCCGTGGCAGGTTTCGCAGTTGATGCCGGGCTCTGCCCAGGTGGTCCGGTACGAGTCGGCCACGAGGTCGTAGTTGCTGTGGAGCTGGCTGACGTGGCAGCCGTGGCAGGAGGTGTTGAAGGTGAGCTCCGGGTCGGTCCAGTGCACGGCCTGCTCGGTCACGTCCGTGAAATGGCGAAGGCCGCTTGCGGAAACGTCGTACCATTCCTTGCGCCCAAGATCGTATGCCACGGGAAGAACTTGCAGGCGGCCGCGCTCGTAGGGCGTGAGGAAGTAGTAGACGTTCTTGCCGCCTATGGCATGCGCGATGGGGCGATTGACCTCGCCCGTCGCGGTCGTTTCGCGCACCTGACCGGCCCCGATCTCGGCCCGATAGCCATGGTCGCCAACGACGATGTCCTGCTTCTGTACGGTGAGCTGCTCACGGGCAAGAGCGGCCGTGAAGGGCTGCATGGCCAGGCCGTGATGCGAGGTGGACCACAGGCGGTAGAACTTCTCGTGGCAATCCCGGCATCGCGCCGATCCCGAGTACCGGGCGGGGGCTGCCTGGGATGGCGGCGGGTGGTCTTGCCGGGCTCGACGGGACACCAGGAGGAGGGCTCCGGTCGCCATGACCAGCAGGGGAGCGATCATGAACGCCGCCGCGCGCCGCATGTTGCTTGGCGAGTGTCGGCCATGCCCCGTTTGCCCGTCCAGTGCCAAATTAGGATCGTCGAGAAGCGAAGCAACTCCCGCTGGCTGGTCGGCCGCACCGTCAAGCCAGCCGCCGCGGGCCCGCTCGCGAGTACCACGGCCAGTCCCATGATTCATCGGAAGCTCGTCCTGGCCGGCATCCTACGCAGGTGCTCTCGCTGGCGAAGGTCCCGCAAACTCGCCGCGATTTGGAGCTATGATGCCTGCGCCTCCTGCGGGGCACGCGAACCGACCCTTCACCGGCAAAGGATTTCCATGAGCAAACTGTTGCATCTTCTCGTCCTCGCGCCCGCGTTGGCCGGTCTAGCTTGTGCGGGGGGAGGCAGTGGTGGCACTGGCGGCACGGGCGGCAGCGGGGCGATCGACGGCGGCGGCGCCGGCAGCTGCGGCGCGGGGGTCGATGGCGGCGCGGCGCTGGAAGCCGGCTGGCTGAGCGCGACGGGCGGAAGCTTGGGTTCTGTGGACGGCGGGGCGTACCCGTCGCAAGCGTGCATCGACCGGGCGAACGGGTTGCTCGGGCAGATGACGGCTGACGAGAAGTACGCGCAGATGTTGCAGATGGAGCGGGCGGCGCTGACTCCTCAGCTCGTCACCCAGTACGGCGTCGGCTCGGGCTTCAGCCAGGGCGGCTCGGCCCCCGCGACCAACTCGCCCACGGGCTGGGCGGACATGGCCGACGGCTACCGGCAGGCCGCGCTGGCGAGCCGGCTCAAGATCCCCTTCCTGTACGGCGCGGACGAGGTGCATGGAATCGGCACGGTGAAGGGCGCGGTGGTGTTCCCGCACAACATCGGCCTCGGCGCCACGCGCGACCCGGCGCTGGTCGGGAAAATCGCCGCCATCACCGCCCGGGAAAGCCTCGGCTGCGGCGTAGACTTCGACTTTTCGCCGGTGGTGGCGGTCGCGCTCGACGAGCGCTGGGGACGCACCTACGAGGCCTTCGGCGAAACCACCGAGCTCGCATCGACGTTTGGGGCGATCATGGTCAACGGGCTGCAGTTCACCTCGACGGGGGCTCCCACCGGCATCCTCGCCTGCGCCAAGCACTACCTCGGGGACGGGGGCACGGCGGGCGGCGTGAACGCCGGCAACGTCACGGGCGACGAGGCCACCTTGCGCGCGATCCACCTTCCGCCCTATCGCGCTGCGGTCGCGGCCCGGGTCGGCTCGATCATGGCTTCCTACAGCACCTGGCAGGGCACCAAGATGCACATCAACAAGACCATGCTCACCGACGTGCTCAAGGGCGAGCTCGGGTTCGGCGGGTTCATCGTCTCCGACTTCAACGCTTGTTTCCAGGTCGCGTCGTCGAATCAGGACGGCATTGGCCAATGCCTCAATGCGGGCATCGACATGTTCATGACCTACAACCAGACCATCCCGACCATGCTGGGCTACTTCCAGAACCTGATGAAGGCCGGGACCATCACGCAAGACCGCGTCGACGACGCCGTCCGGCGCATCCTGGCCGTGAAGTGCGAGCTGGGGCTCTTCGAGGCGAGCGGCACGGTCGATCGCGCGCTGACCGCCGAGGTCGGCTCCGCGACGCACCGGCAGGTCGCGCGGCAGGCGGTGCAAGAATCCCTGGTGGTGCTCAAGAACGATTGCGGCGTGTTGCCGCTGACCAAGACCGCCACGGTGGCCCTCGGGGGCAAGAGCGCGGACGACACCGGCAATCAGTGTGGCGGCTGGACCATCTCGTGGCAGGGCGCGTCCGGCAGCGTGCCCGGGGCGACCAGCGTGCGCCAGGCCTTCGAGGCCGCGCTGGGCGCAAGCCAGGTGGTGTACTCCGCGGCTGGCACGAGCACGTCCGGCGCCACCGTCGGCGTGGCCGTGATCGGCGAGACCCCTTATGCCGAGGGCAAGGGCGACAAGACGGATCTCACCGTGGCCGCCGCCGACGTGAACGTGGTCAAGGTCATGAAGCAGGCCGGCCTGCCGACCGTGGTCGTGCTCATCGCTGGCCGGCCGATGATTCTCGATCCGCTGTTGCCCTACGCGGATGCCATCGTGGTGGCGTGGCTGCCGGGCAGCGAGGGCGCCGGCATCACCGACATCCTGTTCGGCGATGTCGACCCGACAGGCAGGCTGCCGCAGACCTGGCCGCGTTCGATGGCGCAGATCCCGATCAACGTCGGCGACGCCACCTACGATCCGCTCTATCCCTACGGATACGGCCTGACCTACTGACGGCGGGCAAGGCTGGAGGCTGGAGGCTGGCGCGGCGGAGCGTGGGCGGGAGGTGAGGTCGTGTTCCCGCGTGAACATGCCCACGTCGGGCACACCACCGGCATCAGAGTGGGGCCGACCGCGTCCCGTGGTCAAGGGAGGCCATCGCGGGATAGTGTATGAATGTCAGCGGTCACGGCAAGAGCGAGGCGTGCGACGTCACCACCGTCGGGGGAATCGGGGCGCGGAGGGCTGGGTGGTGAAGGACAGCGGGTCAGCGATGCGACGCGAAGTAGAGGAAGTACTCGAATGGGCGTCCGGCGCGCGTGATGTTGCAAGCGACCGCATCGCACTGGCCGAATACTCCAGTCAATACATCCTGGAGCCTGACGGATCGGGACGACGACCAAACCGCAAGCAGGCCACCTGACCGAAGCGTCCGATGGGATGTTGCGAGGAATGGCGACTGATAGAGCGAAGCATTGGACTCGTCAACGAGGAAGTCAGGACCGTTGTCGACGTCGATCAAGATGAGGTCCACGCTTCCGGGCGTGAGCGATTCCACATAGGGGCGCAGGTCGGCGATATGCACCTGCACGCGCGGGTCCCGCAAGGCGCCTCGCGCATGAGGGATCAAGCCCTGCGCCGCCCAATCCACCAGGAGACCTGCGATCTCGACCACGTGGATTTCACGCGGCACGGGGGAAGCGATGACCTCCATCAACGTGAACCCGAGGCCAAGTCCCCCGATCACGACGATTTCAGGATGCGGCACGCGGGCAAGGGATTCGGACGCAAGCCTGCGTTCGGTGGAGGCGTCCTCCGAATCCATCAGAAAGACCCCATTGGAGATCAGCTCACACACCGCTGACGGAGTTGCGTCGCCTCTTCGACTTCGCCAGCGCAGGACGAGCTCTCCGAATTTGGAGGTTCCGTGAGCGATGGTTTCGTGGGTCACGCCGGGCGCGGAGGAAGGTTGCGTGCCCTTTTGCCATCGCCGCATCGCATCTCAGGTTGTCCGATGACGAAGGTCACGTCAACCAACGGCTCGTCCCCGTGGATTCGTGCGACCGATCTCGCGACGCATTCTCGGACACCACGGGAGTAGACTCGCGCGCATGAGCTCGCACCACCGTTCCGATCTGCAGCGCATCGCATGCAAGGCCATGCACGATCGTGGGCTCGAGACCGAGTTTGCCGCGGACGCGCTCGGGCAACTGGACGCGCTCCGCGGGCCAGCGGTGGCGGGCGGCGAGATCGAGGACCTGCGCTCCCGGCTCTGGTGCTCTATCGACAACGACGACTCCGAGGACCTTGACCAGCTCACGGTGGCCGAGGACCTAGGCAACGGGGCGGTTAGGATCCTGGTCGCGGTGGCCGATGTGGACGCGCTGGTGGCGAAGGCCACGCCCATTGACCGGCACGCGAGCAAAAACACGGTCTCGGTCTACGTGGCCGGGCACGTCTACCCGATGTTGCCCGAGCGGCTGTCCACGGATCTCACCTCGCTGAATCCGGACGTGGACCGGGTCAGCCTGGTCGTCGCCTACGTGGTCAAGACCGACGGCAGCCTGGGCGAAAGCTCGGTCAGCCGCGCGCTGGTGCGCAACCGGGCCAAGCTGGCCTACAACGCGGTGGCGGCCTGGCTGGACGGACAGGGGCCGCAGCCCGAGCCGGCCCTGCGCGTGCCGGGCATGGATGCGCAGTTGCGCGTGCAGGACGAGGTGGCCGCCCGGTTGCGGCGTTTGCGCCACGAGCGCGGTGCGCTGGATCTGCAGTCGCTGGAATCGCGTCCGTTGTTTTCGGGCGACGAGGTGGTCGGTTTGCACGCGGACACGCCGAATCGCGCCAAGTGGCTGATCGAGGACTTCATGATCGCGGCCAACGGCGTGGTGGCACGTTTCCTGGCGGACAAGGCGCGTCCGTCCCTGTGCCGGGTGGTGCGCTCGCCCGAGCGCTGGGCGAAGATCGTAGACAAGGCCGCCGAGTACGGTGAGTCGCTTCCTGCCGAGCCCTCGGCCATTGCCCTGGAGGCGTTCCTGACCCGGCGGCGCGCGGCGGATGCGCTGCGCTTCCCCGATCTGTCGCTGGTAATCGTCAAGCTGATGGGCGCGGGCGAATACATCGTGGAACGGCCGGGTGAAGCGCCCATCGGGCATTTCGGCCTGGCCGTGATCGACTACGTGCACGCCACCGCGCCCAATCGCCGCTTCCCCGATCTGGTCACGCACAGACTGCTCAAGGCGGCGCTGGCCGACGCCCCTTCGCCGTACAGCGTGGAAGAGCTCGGCGGGCTGGCCAGCCACTGCACCATGCAGGAGGGCGCCGCCGCCAAGGTCGAGCGCCAGGTGCGCAAGTCGGCCGCGGCGCTGCTGCTGGAACAGCGGGTGGGCGAGAGCTTCGACGGCGTGATCACCGGCGCCGCCGACAAGGGCACCTGGGTGCGCGTCTTCGACCCGCCGGTCGAGGGCCGGGTCGAGCGCGGCGCCGAAGGCCTGCGCGTGGGCGACAAGGTGCACGTCCGCCTGCTCTCCACCGATTTCGAGCGCGGCTTCATCGACTTCGCGTGCGCCCGCCGGGCATAACTCGCGGGGGACGCGATGGGGTAGACTGCGCCGCGTGGTCAATACAGGCATTTCGGCACGTTCTCTTGGGCTCGATTGGGCAGCGTGGACGCCGCACGGGTTCGTGTGTGGGGCGGCCTGGCGATGTGCGGCGGATAAGGCTCCGACCGCGTGCAAGGCGGCCCTCAACCTGGTAGGGGAACGCTGATGGCGCACATCCTGGTCATCGAGGACGAGGCGGACATCCGGCAGGTGCTGGAGTACAACCTCCGCCAGGCCGGGCACGAGGTGAGCGTGGCCGAGCGGGGCGAGGCTGGGCTCGCCCTGGCCAGGCAGCGCCGCCCCGATCTCGTGCTGCTCGACCTCATGCTGCCGGACATCTCGGGGCTCGACGTGTGCCGCACCATCAAGGGCGACTCGCATTTGCGCGGGACCGCCGTGATCATGCTGACCGCGCGGGGCAGCGAGATCGACCGCGTGGTGGGATTCGAACTGGGCGCGGACGACTACGTGACCAAACCGTTCAGCGTGCGCGAGCTACTCCTGCGGGTGCAGGCGGTGCTGCGGCGCTCGCAGGGCCGGAGCGAGGACGATGCTTCCCCGGTCAGCTTCGGCCGCCTGCGCATCGACCACGGCGCCCACCGCGCCTGGGTGGACGGGACTGAGATTCCGCTCACGGCGCTGGAGATGAAGCTCCTGTGGACGCTCTATCAGCGCCGCGGCCGCGTGCAGTCGCGCGGCACCCTGCTCGACGACGTGTGGGAGGCGAGCCCCGAGAACAACACCCGGACCGTCGACACCCACGTCAAGCGCCTGCGCGAGAAGCTGGGTGCCGCCGGCGACTACGTCGAAACCGTGCGCGGCGTCGGCTATCGCTTCGCCTCTGACCCAGGGGACGGCCGGTGAAGCTTGGCGTCCGCGCCAAGCTCTTCGCGGTCTCGCTGGCCCTCATCGCACTGTCGCTGGCGGCCGGCGAGTTTTACCTGCGCGCCGCCATCGAGCGCGACCTGGTCGAGCAGATCCGCGCCGACCTGAAGGTGCGTTTGGGCCTGGTCGCGGACAGCGCGCGGACCCTGGCCACCGGCGGGGAAGGCGAAGGTGCGGTTTGGGACGCGCTGGCGGATCGCCTGGGCTCGGCGGCACAGGCGCGCGTGACCTTCGTCGCTCGATCCGGCGCCGTGCTTGGCGACTCGGAGATTCCGGTGGCCGCGCTGGCCGCGACGGAGAACCACCGCGATCGGCCCGAGATTGCGGCGGCTCTGCAGGGACGGAGCCAGGACAGTGTGCGCTACTCGGCCACGTTACGGCGGCGCCTGCTCTATGCGGCGCAGCTCGTGCCCGGCGGCGCCGGCGTGGTGGCGCGAGTCAGCGTGCCCCTGACCACGGTGGATCGCGCCGTGGCGGAGCTGCGCCGGATCCTGTTCGTTGGTGGCGCGGTGGCGCTCCTGGCCGCGGTGCTCCTGTCGTCCGTGGCGTCCGTACTGATGGCACGAGCGCTGCGCGGTCTGACCACGGTGGCGCGGCGGATGTCGGACGGCGATCTCGGTGTGCGCAGCCGCCTGGAAGCGCGTGACGAAGTCGGCGAGCTGGGCCGGGCGCTCGACCACCTGGCCGAGAACCTATCGCGATCGTTGGGGGAGCTACGCGACGACCGCGACCTGCTGGGCCGCATTCTGGAGTCCATGCGCGAGGGCGTGCTGGTGCTCGACGCCAAGCGGCGCGTGCTCCTGCTCAACGGTTCGCTGCGCGACATGCTGCTCGTGGGCTCGGAGGCCGTGGGCCGGCCGGCCATCGAGGTCATCCGCAACGCCGACCTGCAGGCCTTGGCCGAGGCCGCGCTCGCGCGCGAGGACCCGGCCACCGGCGAGATCGAGGTCGGCGGCATCAAGCCCCGCCGCCTGCTGGTTCACGCCGCGCACTTGTCGGGCGAGCCGCGCTGCGTGCTGCTGGTCTTCTTCGACGTCACCGAGATCCGGAGGCTGGAGACCGTGCGCAAGGACTTCGTGGCCAACGTCTCGCACGAGTTGCGCACGCCCATCGCGTCCTTGCGCTCGGCGGCCGAGACCCTGCGCNNTGCTGGACCTGTCGCGCATCGAATCGCGCGAGTTCCAGGTGAAGAGCGAGCCGGTCGATCTGGACGCCGTGGCCGCGCAAGCCGTGGCTCTGTGTCGCGAGCGGGCCGAGTCAAAGCGCATCCGGATCACGGTTTCGCTGCCGGAGACGCTGCCCAAGGCGCGCGGAGATACCACCGCTGTCGAGAGGGTGCTCACCAACCTGATCGAGAACGCCGCCAAGTACGGTCCCGAGGCTGCCACCATCGTGGTCGACGCCGGCGAGCGGGACGGCAGAGTCGAGGTGACCGTGACGGACAGCGGCCCCGGCATCGAGCAGAGACACCTGTCCCGCCTGTTCGAGCGCTTCTACCGCGTCGATCCCGGTCGCTCGCGCGAGATGGGCGGCACCGGCCTGGGCCTGTCCATCGTGAAGAATCTGGTCGAGGCCATGGGCGGCGAGGTCGGCGTGGAGAGCACGCCGGGCAAGGGCTCCACCTTCCGCTTCAGCCTGCCCCGCGCCTGACGGCTCACGCGCCCAGTGCGCGCGATGAAGTAGCCGACGACCGCGATGGCGGCGGAGGCCGGGATGGTGAAGATCCAGGCCCACAGGATGCGGCCGGCCAGGCCCTCGTGAACAAGGTGGGCTACTTGTCGGTGACGTAGGCTGGTTGTCACACAATTGTCACAGAACTCGCACGGCGGTGTTGCGATGAGGCGCTTCATTCTAGCCTGGATGATGACCACCAAGGACCCGCCAATCCCGCTACCCGGGGCTTCGCCGCGACCCGGCCGGCTTTCGCTCCGCTCGACCGCGCGTGTACCCGACGCGGCAGGTGTGGCTGAACAGGCGCGGCCGATGGACCGTGCGGTAAGCCGTCTCGCACCACATCCGCGTCCGTCATGGCATCGTCTGGCTGAGCTCTCGATCCGCGCTCTCGCCTTCAGCTCGATCGCCGCGGTCATTCTCATCTTCGTCTTCATCGCCAAAGAGGCCTGGCCGCTCCTCGCCAGCGACGCGATCCAGCGCGAGGTGACCCTGGCCAAGATGTGGTTCGCGCAGCAGTGGCCGGGGTACGACGCGGTCGAGCACGTGTGGCAGCCGGTGTCCGAGATCCCGAAGTATGCGGTATGGCCGCTGCTGGTCGGTACCTTGAAGGTGACTCTTGTCGCCATGCTGGTGGCGGTCCCGCTGGGCGTGGGCGCGGCGCTCTTCGTCTCGCAGTACGCGGGCCCGCGCCTGCGCGAGATCGTGAAACCCACGGTGGAGCTGCTGGCCGGCATCCCGTCGGTCGTCCTCGGCTTCTTCGCGCTCATGGTCATGGCAACCTTCCTGCAGGACTGGCTCGGCCTAGACTCGCGCCTCAACGCGCTGGTGGCAGGCGTGGCGCTCTCCTTCGCCATCATCCCGGTGGTGTTCACGGTCAGCGAAGAGGCCTTCGGGGCCGTGCCACCGAGCTACGTGGAGGCGTCCACGGCGCTCGGCGCCGCCCGCTGGCAGACCATCCTGCGCGTGCTGGTGCCCGCGGCCGGGCCGGGCGTGGCCGCCGGCATCGCGCTCGGCCTGGGGCGCGCGGTAGGCGAAACCATGATCGTGCTCATGGCCTCGGGGAATGCGGCCATCATCTCGGCCAGCCCGGGCGATTCGGTGCGTACCATCTCGGCCACCATCGCAGCCGAGCTGGCCGAGGTGGTGTTCGGCGGCGCGCACTACACGGTCCTCTTCTTCCTCGGCGTGCTGCTCTTCGCCATCACCTTCGCGACCAACCTGCTCGGGGACTACGCCGTCANNGATGCTGCGCTGGCGCTGGGCACCGGTCTGTGCGCTCTCTTGGTGCTGGCGATCCTGGCCGTCATCCTGGGCGATGTCGCTATCCACGGGACGCCGCACCTCACCCTCGGCTTTCTCACCCAGGCCCCACGCGACGGCATGACCGCGGGAGGGATCTTCCCCGCCATCTTCGGCACCGTGGCGCTGGTCGTCCTCATGAGCCTGGCCGTCCTGCCCGCGGGCGTGGCCACCGCCATTTACCTGTCGGAGTATGCCAACCCGAGCGGCCGGCTGACCCGCCTGGTGCGCGTGGCGGTCAACAACCTGGCCGGCGTGCCGTCGATCGTATTCGGCCTGTTCGGCCTGGGATTCTTCGTGCAGTTCGTGGGGGTGGGAATCGACAAGGTGCTCTACGGTGGCGACCGCGTCTACGGTCAGCCCGCGCTCGTGTGGGCCGCGCTGACCATGGCGGTCCTCACTCTGCCGGTGGTGATCGTGGCCACCGAGGAAGCTCTGGCCGCAGTCCCGCGCGAACACCGGCTGGCCTCGGCCGCGCTGGGGGCGACCCGTTTCGAAACCGTCCTGCGGGTCGTGCTGCCGCAAGCCATGCCCGGCATTCTGACCGGGACCATCCTCGCCATCAGCCGCGGCGCGGGCGAGGTGGCGCCCATCCTGTTCGTGGGCGCGGCCTACTTCCTGCCCAAGCTGCCCACCAGCCCGCACGATCAGTTCATGCATCTCGGCTACCACGTGTACGTCCTCTCCACGCAGTCGCCCGACGTGGATGCCACGCGGCCGATCCTCTATGCGACGGTCCTCGTGTTGCTCATGCTCACCTTCGCCCTCAACTTCACTGCCGTGCTGGTCCGCTCGCGCATGCGCCGCCGCCACGCAGGAGTCGCTGCGTGATGGACGCTGCCGCCTCTGCCACCCCAACCCCGATCAGTCTCTCGGTGCGCGATCTGTCGGTCTTCTACGGTCCCAAGCGCGCGCTCGGCCCGGTGTCGATGGATATCGCGGAGAAGCACGTGACCGCGCTCATCGGGCCCTCGGGCTGCGGCAAGTCGACCTTCCTGCGCTCGCTCAACCGCATGAACGAGCTGATCCTTGGCTGCCGCGTCGAGGGCGAGGTGACGCTGTCGGGCCAACCCATCTACGGCCCGGGCGTGGACGCGGTGGCGGTGCGGCGGCGAGTGGGCATGGTGTTCCAGAAGTCCAACCCGTTTCCCAAGAGCATCTTCGACAATGTGGCCTACGGCCTGCGCATCGGTGGTTTGCGCGATCGCAGCGAGGTCGCGGGCCGGGTGGAACGGGCCTTGGGCCACGCCGCCCTCTGGGACGAGGTCAAGGAGCGGCTGAACGAGAGCGCGCTCGGCCTGTCGGGCGGGCAGCAGCAACGTCTGTGCATCGCGCGCGCCTTGGCGGTCGAGCCCGAGGTGCTGCTCATGGATGAGCCGGCCTCCGCCCTCGATCCCATCGCCACCGCGCACATCGAGGAGCTGATCCACGAGCTCGCCCACGACTACACCGTCGTCATCGTCACCCACAACATGCAACAGGCGGCGCGTGTCTCCGACCACACGGCTTTCTTTTACATGGGGGATCTGGTCGAATTCGACCGGACCAACGTCATCTTCACCCGCCCGGCGCAACCACGCACCGAGGACTACATCACTGGCCGCTTCGGCTGAGGGGAGAGCGACAGCCCATGGACACACGCCAGCACACCGACCGGGAGTACGAGCAGGAGCTCGGCCACCTGCGCGAACAGCTCCTGGTCATGGGCAGCCGGGTCGAGGAGATCATCGGCGGCAGCATGCGGGCCCTGATGGAGCGCGATGCGTCCCTCGCGGAACGCATGATCGAGTCCGATCGCACCATCGATCGCCTCGAGGTCGAGCTGGACGGCCAATGCATGCAGATCCTGGCGCGGCGGCAGCCGGTCGCTTCCGACCTGCGCTTCATCACCCTGGTGCTCAAGGTGGTCACCGACCTGGAACGCATGGGCGACCTGGCGGTGAACATCTCGGAGCGGGTGCTCGAGCTCACGGGTGAGGTGCCGCTGAAGCCGTACGTGGACTTGCCACGCATGGCGATTGAGGCGCAGTCCATGCTGCGCGACGCGCTCGACGCCTTCGTGGCCAAGGACGTGGAGCGCGCGCGGCAGGTGATCGATCGCGACCAGATGGTGGACGATCTGTACGGCCAAGTCTTTCGCGAGCTGCTGACCTACATGATGGAGAATTCGAAGAACGTGTATCGGGCCACCCGGCTACAGTCGATCGCCAAGTACCTGGAACGCATCGGCGATCACGCCACCAACCTGGCCGAGATGGTGGTTTTCATGGTCAAGGGCAGCGACATCCGCCACCCGGACAGCCGGTGAGATCGGTTTCTGCTACCGAGAAGCGGCTCGATGGGATGCGATCATGTCTTGGCACCAGACGCCGCCGCGGATTCGCTAGCGACGGTTCTTGCCCAGCGCGGCGCGGGCGGCGGCGAACTCCTTGCGGCGGGACGGGTCCACTTCGGGGAACTTGAGGTGCAGCGAGGCCAGCGTGTCGATGACCACCGACGAGACGACCAGGCGGGTGAACCACTTGTTATCCGCGGGAACCACGAACCACGGCGCTTCCTCGCTGGCCGTGTGGCGGATGGTGTCCTCGTAGGCTTCCATGTATTCGTCCCAGCGCTCGCGCTCGCGGGCGTCGGCGGCGGAGAACTTCCAGTGCTTGTCCGGGTTCTCCAGCCGTTCGAGAAAGCGGCGCCGTTGTTCCTTCTTGGACAGGTGCAGGTAGAATTTCCGCACGACGATGCCGTTGCGGCACAGGTAGCGTTCGAAGTGCCGGATATCCTCGAAGCGTTCCTTCCAGATGTGCTTGCCNNGCGCCAGAGGAAGTCGTGGTCCAGGTCCTCGCTGCTCGGCGCCTTGAAGGAGTGAACGTCGCATCCCTGCGGGTTCACCCCGGACAGGACGTGCTTGATGGTGCCGTCCTTGCCGGCCGCATCCATGGCTTGGAAGATGAGCAGGACGCCCCAGCGGTCCTGCGCGTAGAGCATCTCCTGCAGGTGCGAAATCTCCTCGACGCCCTGGTGGAGCTCCTGGCTGGCGTCGAGCTTGTCCTCCGACTTGATGCCGAGGGTGTCGGCGGGATCGACATCGTCCAGCTTGAATTTCTTGCCATCGCTGACACGGTACGCGTCGGCGAACCTGCGGGCGTGCTTGAGGGTGCTCTTCATGGTGATGTCCAGTGGTTGGGGCCGGATAGCTGTTCAGGTCGGTGGCGGGAATGAACGTCGCGCCATTCTCGCTGCGAGCTGTTGCACTTGTGTAACGGTTGCGTCCGTCCGACAAGGCTACTCTTGTTTCCGCTGAAAGTGGTAGAGGCGAAGTGGCGGGGAATGTCCTCCCGCCGGTTCGTCGATGGTGGCAGACATGTTGTGGCAGGACTCGATGGTTCGCAAGGTCCGCTAGGGGACCACCTGGGTTGAACACTCTCACCTGGGCCTGGGTGGTCCCCACTTTTCCCTCATTGGCAGGGCTTGTCGGGACGGAGTCAGGACCGCGCACGTTGGATTCGGAGGGTGAGGCCGATCTCGACAGAACGGGAACGGACCCGTTTAGGTCTTGTCACACAATCGTCACAGACGTGTAACGCGACAGACGCGAGAAGCTGGCTAACTCGCCCCCGAAAATGCCCGGTAGCCAATTCAGTTCACGAGCCGGCGGCCACCACGGTCGCACTAGCCGCGAATTCGGGGCTGGGCCATGATCACAGGTCATCTGCTCCTCGTGATCGCGGTCGTGGTGGCGGCGCTCCTGTTTGACTTCATCAACGGGTTCCACGACGCCGCCAACTCCATCGCCACCATCGTGTCGACACGCGTGCTCACGCCTTTCCGGGCGGTGCTGTGGGCGGCTTTCTTCAACTTCGTNNTTGGTCGGGGGGCTGATCGGGGCGGGGGTTTCGAAGGCAGGACTTGGTATCCTGGGCTGGAGCAAGATCGGCGCCACCGCCGCGTTCATCGTGATTTCACCGCTGCTTGGCTACCTCGGCGCCGCGATCCTGATGATTGGATGCTCATGGCTGCTGCGCGGGCAGACTCCGGGCCGGGTGGACAAGTGGTTTCGCCGCCTGCAATTCCTGTCCGCCTCCGCTTTCAGCTTGAACCACGGCGGCAACGACGCGCAGAAGACCATGGGAATCATCGCCGTGCTGCTCTACTCGCAGGGTATGTTGGGCAAGACCTTTCCCAGCGCCTCGCATTTTCCACTGTGGATCGTTCTGTCGTGCCACGCCGCCATGGGGCTGGGCACCCTGGCGGGCGGGTGGCGGATCGTGAAGACGATGGGCATGCGGCTGACCAAGCTGCGCCCCTTCGGGGGATTCTGCGCCGAGACCGGTGGCTCGCTGGCCATTTTCATCGCCACACAGCTCGGAATTCCGGTGTCCACCACCCACACCATCACCGGCGCCATCGTGGGCGTGGGCACCATCTCCAACGCCGGCAGAGTCCGCTGGGGTTTGGCCAGCCGCATTCTCTGGGCCTGGCTCTTTACCATTCCCGCGTCCGCCCTCATGGCGGCCATCACATATTTCATCGCGCACGCGTGCGGCGTATGAGGCTGGCTTCGTCACTGTGCCGGCGTGTCTTCCGCGGCAGGCTCGCCGCTGGCGACGAGGTGCGGCGCGGAAGGATGCGCGACCCGGGCGGCGACGATGGCGGGCATCAGAGGCCGATCGGGACTGTCGTCGTTATACCGGCAGTGAATGCGCCGGACCTCCGCCTCCGCGGCGAAGAAGGCACGCACCACCGCGGGGTCGAAATGACTTCCGCTGCCCTGGCGAACGATCGCCCAGGCTTGCTCGAATGGCATGGCCTGCTTGTAGGGACGGCGGACGGTGAGCGCGTCGAATACATCGCAGATGGCGACGATGCGCCCGACGAGCGGGATGTTGTCGCCGCGTAGCCCTTGCGGGTAGCCGGATCCATCCCACTTTTCGTGATGGGTGAGGGCCACGATCTCCGCTAGCTTGATGATGTCGGAATCCGATCCGGAAAGGATCCGCGCGCCCACAAGCGGGTGGCGTTTCATGATCACCCATTCGCCCGAATCGAGCGGCCCCGGCTTGCGCAGGATGCTGTCCGGCATGGCGAGCTTGCCGATATCGTGCATGAGGGCGGCATGAAAGAGGCGGTCGAGCTCTTCGTCGGGCCACCCCAGTTGCCTGGCCACCGACACCGCGTAGTGGGCCATGCGCAGCACGTGCTGGCCGGTCTCGTCGTCCCGGTATTCGGCCGCCAGGCCCAGCCGCAGCACGGTGTCGATGGCGCTGCCGCGCAGTCGATCGAGGGCGATCTGCAATTCGGAGGTGCGCGCCACCACGCGTGCCTCCATCGTGCCCTTCTCCTTGCGCAAGACATCGCGCGTGTGCTTGAGCTCGATGTGCGTGTGCACGCGTGCGCGCACTACCCGGGCGTTGAACGGCTTGGTAATGTAGTCGACGCCGCCCACCTCGAAGCCTAGGGTCTCATTCCGCACGTCGCCTAGGGAGGTGATGAAGATGACGGGAACCTCGGCCGTGGCGGGGTCGGCGCGCAGGCGGCGGCATACCTCGAAGCCGTCCATGCCGGGCATCATCACGTCCAGCAACACCAGATCGGGCGGGCTGCTCCGGGCCAGTCGAATGGCGGTGGTGCCGTTGTTGGCCACGCGGCTCCGGTAGTGGTGCAGCACCTCGCGAAGCATTTGGAGGTTGGCCGGGGTGTCGTCGACGATCAGGATCTCAGGCTTGGTGATCATGCGACTCCTCTAGCGGGCCGTGGCCGAGTGTCGTCGTGGCGGCCGAGTCTGGCGGAAGCTTTGCCTCCAGATTCAACCTGGCCAGTCCGTGCACCACTACCTGCAATGCCTCGGCAAACGCGCCCAGCGCCGGGGTCGCGGCCGTGTGCTCGTTCCTGAGGGTGCTCTCCAGGCGGGCGGCACACGCGGTGAGCTCGTGCGCTCCCATCTGGGCGGCCACCCCTTTAATGCTATGGGCCTCGCGTTCCGCTTCCACGCGCTTGCCGTCCGCGAGCAGGAGCGCGATCTGCTGGTCGGCTCGCCCATGGTCCAGACGAAACCGGAGCAGCAGATTTCGATAGAGAGTCTCGTGGCCGTCGAGGTACGCAAGACCTTCCGCGACGTCGATCCCCGGCAGGGTCGCGGGAAGCGATGCCGGCTTCGCGGGCGAGGCTTCCGACGCGGGATTTCTGCCCGCATCTCCTCGCGTGGTCCAGCGAGCGATGGTTTGCAGCAACGATTCGGCCGAGAAGGGCTTGCACACAAAATCGTTCATGCCGGCGGCCATGCACTCCTCGCGTGCGGCTCCCACCACGTCCGCGGTCATGGCCACGATGGGCAGGTGGGAACAGCGGGGATCCAGGCGGATCTGGCGCGTGGTCTGCAGGCCGTCCATGCCCGGCATGTGACGGTCCATGAGCACGAGCGAGAAGGGCGACCCCGCGTCCCAGGCCCGGCGCACCGCCGCCACCGCGTCTTGCCCGCAGTTCGCGACCTCGACGACGATTCCGGCCGATTGCAGCGTGGCGGCCGCGACCTCCTGGTTCACGCCGTTGTCCTCGACGAGCAGCACGCGCAGGCCGCGCAGCTCATCCCAGGACGGGCCAAGCGCGGCGGCCAGACGGCTCTTGTTGCGGGTGCTGCGGCTGCTGCGTTGCTCGACGCCAAACGCGCGCGCGACGGCGTCGAAGATGGCGGATGGGCTGGCTGGCTTGATGAGCAGCACCCCCAGGTTCATGGCGCGCAGGCTGGCATGAGCCTCCTCGGCGTCGGCATGCGAGGCCAGAACGATCAACCGGTCAGGCGGGATCTTGGCCAGGCGCCTCGCCACGTCGAGCAACTCGCGCGCGCAGGGCGATTGCAGCCGCCAGTTCAGAAGAGCGAGATCGATGGCCGGCGCAGGGGCCAGGAGCAAGGCGCGCGCCTGGGCACAGTCGGCGGCGGTGGTGACCAGGAGTCCAGCTCCGGCCAGCATCTCCGCCAGCGCGGAACGCGCAGTCTTGTTGGGCTCGGCGATGAGGATGCTCCGGCCGCGCAAGCCGGGTGGCAGGCCCGGTTTCTGCCGGCGCTCGTCGCTGCGAGAGCGGAACGGAATGGTGCAGAAGAAGCGGCTGCCGCGGCTAACCTGGCTCTCCACGCCGATGCTTCCATTCATCAGCTTGACCAGGCGGGCGCAGATGGCTAGACCGAGCCCCGTGCCGCCGAAACGCCGGGTCGTGGACCCGTCGGCCTGGACAAAGGGACGGAAGAGCTTCGCTTGCTCCTCGGGCGAGAGTCCAATGCCGGTGTCCTGGACCTCGAAGAGCAACTCTACCTGTTCGGCGTTCCGGCTGCGCGATTGGACCGAGACATGCACCTCGCCTTTCTCGGTGAATTTGACCGCGTTGCTCGCCAGGTTGCTCAGGATCTGCCCCAGCCGCAAGGCATCGCCGAGCAGCAGCACGGGCACGTCGGGCTGCCGCGAGACGATGAGCTCCACGTCCTTCTCCGACGCCCGCACGCCGATCAGGGTGGCCACGTCGTCGAGCACGTCGTCGAGAGAGAAGACCAGGTGCTCGATCTCCAGCTTCGAGGCCTCGATCTTCGAAAGATCCAGGACGTCGTCGATGATGCTGAGCAGGTGCTTGGAGGCCGCCTGCAGCTTGGCCAGATAATCGCTTTGGGTGGCCGTCAGGCTGGTGTGCTCGAGCAGATGGGCCATGCCGAGCACGGCGTTCATGGGCGTGCGGATCTCGTGGCTCATGGTGGCCAGGAACTCGCTCTTGGCCCGATCGCTGGCCTGGGCGCGCTCGCGTTCGGATCGGCGCACCAGCAGCATGAGCATGACCATCGAGAGCACGCCGAGCAGCGCGGCGGCCACCACCGCGCCGCGCAGCGTGGAGATCTCGGCCTGGTGGGAAGCCGACATCTGCGTTCCCAGGTTGGCCATTCGTACCTGCAGACGCGTGACCAGGGCAGACATCTCGTCGGTGGGCGGCCGATCCATTCCGCGCACCTGGGTATCGACGACACGGTAGCTGGTTGGATCGTTCGGATCGAAGGCAGCGAGGGCCGCTCGGTAGCGTTGCCCGAGCATGCGTAGCTCGGAAAGCAAGCCAGCCGCGGCGGCGGTCTCGATCGGATCGCGCTGCCGCAGTTCGTTGAGCAGCGCCTGCGTGGTGGCTTCCTCGGTCTCGAAGAGCGACCAGTACTTGGTGTAGTCGTTCGACTTGTGGCCGCGGATGAGAACATTCTTCCACTCTTGTACCTGGCGCTTGAAGTGAACCTGAGCATCCCGGGCGATGTCCATGTTCTTGGCGAAGACGATGGTTTTGCCCAGACTCTCGATCAGGCGATCCTGAGAATGCCGCAGGGCCACGGTGCCAAGGCCGGCGGCTGCCACCAAGAGGACGGTGGCCGAGACAGCCAGAAGCCAGCGCGCGACCGGGAAGCGGTCCCGGGTGCCGGAATGGTCCTCGGAGGTAGGGGCCTGCTGGCGGTGGGAAAGCGTCACCGCGGCATCGTAGACGCGTCCGGGGCACGGGCGCGGTGACAGTCGCGCGACAGAACGCGAGTCAGCCACCCCACGAAGCGCCGCGCCATCGCTTTCCTTGGCGTCAGGTTCGGTCGAACGCGGGGAGCTTTCTATGTTGCAAGAATTCACACGTCTGTCACAGGAATGCAACGGAAGTCCCCCATGCTTTCGCCAGCCATGGGTAGCGAAACTTCGCCAAAGGAGCGCGTGCTCGTCGTGGAGGACGAGCCCGACATCAGCAGCTCACTGGAGTATGCCTTCCGCGCCAGCGGCTACGAAGTCCAGGTCGCTGACCGTGGCGAACTGGCCCTGGCTGCGCTGGAAACCTTCCATCCCGATCTGGTCTTGCTCGATCTGATGCTGCCGGACATGTCGGGCATGGAGATCTGCCGCCGGGTTCGCAAGTCGCCAAGCTCCGACCAGCCCGCAGTCATCATCCTCTCGGCCCGGGCCCAGGAAGTCGATCGCGTGGTTGGGTTCGAGATCGGTGCCGACGACTACGTAGTCAAGCCGTTCAGCGTGCGCGAGCTCATGTTGCGCGTTGAGGCGAGGCTCAGGACGAGAAGGGCCGTCATCGACGCGCTCATCGCCGAAGCCGCCGCGAGCGCTGCCGATGGCGTCGAGGCATTGGGCCTTCGCAACCTGCGAGTGGACGAATCCGCCCATCGCGTGTTCGTGGACGACAAGGAGATCCACGTGAGCGCGCTGGAAATGCGCTTGCTGCTCTATCTCCTTCGCTCACCTGGACGCATGCGCACGCGGCGGGAGTTGCTGACCGAGGTCTGGGGCTATCATCCCGAGGTGGCGAGCCGGACCGTGGACACCCACATCAAGCGCCTGCGGGACAAGCTGGACACGGCCGCGGACCTTCTTCAGACCGTCCGGGGTGTCGGGTTCCGACTGGCCGAACCCAATGGACCGCAGGACCCGTCCGATGACCAGGGATCGACGAGCCTAGCTGCTTCTGGGAACCAGAGGCAGAAGAACCATCGGGACGCCAAGGCGCGCTGAGCCTCCCGTCTTGGCAACTTCGTCACGAATTCGTTACAAGTTTGCGACCTTGGCGGGGCATCATCTACCGAGCATCGAGTGTCCAGGATGAAGCCCAAGACGACCGAAATCTTGATTGCGGCGATCGACGTGGGGGCCAATGCGGTTCGCCTGGAAATCGCCCGCGGATTCTCCGACGGCAGCATCGAATCGGTGCACCAGGAACGCGATCCGGTCCGCCCCGGCGAAGGCCTCTACCAGACTGGCGTCATTCCCGCGGTCGTCGTCGATCGGCTTATCGGTGTTCTGCGCCGTTATGCGATCATCTGCAAGCGGCACCAAGCGCGCGTGCGTGCCGTGGGCACCAGTGCCTTGCGCGAGGCCAAGAACCGGGAGGACATCATCCGGCGGGTCAAGCGCGAGGCCGGGCTGGTGCTGGAAGCCATCTCGGGCAAGGAGGAGGCCCGCCTCATGTGCCTGGGCGTACTGTCCGGACAGCCACCCAAGGCACGATCCTTGTGCATCGACATCGGCGGCGGCTCGACCGAGGTGGCCGGCGCCATCGGCGAGCGGCCGGTCAAGCTGTGGAGCGTGGCGATAGGTTCCGTCCGGCTGACCGAGATTTTCAAGAGCCATCGCGAGGTGTCGCCCAAGCAGCTTCGCCTGATGCGCGAGTTTGCGCGCGAGGCAGTGGAAGAATCCCTGCCGGCCGGGATCCGGGGTTTTCCGCGCGTGGCGCTGGGCAGCTCGGGATCGATCCGGGCCCTCATTGCCATGGCTGCCGCCGAGGGCACCGCGCACGCCACGGCCGAACAGATCTCGCATGCCGTGGAGAAACTGGCGCGCATGGATCCCGATGAACGGCACAAGCGCTTCGATGCCAGACGCGCGGAGATCATCGTCGCGGGCGCCGTGATCTTGGAGGCTCTGGCGAATCATCTCTCGCTGCACGCGGTCACCGCGGTCGATCGCGGTCTCCGGCACGGCGTGCTGGTGGATCTGGTGCGCCGGCGTTTTCGCGATGTGGACGATTCGTCGCTCATCGATGCCGCGCGGTGGATGGGCCGGCGTTTCTTCTTCGACGAGGCGCATGCGATGCAGGTGGCCACGCTCGCCATGGCGATGTTCGACCAATTGGCGGGCCTCCATCGCTTGCCCATGGCGGTTCGGCCCTACCTGGAGGTCGCGTCGGTGCTGCACGACATCGGCCATTCCGTGAGCTACCAGAAGCATCACCGTCACACCGAGTACCTCATCCGGAACGGTGACATTCCCGGGCTAGCCGATCGCGAACGGGACATCGTGGCGCGCATCGCCCGCTTCCATCGACGCAGTCCTCCCGATCTGCACCATCCCGCCATGGAGGGTTTGTCGCCGGGAGAGGCCCGCACCGTGCGCAAGCTGGCGACCCTGTTGCGAGTCGCGGACGCTCTGGATCGCAGTCATGCGCAGCCCATCAGCAAACTCCGTGCCGAGATGCATGGGGGCAAAGTCGCGCTGCGCTTGTTCACGCAAGGCCCGGCTGACCTCGAAGTCTGGGACGTCGAGCACGAAGCCCAGCTATTTCACAGGGTTTTCTCCGCGAAGCTGGCCGTGACCACGGCGGTTTCGCGGCACGCCCGGGCCGCCGGCGCGTAAGATCGTTGCAGAATTGTGACATGACATCGCCTGGACCACGGTCCAAAATTCCCACCCTTGACTCCCCGCACCTCCAGCAAGGACAAGCCGAAAGCGGTTGCGGAGAACACCGACGACCAGCCAGGCACCTTCTTCAACCGGGAGCTTTCATGGTTGGAGTTCAACGCGCGCGTGCTGGAGGAGGCGTGTGACGGCACGGTTCAGCTGGCCGAACGGCTGAAGTTCCAGGCCATCGTCGCCAACAATCTCGACGAGTTCTTCATGGTCCGCGTCGCGGGGCTCAAGCAGCTGGTGGCGGGCGGGGTCCACGACGTTAACGCCGATGGCATGTTGCCCGCCGAGCAGTTGGCGCGCATCAGTGTCCGCGCCCACGACATGGTGCGGGCACTCTATCAGAACTGGCGCAGCGACATCGCGCCGAAGCTGGCCCACAAGGCTGGCATCGTTCTCGTCCGGCCAGACGAGCTCACCCTCGAGCAGCGAACCGCCTTGGAGGCTCGCTTCACTCGTGACGTGTGGCCGGTGCTCACGCCGCTCGCCGTGGACCAGGGGCATCCTTTTCCGGCGCTGCGCAACCGCAGCTTGAACCTGGCTATCCTTCTGCACAAGGAGCGCCAGCGCGTGGCGCGCCGGCCGACCATCTTTGCCGTGGTGCAGGTTCCGGGTGTGCTCGCCCGTCTGGTCGAGGTCGAGCCGGCCGCCGAGGGACAGGCCGCGTTCATCCTGCTGGAGGATCTGATCGCGATGCACGTGGGTGGCCTGTTTCCCGGGTTTCGCGTGGTCGGTTGCAGCCCGTTCCGGGTCACGCGCAATTTCGATCTGTCCATCGACGAGGACGAGGCCGACGATTTGCTCAAGACCATCCAGCGCGAGCTGCGCAAGCGCGAGCGCGGGCAGGCGGTGCGGCTGGAGGTCGCCAGCGACGCGCCCGACGAGTTGGAGACATTTCTGCGTGGAGCTCTGCGGCTGGATTCAGCGGACGTCTACCGGGTGGACGGGCCCCTGCGCTTGAGCGATCTGAATTCTCTGGGTAGCCACCCGCAGATGCGCGATTTCCACGACGAGCCTTTTGCGCCGCAGCTGGTTCCGCAGTTGCACGAAGGCCAATTCTTCAAGGCGCTCGCCGAACGCGATGTTCTCCTGCACCACCCGTACGAGTCGTTCGACCACGTCGTGGATTTCGTGGGCGAGGCGGCCGACGACCCTGACGTGCTGGCCATCAAGCAGACCCTCTACCGTACCAGCGCGGACTCGCCGGTCATCAGCGCGCTCATCCGCGCGGCGGAGAACGGCAAGCAGGTCACCGCGGTGGTCGAGATCAAGGCGCGCTTCGACGAGGGCCGCAACATCGCCTGGGCGCGCGTGCTGGAGGAGTCGGGCGTGCACGTGGTCTACGGCCTGGTCGGGTTCAAGACCCACTGCAAGGTTGCGCTGGTGGTGCGCCGCGAACGGGGAATCATCCGTCGCTACGTGCATCTCTCGACCGGCAACTACAATCCGGCGACCGCGCGCACCTATGGCGACATTTCCTATCTCACCGCGCGCGAGGATTTCGCCGACGACGCCGGAGCCCTGTTCAACCTGATCACGGGATACTCCGCGCCGCCTTCGTGGAAGCGATTCGCGGTGGCCCCCCTCGGCCTCAAGGAACGCATCATCGAGCTCATCGCGCGCGAAAGCGGCTTCGGCGCCAAGGGACGCATCATCGCCAAGATGAATGCCCTGGTCGACCCGGACGTGATTCGCGCGCTCTATCGCGCCTCGCAGGCGAAGGTGCGAATCGATCTGCTCGTGCGCGGGATCTGCTGCCTGCAACCCGGCATTCCCGGCCAAAGCGAAAATATCCGCGTGACCAGCACCGTGGACCGGTTTCTCGAGCACGCGCGCATCTTCTTCTTCGAGGCGGGCGGCAAGCAGGAGATGTATCTCTCTTCCGCCGACTGGATGCCGCGCAATTTCGTGCGCCGAGTCGAGGTGATGTTCCCAATCGACGACGAGGTCCTGCGCGGGCGGATACTGAACGAGATTCTGGCCACGCAGCTTGCCGACAACGTGCGGGCTCGCGTGTTGCTCCCCGACGGGACCTACCAGCGCGCGGTTCCCGACAAGGACGCGCCCAGGGTCCGGAGCCAGGAACGCTTCATTGCCATTGCCCGCAAGCGGGCCCAGGAGATCGCCGCGCCCCGGGCGCAAGAAGACGCGCCATCCGGGGGGACCGTCTTCACGCTCGCCCACCCGGTTGCCGCCCGGCCGCCCGGGCCCGAGCCGGTTCTTGGCGTCACGCCGACGCCAGTGCTCGTGTCCTGAGAACCCTTCGCGGGCCTAGTTCCGCCGTTCAGAATTTCGGGCACGTTCTGGCCGCCGATCCATCCCGGCCGGCTGCGTTGCTCCTCGGTCACATACGTCAAGTATGCTCCCTCGTCGCGCCTTGCCGGCCGGGCGCCTCGACGCCCAGAACATGCCCGCTCTTCTGACCGGCGTCACTAGTTGCGATCGTAACGGTGGTTCGGGTCGTCGAGATCTTCTCGGCTGGTGGGGTGGCGCACGTCCTGGCCGTCGACCATGAAGATGACCATCTCGGCCAGGTTGGTAGTGTGGTCGGCCATCCTTTCCAGATACTTGGCGATCGACTGGAGGCGCGTTGCCCGGTACACGTTATGCGTGCTTTCCATCATGGAGGCGAGCAACTCGTGGAAGACCTGCGCGTAGAGCGCGTCAACGATCTGGTCGCGGTCGATGATCTTGCGCGCGCGCTCGGCATCCTTGGCCACGAAGGCGTCCAGAACCTCGCGCAGCATGGACTGAACTTCTCGGCCCATGTGGGGGATGTCCACGCCTGGCCTGAGCTGCGGCTCGATGTTCAGCTCGAGCATCCGCTGGCAGATATTGACACCAAGGTCAGCGATGCGCTCGAGGTCGGTCACGACCTTGAGCACCAGGGTGATGAAGCGAAGGTCGGAAGCCACCGGTTGCCGGCGGGCCAGGATCTGCAGACACAAACCATCGAGGTCGACCTCCATGCGATCCACGATGTTGTCCGCCAGGATGGTCCGGTCGGCCAGATTTGTATCGCGCTCGAGAAGTGCCTGGATGCTGTCGCCGATGATGCGCTCGACGTGACTGCCCATGACCAGCAGTTGCTCGCGCAATTGGCGCAACTCGTGCTCGTAGGTACTGTCGGTGTGTTCGGGTCCAAACATGGCGGTCGTCCTTGTTCTATCCGAAGCGGCCCGTGATGTAGTCTTCGGTACGGGAGTGAGTGGGTGTGGTGAAGATGACCTGGGTGGCAGCGGATTCGACGAGGTCGCCCATGTAGAAGAAAGCGGTGTTGTTCGAGACGCGCACCGCCTGCTGCATGATGTGGGTCACGATGACGACGGTGGGCGATGGGTCAGAGAGCGTTGCCGCTTGCATGATCATCCGTGAGCTCACGACGGGTTCACGATGCGACTCCCATGCGGCGTTCCATGCGTGCGATGGCCTGGTCGCCGACGAAGTTGATGCCGAAGGGGACGACGAAGAGGAGAACCGCGAGGGCGAACAGCACCGTGTAGTGCGGCCCGCCGAAGACGACTTCGGCCAGTTCGGGGAACCGAGCTGGCTCGGTTTCGTTGCCGTTCATGGCCCAGCAAGACTGCCAGAGGTACGTGGCCGCGGGGACCCGCCATAGTGACAGTTGTGTTACAAGCCCAAGCTCTTAGCTTGGAATCTACATTCCCTGCGTCTAGGGACTACGATTCGGCGCAGGACAGGCTCAGGGAGAACGCCGAGCCAATGCCGGGCGTGCTTTCGACCCTTACCTCGCCACCCATGGCCTCGACCAGGTGCTTGACGATCGAAAGGCCCAGCCCGGTTCCCCCCATTTCGCGCGAGCGGCCGGTGTCGATACGATAGAACCGCTCGAAGAGGCGTGGCAGATGCTTGGCGTCGATTCCAGGCCCGTTGTCTGACACGATGAGCTCAGCCTTCCTTCCCGACGGTCGAGCACTGATCTTGACGCTTGCCCCATCCGGACAGTACTTGAGGGCATTGTCGACCAGATTGGTGAGGATGCGATCGAGGGCGTTCGGGTCGACGAGAACGGCTGGAAAGCCGTCGGGGATCGCGACGGTGAGGCTCATGTTGCGTGCGGCGGCGCGCTCGGCCAAGGGGGCCACGATCTTTTCGCAGAGTGGGCGGAGCTCGGTGGCCTCGACGGTCAAGCGATACTCCTTCGCCTCGATCTTCGACAGATCGAGAAGGTCACTGATGAGCTCGCCCAGCCTGCCGGCATTGCGTTCGATGATGTCGATGAATTGGAGCGCGGCCTTGCGGTCGTGCTCGATGGCCATGCGCAAGGTTTCCACGGCGGAGCGCAATGCGGCCACCGGGGTACGCAGCTCATGCGAGACATTGGCCACGAAGTCGCGGCGAACGGTTTCGAGCCGCCGCATTTCGGTCACGTCGAACAGAACCAGCACCAGGGCGCGCGGTTCGCCGGAAAGGCGTGCCGCGTTGACGAGGAGGCTGCGGGGCTTGATGCCGCCGACATCGATCTCCTTCGCCAGCGGTTCGTTGGCGAAGAGGGCCTTCTCGACGATGGCCTGCAACTCGGCGTTGCGGATGACCTCGATGGTGGAACGCCCGGCCACGTCCGAATCGAGCAGCAGCATCTCGCGTAGGGACGGGTTGGCAAGGAGGATGCGGTGTTCGCCGTCCATGACCAGGACGCCTTCGCGCATGGACTCGAGGATGCGGCCCAGGAGATCGCGGTCGTCGCGCAGCTCGCGCACCGAGCGCGAGAGATTGGCGGCCAGATGGTCCAGGGTTCGCCCCAGCTCGCCGATCTCGTCCGGCGATTCCTCGCGGCTGCGGGCGTCGAGCTCCCCGCTTGCCATGCGCCGGGCCACGGCGGTCAGGTCGCGCAGACCACGCGAAAGGACAACTGCGGCAGCCGACGACATCAACAACGCCGCCAGTAGCGCAACGAGGGCGCCTCCCAGCAGCACGGCCCGGGTATTGGCCTTGGCGCGGTCGACCCACGCGAGGGGCAAGCTCACGCGCGCGACCATCTGGGAGTTGCCCGGCACCTTCGTGGCCGCGTAGAGCATACGTTTGTGCGTGGTGGCCGAGTAGCGGATGTTGTCCATCGTTTGCCCGTGGATTGCGGCGGCCACCTCCGGCCGCTCGCGGTGGTTCTCGAGCGCGCCGAGGTCCTGGGCGAGCACGTCCGAATCGCCGACGACCCGGCCGTCCTCCTGAATGAAGGTCACGCGGGCCTGGGCAAGCTTCCCGAGCCTATCCGCGAGGAGATCCCAGTCGACCTTGCTGTCCGCCGGCAGCGCATAGCTCTCGGCTCGCTCGGCCACGAGGTGCAAGCGCACGTACAGATCCTGCCGGATACGGTCCGTGAGGTCGCGTTCGACGGCCGGCAGCAGGTAGATCTCGGCTGCGGCCAAGGAGACGACGAGGAGTGCCAGCGTGACCAGGAAGAGTTTGCCGCGCGCGCCTAGATGCATGGGAGGGGTCCTCGGGTTGCTTCGAACAATTCGGCGAGGCTACAAGGAATGCCTCGCGGGGGGCTCGATGCTGGCCGCATTCTTGGCCGGCGCAGCAGGTGACGCAAGGTAGTTGCAACTCCGTCACATGGTTGTCACAGAAGCCGTCTACCTTGGCGCGTATGACAAGGAACATCATACACATTCTGTCCCTTCCCGTTCTCCTGGCGGCTCCAGCTGCCCTGGCCCAAACCCAGATCGAAGCGCCGGCGACTCCGCCCGCAGAGGCGCCAGCAGGATCTGAAGCGGCGCCTGCGCAGGCACAGGCGCCGCAGTCGCAGCCCAGAGAGCTGGTCGCTCCTGCTCCCTCCCCCGCGGAGCTTCCGGCGCCGGTGGTTGCGAAAGCGGGCCCGATTCCGGCCGCGCCTTCCGGTCCTCTGTCGGTCACCGCAAAATTCAGCGCAACTCTTTACGGGTTCGTCGAATTCGATTCCATCCTGGACTCGACCCAGAGCTTCAACGACGTCGCCGGAAACGGGAGCATCGCCCGTAGCGGTACGTTCGCGGCCAACCACGATCGCATGATTTTTGGTGCGCGCAACTCGCGTTTGGGCTTCAAGCTGAAAGGTCCCGAAAGTGAGATGATCAAGTCCTCTGCCATCGCCGAAATGGACTTCCTCGGGAACCAGCCGCAAGGCTCGCCCAGCCCAGCCGGATCGCCAGCGGTCTCCGAATCGGCCTACTTCGCCAACCCAACCTTCCGCATCCGCCACATGGCGCTCAAGTTCGAGACCCCCTTCGTCGACATCTTGGCTGGCCAATATTGGCAGCTCTTCGGATGGCAGGCCAATTTCCATCCGAGCAGCGTCGATATCCAGGGATTGCCAGGGCAAGTGTACTCGCGCGCCCCCCAGTTGCGGCTGTCTCACACGGTCAAGACCGACGCTGTCAATGTCGAAGTCGCAGTGGCGGCTTCTCGTCCGCCCCAGCGTGACTCGGGCTCGCCCGACGGACAAGCTGGCCTGCGTCTCATCGTCAACGAATGGAAGGGAATGCGCACCGCGGGCGGAACCGGAACCTCGGTCGATCCGGCCTCCATCGGGGTTTCCGGTGTCGCTCGTCGCTTCCGTTTGCCGGAATTTGCCAATGCGCCCACGCAAACCCAGACCATCAACGGCTACGGTCTCTCCCTCGACGCCATCATCCCAGTGGTTCCTGCTACCGCGACAAATTGGGATAACGCCCTTACCTTGACTGCTTCGTTCGCGCGCGGACAGGCCATCGCGGACCTCTTCACCGGACTGACGGGTGGGGTCAGCTTGACCCCACTTCCAGCGGATGGGACAGGGAAAGCCTCAAGCTTCGCGATGGACATCGACAACGGACTCGTCATCTTCGACAACAATGGCCAAATGCACGCAATTCGTTGGCAATCTGTCCTGGTCGGCGCGCAGTACTACCTCCCGACCACGCCTCTTCGGATGTGGGTAGCCGGCAACTACTCACACATGAATTCAAGTGACATTCAGAACATCGTCGTCGACAAGAACGGTTCCAACGTCAACAGCAAGATCTTCAGCAAGTCCGACTTCGCCGACGGCAATCTCTTCGTCGATGCCACTCAATCTATCCGCTTCGGCCTGGAATACGCCTGGTTCCGACAGACCTATCTAGACGGCGTCAAAGGAACCAACCATCGCGTCCAGCTCTCTGGCTTCTACCTCTTCTAATCTGACCCGGCTGTCGCTTGGCTCGTCCATATCGAAAGGAAACGCACATGAAGACGTTCACAGGATTCCTGCTCCTCTCAGCCGCGCTGGCCATGCCCACGGTCGCCACGGCTGCCAATATTACCATCAAGGGCTCGGATACCATGGTCCTTCTGGGCCAGCGCTGGGCCGAGCAATACATGGCCAAGGTGCCGGGCACGGCCATCCAAGTGACCGGCGGCGGCTCGGGCACGGGGATCAGCGCGCTCATCAACGGTACCACCGACATCTGCCAGGCTTCGCGCTCCATGAGCGAGGCGGAGAAGAACAGCCTGCGCGAACGCTACAAGACGCCGGGCGAGGAGATTCCCGTGGCACGCGATGGCTTGTCGGTGTACGTGAATGCCGCCAATTCCGTGAAGACATTGAACATGGAACAGCTTCGCCTGATCTTCACGGGCAAAGTAACCAACTGGAAGGAAGTGGGCGGCAAGGACGCGAAGATCATCCTCTACTCACGCGAGAACAGCTCGGGTACCTATGTGTTCTTTAAGGAGCACGTGCTCAAGAATGCCGACTACGCGCAACGCGCCCAGAGCATGCCGGGCACGGCCGCAGTGGTCAATGCGGTGTCCAAGGAGAAGAACGGCATCGGCTACGGTGGCGCGGCTTATGCCAAAGGGATCAAGGTGGTGCCGATCAAGAAGGATGACAGCAGCGCGGCCATCACCCCCGACCTGGCGCACGTCCAGGACGGGTCGTACCCTCTCTCACGGCCGCTCTTCTTCTACACACGCAACCAGCCCGCGGGCGAGATCAAGACCTTCATCGACTGGGTGCTCTCGAAGGAAGGCCAGGACATCGTGACCAAGGTCGGTTACTTTCCGGTCAAGTAACCCAGGAATTGCCGACGTTCGTCGGCTGACCGTCAACCCGCGGGGCAGATCGCAGTGTCGGTCTGCCCCGTTGCTTTAGTGGAAGTGTCGCAATGGTTGCCGACCTGTCACCCGTCCGGAACATGGGGCATGTTACCGTGGACGCAGCCCAGGAGGTCCACATGGCAACGGTCAAGCGCGAAGAAGGGGACAGCGGCCTGACCCGGAATCCATCCGAGCCTGCGCGCGAAGCAGAGCCGGCGCCCGAGCCGGCCGATTACGAGTTGGATGAGAAGCTGCGCAGGCTGCGCCTCGACGAATGGTTCGCCATGGCGGAGGAAGGCATGCCCCTCTGGGCGTGCTAGCCCTCGGCGACGCCTGGAGGCGTTGCCATGTCGAGTCGATCGTCGGGAGATACCGGCCGGGAACCCGCACCGCGCCGATTGGTGGATCTGAGTGCGAAGATCAACAATCCTGTGGGGCGAACCTTCTTCCGCTTGCTGGGGCAGCCGATCGAGCGATTGCTTTCGCTCCCCGAGCTCGATCGATTGTACGGCGAGATGTCACCAGCCGCGGGGGACCGCAGCTGCTTCGCCACGGCCCTTCGTGGGCTTGGGGTGGACTACGATCTGGCGCCTGAGGATGTGGCGAAGATTCCCGTTCATGGGCCCCTGGTGGTCGTTGCCAATCATCCCTTCGGAGCGGTCGACGGCTTGATCTTGGGGGAACTCTTGACCCGGGTGCGGGCGTAGGGGGGCGGAGGGCCGGAGAAGTCAGTTCGCCGGCGGCAACTGCAGCCCACGCTCGATGGCGTCCACGGCGTCGCGGAGGGTGACCAGCTTGCCGGGCTCCGTCTCTTCCAGCGGGGTTCCGAACGTCTCCTCGATCTCGTAGAGCAGTTCGGCCACGGCCAGTGAATCGATACCCAGGTCGTCGCGGAGGCGGCTGTCCCACTCGATCTGCTCGGATGTGATCCGGCGATCGACCTTCTTGGCGATGAGGGTGGCGAGCTTGGTTCGGATTTCCTCTGTGGTCATTGCAGCATCTCCTCGGGTTGACGGACGACGAGAACGGCGTTCTCCCCGCCGAAAGCAAACGAATTCTTGATGGCCACGCGCACGTTGGAGCGGCGGGCGTGGTTGGGCACGTAGTCGAGGTCGCAGAGTGGATCGGGGGTGTCGTAGTTGATGGTGGGCGGAATCACGCTGTCGCGCAGGGTGAATAAGGTGCTGACCAGCTCGAGGGCGCCAGAGGCGCCCATGGTATGCCCGAGCATGGACTTGTTGGCGGTGACCGCGACGCGGTCCGCGTGTGTGCCCAGGGCCAAACGCAAGGCGCGTGACTCGGCCTCGTCGTTGAGCTTGGTCGAGGTGCCGTGCGCGTTGACCAGGTCGACGTCCTCGGGGACGAGTCCCGCCGAATGCAAGGCGCGCGCGATGGCCTGGCTCTGGCCGACGGAATCGGGCGCGGTCAGATGGCTGGCGTCGCTGGTGGTGCCGTAGCCGGCGATCTCGCCGTAGCAGTGGGCGCCGCGCTCGCGCGCGTGCTCGTAGTCCTCCAGCACGAGCATGGCTGCGGCTTCCGAGAGGACCAGGCCGTCGCGCGCGGAATCGAAGGGGCGGCTGGCGCGTTGCGGTTCGGGGTTGCGCGAGAGCACACGCAGATGGGTCCAGCCGCCGAGAACGCTGCCACAGATGGGCGCATCGGCGCCGCCGGTCAGGACGACGGTGTCCTCGCCGTGGCGAATGCGGCGGAAGGCCTCGCCAATGGCAACCGCGCCCGAGGCGCAAGCCGCCGCAACCGTAAAGTGGCTGCCGCCGAGCTTGTACTGGATCGAGAGATTGCTGGAAAGCGAGTTGAACATGTTACGCGTGACGGCCAGCGGGTGCATCTTGCGCCAGCCGCGCAGGAAGTACGAGTCGTAGACCTCCTGCAAGCCCTGCGAGGCGCCGAAGGCCGAACCCACCACGACCGAGATGGGGCGTCTCTCGTCGGCGAGGGCGCCGAGCCCCGACGATTCCAGCGCCAGGCCCCCGGCCAAGAGGCCAATGCCAGTGCACTGATCGTTGCGGCGGATGAGCAGCTCCGGCAAGAACGGCGTGGGCTCGACGTCGGCGACCTGGCCGCCGATGTGAACCGGAAAACCTGAGGTGTCGACGCGACTGATGTTCGAGATACAGGAACGCCCCGCCAGCATGGCGTTCCAGAACACGTCGAGGTCGCTGCCGAAAGGCGTGACGATGCCGATGCCGGTGACTGCCACGCGGTGTTCGCGTTGTGGCCGGCGCAGCGAAGGGACGATTCCCCCGCGTTTCCAGGGAGGAACAATCTTGAGTGTGCTGCTTCCCATGCGGGCAGGGTACGGCACGGCCAGCCGAGATGGGGTCACAGGTGGGCAACGTTCGTGGGAAGAAACCGTGGCTTTCCGGCGACGGGAATGTGACTTGGGGCGCGGGCTACTGGCTGGATGACACCGCGGGCCAGTCGAGGGTGAAGCTGTAGCTCTGGTCGGCGTCGGTCAGGTAGGAATCGTAGAGTGGCGAGTAGCTGGACACGCGGACCGTTGTGCCATCGGGCTGGAATTCCACTAAGCGCATGTAGTCCTCACCCCCCAGATTGCGGAACTGGTAGTTGGACAGCATCTGGTGGCAGGTGATGCCGGTGTCCGTCATGCTGGCCAGATAGCCCGTGCCGTCGCCAAGAACGTGGCCGTTCAGCACCATGATGAACTTGTGCTTGCGGACCAGCTTCTGCCACAGCTCCTCGCCATCGTTCACCCCGGGGGTCGCGTAGAAGTGCGGATCGAAATCCTGCGGGTGCGTGGTGTCCGTGTAGTCGTAGCGCAGATCGTCGTTGTTGAGATAGGCGTGGGTGATCATGATGCCCCAGCGGTCGGGCTGGTTGTCCATGAGCTGGTTGGCCCAGGCGATGACCTCGTCGCGCGGTCCCCATTCCAGCGCCAGCAAGATGAAATCCCGCTTGCCGACCGAGAACAGGTGGTAGGTGTTGTCGAGCTTTCCGGTCTCGTAGGCGCCGCCGAAGGTTGGCCAGGCCGAGATGCGCTGGTACGAGAAATAGTCGTTCATGAGCGTGGTGCGATCGGCGGCGTTTCCCGCTGGACCGTAGTCGTGGTTTCCGGGCACGATGGCATAGGGAACGATGTTGTCGATGAGAGAGAACGCGTCGACGGCCCGCTGCCACTCCGTGGCCGTATTGTTGTTGGTGATGTCGCCCAGTTGAAGCGCGTAGACGATGTTGCGCTTCTTCGCGTTCTCGGCGATCCAGGCGGTCTGCGCGTCGTAGAGACCGGGATAGAGCAGGGCGTAGACCTGGGTGTCGGGGAGAACCGCGAAGGTATAGGCACCAGCCTGGAATCCAGTGCCTTGCGCAGATGGCGTGATGTTGAGGGCCGGCGTAGTTCTCTGGCAAACGCTGGTTACGTACGACAGCAGGTTCGAGAAGAAGGCCTGGCGGAAGAGCGGCCGCTCCGGATTGCCGTCGGCGTCCTTGTCGAAGGACATGGACACCAGCACGATTCGCCCCTGGCCGTAGGCCGCTTGCATCAAGGCGGGATTCTTGCCGGTGGCGTCGGCCGCCAGATCGACCTCGAAGCCACCCTGGCTGTCGAAGGTCTCCCAGCCTACGTAGCCGCCCTGCCACGCCAGGTAGGAGCCCGCGACGCGCACGCCGGCCAACAATGGAGACAGAGGGTTCAGTACGTAGAGCTGGCCCAGGTCCAGATCGCCTCGGCGGGCCACTTCGGTGGTCGGCAGGAAGGGCGGCACCACCTCGGTTTGGTCGGCCTGGTCCATCTGCACGAGCACGTTGCCGCGATCCACGAATCCGTAGAGATCCGCCGCGTACTTCCCCATGTAGGTGACGTAGTCGGGACTGGTGCTGCTGAACGAGCCAAAGACGATCAGGCCCTTGAGCGAGGTCGGCGACTGGTCGAGAGGCAACGGTTGCACGTCGAATCCCGCTTCGGTCAGCGCCTTCTGCGTGCCGAGCAGCCCGGTGAATGGGTCGGCGTAGTCCATGAAATAGGCGGTCGGCACCGCGGGGCAATTGAAGGTTGGAACCGCGAGGTCGATTCCTGCCGATCCCGCCTCGAGCCGAGAGATGTCTACGGTCCCGAGGTCGGTTTCCGCGTCCAGCTTCGGCCCGGGCAGAACCGAGACGCTCACAGGCTGCGTGTCGGGCGAAGAAGCGTCCCGCGGGGGACCCCATTCGTCGTCTCCGCAGGCGGCGAGGAGCGAGCTGGCGCCCGCAGCGAAGGCAAGCAGCCACGACACGGGTAGATGGCGGTTCAACCCAGGCACGGGGGTGGTCCCGGTTCTGGTCGAGAAGCTCTTCATGGAACCGCAGCCTAGCAGCCGCGCGGTTCCCAGCGGAACAAGTCCGGCAGTCGTCACAAAGAATTTGCGCAATTGAGCAAGTCCCGTGGCGCCGTGGAGGAGGGGCTTCGGGCAAGGATTCCCCAGCAAGGCGCGGCCCTGGGCCGGAGGAAGCGCAGGGCTCGTCATTCGCGGCCAGACCGGTGATGAGAGCATCGGGCGGCTGGCGTACTTGCGCGAGACCGGGCAGACTCCTGCGCGCCATGTGGTTCTATCGGTCGGGCTTTCGAGCCCACGCGGTCTTTACCTTCTTGGTCCTCGTCGGCGCTTGCAAGAAAGGTACGCTAGCGCTACCTGGAGCCGAGTTGCCGCCGCGCGAGGTGAGCAAGGATTCGGCGCTGCTCTTCACCTACGTCGAACCGAGCGGAATGTTCGCCACCACCGACAAGGCCGAGCAGGTGCCCGAAGGTTCCCGGCGACTGGTACGGATCATGGGCCAGGGTAAGGGCGAGCCCCGGCGACGCAACGATGCCAACGTCGAGGTCATCGATCTGCGTGAACAGCTCGCCAAGGGCAGGACGCAGCCGCGCGTGATGTTGCGCGAGGCCTTCGAGACCGGTGCACTGGCGCAGTTGCCTCCCGGCGATTCCTGCCCGCTGGCGGGTCCGCACGGCCCGCCGCTGGCCGAGGAGCCAGAAAAGGGGTCGGCCGAGCCGCCCATCGCGATCCTGTACCGGACATCGTGGTGCAAAGCCTGCCAATCGGCGCGCCATTACCTGGTCTCCAATCTCATTCCTTTCACCTCCAAGGACATCGAGAAGGACTCTTCCGCTGCCCGCGAGCTTGCGCAGAAAGCCTCGCGCTTCGGAATTGCGGCGGATCGAGTGCCCATCCTTGACGTGCGCGGTCGCTTGCTGGTCGGATACGACGAGACCCGAATGAATGGATTCCTGGCCGACTGGTAGATCCCCGCCTGCTACGGACAAGCAACGCCCGTTGCCAACCAGCCAGAAGTGCCGCAGGAATAGATCGTATTGTCCTCTCCGCAGGCGGACTGACCGCAGGCCACAGTCACTGGAAGCCCACCGGGTCCCGTTCCGTTGCACTCGCAGGCGCCGGCATCTGGACCACCGCACGACGAGCCGGTCATCGTCCAGCCAGAAGCGCTGCACGCATACATCTGGTAATCCGATCCGCAAGCCGAGTCTCCGCACGGAACCGTCACGGGGACATTACCCGGTCCCGTGCCACGGCACTCGCACGCGCCGGCATCGAGACCGCACGGCGCGCTGGTGATGGTCCAGCCCGAGACGCTGCACGAGTACATCTGATAGTCCGACCCGCAAGCAGCCTGACCGCAGGCCACGGTCACGGGAGCACCGCCAGGTCCTGTGCCGTTGCACTCGCAGGCGCCGGCATCGAGACCGCCGCACGGCGGGCCGGTCAACGTCCAACCCGAGGCACTGCACGCATACATCTGGTAGTCGGAGCCGCAGGCCGACTGACCGCAAGATACCGTCACAGGAAGGTTCCCTGGGCTATTCCCGATGCACTTGCAGGCGCCAGCGACGAAAAAGTCGAACTGCGTGCTCGCGCCAGCGGCATCGGTCACGATCACCGATACCGTGAAGGTCGCGGCGACGATGGTCGGAGCCGTCCAAATGATTTGCGACGTCCCGGCACCGTCGACCTGGTTCGAAATCACACCCTTGGCCGACAGCCACCGGAATGTGAGAGCCCCGCTTTGCGGATCCGTCGCATCGACCGAGAAATTCACGTTGCCGCCGGCTTCGACCTCGGCCAAGGACTGGACACTGCCAGTGATCGTAGGTGCCTCGATGGCCGTCGGCTTGCCCACCGGCAGCGTGGTCTGGCCCGTCGTCGAGCCACCGCGCCCATCGCTGACGGTAACGACGAGGTCGCAACTCGTATCGTCCGCGCCGACCGGCAGAACAAAACTTGTGAACGCGCCCGCCACGCTCGCAAAGCCCCCGTCGAGGCAATTGCTCGTCCAGGCGTAGGTGAGCACATCACCATCGGCGTCACTCGCGGTCACGGCGAGCGAAGTCGGCGAACCGAGCGCGAGGTAGCCGGGAGTTGCGACCATATCCGTGACCACGGGCCAGGTGTTGAACCCAGCGTTGATATCAGCCTGCCCACGACCGTTGGCGGCCAGCACGTGCACGACCGTGGCCGCCGAGGTTGACGCGCCGTGATTGTCGGTCACGCTGAGGACGATGGTTTGATTGCCCTCGTGGTTCGGTGCGGTCCACGACGTCGCGGCCGCTGAAGCAGCCGAGAATCCGCCGGCGGTCGGGCTCGACGACCACGCGAACGCGATGGTGTCTCCCGAGTCCGGGTCGTGCGCTGTCGCCTTGGCGGTTAGCGTCTCTCCGGGCGCGACGTTGGTCGACGAGAATACCAGAGCGTCGAGCACGGGAACGGCGTTCTTGAAGGGAGCCGAGTCGGTGACTTGCTGGGCGGTAATGGTGACGGTCGTCACCCCGTCATTCAGAATCGTGATCCCCGAGGCGCTTCCTGCGTACGTGGCAACGTTCGCATCGTCCGTGGCCCTCACGGTGAAGACGTAGTTGCTTCCGGCCGGGAGCGCGCCGAGGAGTCCGCCCCATGTGGCGGAGCTTCCACGCTGCGTGAGCGGAAACGATTTGGGGGTCGGGAGTGAGGGACCGCTTACGGTCGCCACAACGCCAGCGACCTCGAGCGCGCCGAGAGCGCGCACGGTCAGATCGGCACTGCCGGTCGTGGGTCGGTCGCCTCGGCAGGCCGACAGCGCGAGCAGGACCGCGAGTAGTCCAATCGGGGCCTTGCCCGACGTACCTGTGCTTCGCTTGCGGTAGGGCATGTCAGAACCCAGACGATCCGAGATTCGCGGAAGCAATCTACGCCGCGCCGAGATGGGAAGTGTCACTCTTGTGCAACACCGTGGTTACGGATCAGCAGGGACGGCCGCGAGGAGATTCCGAGCCTTCGTGTGCTTCGCAATAAGGGTGCGGCCCTGGGCCGGAGAAGGCACCAGGGCCGCTTGGGTTTCTAGGCTAGTTGCTGCTGCTTAGAAGCGTGCGATCGCGAAGCGGCCGGCGTGGTTGACCACGGCCCACGCAGTGTGGGTGTTGGGATCAACGCCGCAGGTGTCCAGGGTGTCGGCAGACTGCCAGGCGCGGTACACGGGGGCTGTCGTCGCGGCGTTGGTCCAATTGCCCGAGCTGTTCTGCGTGGCCAGGCCGAAGGTTCCGCTGAACAGGACGGCATCGGTGACCGAGTCGGGATCGTACGACATCGAGAGGACGATGGTGTCACCACTGGCGGCGCCCACGTCCGAGGTGCCCCACAGGTTCAGGATGGAGCTGGAGGTGTCGCCGCAGTTGCCGGCGTCCCAACCAATGTTCACGGCATGGGTAAGCGCGCGGTTGATGTAGTCCTTGGCGGTGCTTCCGTTCGTACCGGCGAGGAACTGCGCCGTGGTGCCGGCGAAGGTGAAGGGCGCGGTCGGGTAGGAAGCACCCTCGGCGACCAGGAACTCGGAGCCGTTCTGGCTGTAGCCGAAGGTGTGCTTCTTGGCGAAGGTGAAGTTCGGGGTGACGTTGAGAGGATAGTCGGCGTTCCCGGCACCCATCGGATAGCTCGCGTCGGACTTCCAGTTGCCATGGGTGTCGGAGTAGAAGTCCACCGTTACGTTCGGGCCATCCACGGTGAAGATGTAGTAGCCGACCGTGTAGAGCTCCTGGGCGATCGGGGTCTCGCGCACCTTCTGTCCGAACCAGTTCGCGCCCGAGACGGCCGAAGGCGTGTAGAACTTGCTGCTGTCCGAGGAGCCGATGAGCTCGTGTACGTTCGACAGTCCATCGGGGCTGGCGACGATCGAGTGCTGGTTCATGTGGTCGTGGCCGCCCATGAAGTACTTGACGTTGTTGGCGTTCAGGCTGGCGTAGAAGGCATTCTGCATGTCCGGGTTGGCGTTGGTGTAGCCCTGGAACATGGTGTCCTGGTGGCTCTCGGCCATGAGCGGCTGGTGCGAGTACACGAAGGCGTGGTCGGTGCCGCGCGTGGTCTTGTCGAGCCGGTTGTTGATCCACGGCTGCTGTTGTGCGACCGAGTAGCCGTAGGTATATCCCGCCGCGGAGATGTCCACGCTCTGCGTGCACCAGGTATCCAGGATCACGAAGCGGGCGTTGTTGTAGTCGAACGAGTAGGTCATACCATCCAGCTCGGTACTGACATCGGTGGGGCTGCTGAAGTTGTTGGCGCCGAAGGTGTTGCTGAGGCCACGGGTCTGCGGGTAGAGCGTCTGGAGCACCGGGATGGCGAACTGGTTGTTCGTGCCATAGGTTTCGTGGTTACCGCGCATCGGGAAGAAGCCGATTCCGGCGTCGAGAAGCGGCTGAGCCGCCTGGGCGCGCACGGTCTCGTCCGCGTCGTTGCCGGTGTCGGCGAGGTCACCCACCTGGATGACGAACTTCACGCCCGCCTGGATGAACTTCGGATTGAGCTGATTGACGATTGACACCGAGACGGTGGTCGGGTTCTGACCCGCCGGATCCGTGGTCGTCCACTGCGTATCCGACATCACGCCGAACTTCCACGGCGGGGTGGCAGGAGGCGTGCAGGCGATGGGCGGTGCGACAGTGTGCAGGGAGAAACCGTGCTTGGTGCTGCCAGCCGCGTTGCTCACGGTCACGAAGATGTCGAAGAATCCGGCGACGGCGGGAGTGGTCAGGGTCACCTGCGAAGTGGTGGCGGTGTCAGTCTGGCCCGTGAGCAAGCCGTCCGGAGCCGAGGTCGACCACGCGAAGGTCAGGGCGCCGCCCTGCGGATCCGAGGCCTCGACGGAGAACAAGACCGTGCTGGAGACATCGGCCACGGCGGCCGATTGCGAGGTGGTGACGATGACCGGCGCGACGACGGGGGCAGGCGCTCCCACCGGGAGGTACAGGGTGCCCGTGGTCGATCCACCGCGTCCGTCGCTGACCGCGACGTCGAGCTCGCAGAACCCGTCGGTTGCGCCAACCGGCAACGTGAAGGCCGTGGACGAGGCGCCATTGGGGACGAAGCTGCCCGAGGCGCAGGTGGTGCCGGTGCTCCACACGTAGCTGAGCGTGTCGCCATCCGCGTCGGCGGCCGACACCGAGAGAGAGACGGGCGCGCCGAGGGTGATCGTGCCGGGCGTGGCGAGGACGTCCGAAACGACGGGCCAGTTGTTGAGCTTGACGTTGACTTCGGCCTCTCCGGTGGCGTTGCTGTTGGACACGTGGATAATGATGGACGCCGAGGTGGTGGCGCCATGATTGTCCTTCACCTGGATGGTGAGCGTCACGTCGCCCTGGGTGGCGGGAGCGGTCAGGGTCACCTGCGAGGTGGTGGCGGTGTCAGCCTGGCCCGTGAGCGAGCCGGCCGGGGCCGATGTCGACCAGGTGAAGGTGAGAGTGTCGGTCGGCTGGTCATCGTGGGCCTTGACCGTCGCGGTGATGGTCTGGCCGGGGACGACGTTGGTCGAGGACACAACCAGAGAATCGATGACCGGAACCGTGTTCACAAAGGCGGGCGGAGCCTGGCTTTGTTGGGCGGTGATCACCACCGTGGTGATCTGGTTCGCCACGATGGTGACGTCGCTGGCGGATCCGCCGAAGACGGGGTTGTGGCTCGCGTCGGTGGCGACGACGGTGAAGACGTAGTTGCCGCCGACGGGCAGAGAGGAAATAAGCGCGCCGTAGGTGCCGGTCGAACCCTGGGCCGAGAGGGTCACGGGCTGCGGGCTGGGCAGAGTGGGGCCCGAGACGGCGACGGTTACCCGGTCGGGGACGATCGCGCTCAGCATATGCACGCTGAGGTTGGCGCTGCCGGTGGCCTTCGGGTTGGCCTTCGGGTCTTCCCCGCCGCCGCAGGCCGCGAAGGCCAGCAGCGCCGTCAGGGTTGCGTGCGTCGTGAGAGTCGAGATGCGAGTTCTTCGAGTGATGTTGTACATCGGAACCTCCGTGGGTATGGGTGGACGCGGAGGAAGCTAGTCCTTGCTTGGTGTACATCGGGTCACGGGTGCGCCACGGTATTGAAACTGGCCGAGTTCACGCGATTGCCTTCGAGATGTCACATTCTGTTCACCCCGAAAAACTGGAAAATGTTGTGTAACAGAGGGCATGCGAACCCTCATCCTGTGTCTTGGAGACGAGCGCGTGTCGGACGATGGCATCGGAGCGGAGATCGGACGGGTCCTGCTGTCACTTCCCCTGCCGGAAAGCATCCAGGTCAGGGTGGCGACGCGCCTGCGCCTGGACCTTCTCGATGAGTTGGCCACGGTCGACCATCTGGCGATCGTGGATGCCCTGGCGGGCGACGCGGAGCCGGGCACCTGCACGGTGGTGGACGTCACCCAGCACTCCGCAGCCGTGGTGGCGTCTGGGTGCTACCACACGAGCGAGGTGCGCGATCTCATCCATCTGGCGCGGGAGGTAGCTGCCGAAGGGCCGGAGTGCGTGGTCACCATCGCCGGTGTGGAGGGTGAACACCGTGACCGCTATGGCTGGGCTTTCAGCCAGGCCGCGCTTTCGGCGGTTCCGCGTCTTGTGGACCTGCTGCTCATGGTGACGGGGGCCGGCCTCAAGATCCGCTTGCTCGCTTCGGATACGCTTCGCCAAGAGCAACACCCTCGGCGTATTACCGCCTCTTGTTGCGACTGGAGCGAAGCCAGCGAGCAGGCTCCCTGCTTCCAGTAGGGCGTGACTCGTGCCAAGGTGGCGGGCTACGGCCCGACGTGAAGCTGGTAGGACTTGAACGCGGTGCCGCCGCGGGAATCGCGGAGCACGAGCCAGAGATAGACATCCATCATTTCGGCCGGCGCTTTCCAGGTGTTGCTGGTCGACGTCGCGGTTTCGGCGCTGGAGACGCCGGTGCGGTCGTGCACGAACGAGCCGGAGGTCGCGAACCATGACATGTGGAGGCTCTCGCGCTGATCCACGAGTGCGTCGCCCGTCGAGTCAAGGACCGGGAAGGTCTCGGCGGCGCCGTCGGTAAAGGTGGCCTCGAAGTCGACCGTGTCACCGGGTGAAACGGAAATGGTCTGTGGAGCGGTGTCGAGGTTCGTTCTGATGCCGCTCGAGGTAATGAGATCCGTGCTGGCGATGCCCGGGTCCTGGTTGACCTGATACCGGGTGTTGTAATCCTTGACGATGGCGCTGGCGGCGTTGGCCAGGTTACAGGTGATGCGTTCGAAGGCGAACCCGGTGACGTCGCCAGTGGCCAGATCGGCTAGCTTCACGCGCGCCGGCAGGTAGTAGCCCCCCGTGGGGTCTGGATCGCGGGGCCGGATCGCGGGCTGGCCCGCCTGGACGGGCGGCGCGATGGGGCCGAAGAGCTGGCAGGCATTGGTGGGAATGGGCGCGTCGAAGGTCAATCCCGTGGTCGCGCCCGGCGCGGGCGGATTGCAAGCGCTGGCCACCGCGTTGTTCTCGGCCGGTGGCTTGGGCGTCAGGCAGACATCCCAGCCCGCCGTGGCGTCGGCGAACGTCCCGGTCGGCGACGCAAGCAGGTAGGAATACGTCACGTTGTCGCCGGGCTTGGCCTCGGGAGGCTCGCCGAACACGGCGAGGAGCGCGTAGTCGGTGATGAGCGACGGGGCCTGACCGACCGCGGGCTTGCAGCCCAGCGTGGTGCCGGCGGCGAGGACGACAAGAACGCAAACGTGTTTGCTGTGTTCCATCTAGAACTCCACTCGCGCTCCCGCGACGGCGAGCGTCGGTAGTCCAATGATGTAGCTCTTCTGCTGGTAGTTCTGGCTGTAGATGATCTCCTCGGGATTCTTGCGGTTGGTGATGTTCTGCATGTCGATGAAGGCGCTCACCTTCATCCTTTGCATGACGAACGCCTTCTCGCCGCGAACATCGAGCTGGTAGAACGCCGGGATGCGTATGGAGTTGTGTGCGCCGAAGACGGGTTCGTAGTAGCCGTTCCGGCCGAGATAGCTATCGATCACGGGGGTACGTGGCATGCCGGTGGAGTAGCGGAAGCGGCCTCCGACCTCGAAGCCGCGGCCCAGAGCATAGCTCGCGAGCAGGGCGAGGACGTGGGTCTGGTCATAGTCGAACAGGCGAAGGCCCTGATTATCATGATCGCGGCGCTCGCTGCGCGAGAGCGTGTAGGTGACCCAGCCGAAGAAACCCTTGAACAGCTCCTGTCGGAGCAGGATCTGCAGGCCAAGGACGCGGCCGGTGCCATCCTGGGTCAGCGCCTGCCCGACCGGCGGGGACTGGTTCTCGCTGCGCGAGACGAGGTCGTAGAGCTTCTTGTAGAAGCCCACGGATTCGAAGGTCAGGGTAGGGCGCACCTTCAGCGAGAAACCACCGGTGAGGTGCAGGGCATAGGAGCCCACGATCGACGGGTTGCCGAAGACCGGTGACATGTCCTCGGGGCTGGGTGGCTGTCCGTAGATGCCCGCGCCGCTGGTGAGCGTGAGCCGCGGGATGGGCCGCCAGGCCACCTGCAGGCGCGGGTTGGGGAGGTTGCGCAGCACGGGCACGTTGACGGGATTGACGGGAGCGTCGAGCCTGGAATATCCGATCGGGGGCGCGATGGTGCTGTAGGGCAGGCGATGATCCCCTTCGATCCAGGTGGGCTCGAAGCGCAGGCCGGGCGTGAGCGACCAGTTCCCGAGCTTGAGGTCGACCGTGGCATAGGTGGCCAGGCTGAAGACCGATACATTCCACCTGTCCGTCGCGATCTCGGGCGGCGGACGCTGGCCGAAAACGACGATGTCGCCCTCCCGGGGCGGTTGATTCACGGAGCCGTTGCGGCTGAGCTGGTTCTGCTGGTCCTGCACATCCATGCCGAGGAGCAGCACCGCGGAGGAATGGATGCGCCGGCGCAGACTGGCGCGCAGGGCGTACGAGACAGTTTGCGTGTCGAGCTGCATGCCCTGGTCGCCGAAGCTGTCGTGCTCGGAGCCATGGTCAAGACCGAACGACGGTGTGACCCGGATGCTGGAGCCATCCTCGAAGAGGCGGACGTAGTTGACGAAGACGCGCCGGAACGAGGTGTCGTTGTTCTGCGTGCGCAGATCCTCTGGATCGCTCGCCGGAATCGTCCGGCGCAGGTGGTCGTCGGAGGCGAGAAAGGTGGTGGAGACTTCCTCGTCCTTGCGCAGGCTGACGGACGCGCGCGCCTGGTAGTCGTCGTAGCGTGGGATGGGGAACGAGTCGCCGATGTCGGACGACGTGACCGCCGACATGACGCGATCGAGGTAGCTGATGCGGCCGGCGACGGCGAAGCGCAGGCGCTGGTTCACCGCGGTGGAGAGCTCGGCCGAGGTGTCCATGATGTCGGCCGCGACGTAGCCGTGCGTGCCGGGGCCCGGGATCTGGGCAAGATCGATGCGCACCAGGCCACCCAGCCCGCGGCCGTAGTCGGCGCCATAGGCGCCCGGCGAAAGATCGATGGACTTCACCAGATCGGAGTTGATGGTCGAGCGCAGGCCGCCCATGTGGTACAGGCTCGGGACCTCCACGCCTTCCACGACCACCCGGGTTTCCTTGGGCGAGGAGCCCCACACCACGAGCTGGCCCGAGCCGAAGCTGGCGCGTCCCACGCCGGGCAGATTCTGCACGACCTTGAGCGTGTCTCCCTGCGTGCCCGGCACCTTGCGTGCCTCCTCGGTACGGATGCGCGTCTCGACCGCCTCTTTCTTGATGCGGGCTGCGCGCACCACGACCTCCTCGTCGACGTCGTCCTCCTTCCTCTCCACGAAGTACTTCATGCTCCGCTTCTGGCCCGGCCGGATGGTCTCGTCGGTCACCACGGTGATGAGCGTCGGGTGGCGGATCTCGACCTTGTAGATCGCGGGCGCCAGATCGGTGAACGAGAACTTGCCCTCCTCGTCGGTCTTGGTTTCCAAGTCCAGCTCCCGGATCCGGACTTTCACGTTGGTGAGCGGCTGCTTCTTGAATCGATCCAGAATCACGCCCTCGAAGTTCACCTGCGGTCCCAGTGAGACGACCTTGGTGACGATGGTGAAATCGTAGCGGTACGTGATCTTGACCGGGATGGGCTGTCCCCCGGCCTCGGCCGGGGTGAAGATGAACTGGCGCGCGGCGGCCACGGCGGCAGCGTCGAAATCGGCGCCGCCGCTCTCCAGCACCTCGACGCCGCCAACCTTGCCGTCGTCGCCGATCTCGATGGAAAGCAGAACGCGCGAGGTGATCCCGGCGTCGTGCTTGTCCTTGGGATACTCGGCCTGAACGAAATGACTCAGGGTGGGAGGCTTCCCAATCGGGACTGGCTCATCGGCGTGCGCGGCGCCTGGGCAAGCCAGGAACCCGGCGCTCGCGAGAGCAGCCACGAACACAAGCCG
>PNBO01000351.1:0-350 GCA_003136095.1 Myxococcales bacterium
TGCCCTGCGCGCCGCCGGTGCCCGGCGGGGCCACGTCCTCGCGAACCACCGACGCATCCTGGCCTCCCAGCGGCTTCGGGGTCACGTTGTTGCCGCAGCCGGCAAGACTCAGGAAACAGGCGATTCCCAACCGCAGCTTCTTCATGTTTCGCCCTAGCAGTGCAGAAACCAGGTGCCAACAGCTCAGGCAATCGCCGTATCGGGCAGACCGCGGCGTGCCACCAGCCCTATCCGATAGCCGGCGACCGCATCCGCCGGGCCGTGCGATAGTGTCGATCCGCCAACCAACGAACCCCATGGATGACGCTGCCAAACAGTCGATCAAGGACACCTTCGACGCGGTCGCCGAG
>PNBO01000351.1:443-7534 GCA_003136095.1 Myxococcales bacterium
GGACAGGTTCGACGCCGCCGTGTGCGCTTTCGGCATCTTCTTCGTCGAGGACATGGACGCGCAGCTTCGGCGCATCGCCGCGACGGTGAAACCGGGCGGCCGGGTGATGACCAGTAACTTCCGCAAGGACTACATGGAGCCCTTGCGCTCGCTGATGGTTGCGCGGCTTGACCGCTTCGGCGTGCAAACGCCGCCGCAGATCTGGCTGCGCATCGCCCACCCGGAGGCGTGACGTGCGCTGTTCGAGGGGGCCGGCTTGCGCGATGTGCAGGTCGAGAACCGAGACCTCGGCTACTTCCTGGCCAGCGCCGACGAATGGTGGGACGTCATCTGGAACGCCGGTTTCCGCCNNTGACGAGCGAGCATCTGGTACCATTACTTCCATGGCACTCACCCACAAGAAGGCCACCACCATCGCGCTCGAACCCGAGGCCGATCGACTGCTGACCCGTGCGGCGCGCGACGCCGGTGTCTCCCGCTCGGAGTTTGTCCGGCGCCAGTTGGACATCGTGCTCGATCAGTACCGTCCGCACCCCCGACCGCGGTGTGCTGGTCTCATCAAGGACCCGCTGCCCGAGCGCGGGGACGAGTCCGAGCTGTTCCGTGAGCGACGCAGATGACGAGCCCCGCGCTGGTCTGCGATACGAGCGCCCTCCTCTACTACCTGTCGCGGGCCGCCCCGGACCATGCGGCCTTCCGCCGAGCAATCGATGAGGCGGTGGCTCGCTACGTACCGGGTTTGGTCCTGGCCGAACTAGACTANNGGAGATCGATCGTCAGTACGCCAATCTTGCCTTGGGTCTGGTGGACGCTTCCATCGTCGCCGTCGCGGAGGAGGTGGGTGTCGCCAGGCTAGCGACGCGGGACATCCGGCATTTCGCAGCCGTTCGCCTCCGTGGCGGGCACGCGTTCGAGCTCCTCGTGCATCCGCAGTCTTGAGCTGTCAGGGACCTTCCGAATGCGCGTACTGCGCGCCGCCGAAAAACGCGGCATACTATCCCTGCAAGTGAACATTGATGAAGGCCCGGCTCTGGGGAGGCGTGAAATGAAGACATCAGTCGGCTTTGCTTTTGTTGGCTCCTTCGTGATGGTCTGCGCTGGCTGGTTGCTGCCCGCGTGCAATAGCGTCGCTACGGGTGGTCTTTCATCGCACGGGGGTGCCGGTGGTGCGAAGAGTACGGGCGGGGTAACGGGCCGGGGTGGTTCCGCGAGCAGCGGGGGCGCCCTGGGCAGCGGTGGCCTGACCGGTGGGGGCGGCGCGCTGGGAAGTGGTGGAGGCGCGGGCACCGGCGGCAGGCTCGGCAGCGGCGGAGCGGGCGTTGGTGGCTCGGGCCGCGGTGGGTCGAGTGGTCTTGACGGTGGCGCGGGCAGGGGCGGCAGCAGCGGGAAAGGCGGCGTGACGGGCAGTGGTGGTAGCGTGGGCACGGGCGGAACGACAGCGCGCGACGCCGCCCCGGATGGCAACATTCCCTGCGGCAGTACAACCTGCGGCGCCGGCGAGTACTGTTGCAGTGCCTCCTGCAGCCTGTGCGCGCCCACCGGAGCCGCGTGCGTCACCCTCGCGTGCCTGCCCGATGCAGGTCTTGGCATCGACACCGGCGGGTGCAGGGCCGTGCCCACCGCCGATTCCGTCTTCTGCGGCAGCACGCAGCCACCACACGCCTATGTGTGCGTCCTCGATACCCTGCCCGCGCCCTGTGTCGCGGTCAACGTAACGAACGTCAGCGATACCTATTGTTGCCCATAGAAGAGCAGTAGGTCTGCCTCACCACGGCGCGCAACCTCTATCGTAAAGCCAAGCGCGCCCCGACACCGCGCGGAACCATCTCGGTGTTCGGGTTCGTACCACATGGAAGAACATCGATCACTTCCATTTCTACTTCACCGGGTTCCTGTCCCCGATGTTCTTCTTCTCCGGGACCGTGTTTCCCATTGACGGCCTGCCGCGCGCGCTTCGCCCATTCGTCGAGCTCCTGCCTCTGACCTATGCCATCCACCGGCTACGGCGCCGGGTTGTGGTGCAGGGGACTAGCGACAATCGCGAGGAGCGAGACTAGGATGCCTGGCGAAGACGAACCATGATTCGCAGGCACAGACCTCGACACGCCCACTGGCTGCTTTGCGGTTGCAGCTTGGTGGCAGCGGCGTTGCTCGCGAGCGGATGCGGAGGGCGCACTGCTCTCATTTCCACTGTAGCTCCAAATGCGACCGGCGGCGTGGGCGGGGAAGGCGGCGCGACGGGGGGCTTCGGTGGCAGTCGCGACGCAGGCACGGGTGGCAGCTCGGATGTGGGGACCGGAAGCACCGTCCCTGACACGGGCGCGGGCGGCACTACCCGACCCGAGGTTGGCTCGGACGGCAGCAGCGGAGGGACCAGTGGAAAACCCGACACGGGTGCTGGCGGCGCCCCGGACGCTGGCTCGGCAGAGAGGCCCGAGGTGGGGACGAATGATCTTGGAACGGAGGCCAGACGCGATCTGGGGAGTGGCGACCTAGCGGACGCCGGCAGGGACAGCCCGCTCGACAGCGGCCCGGACGCCGCACTTGATGGCAAGGCTGAAGTCGAGACCGACGGCAGAAGCGACGGCAGTATTCCGGACGGCCGCGATGCGAGTGAGGCCGGCGCAGGCGGCGGGGTGCTCAAGCTCCTCGCCGGCGGGTTGGGCGGACTCGGAGACACCGATGGTATCGGTACCGCCGCGCGCTTCAGAAGCCCGGAGGGAATCACGAGTGATGGTGCGGGCACTCTCTTCGTCGCCGACTGGGACGGCCAGGTCATCCGAACGATCGACGTCGCCACCGGCACCGTCACCACGCTGGCGGGCTCGCCGTTGAGCGCGGGCAGCACTGACGGCACGGGCCCCGCCGCGCGGTTCAATTGCCCGGCGGGAGTCGCCAGCGATGGCGACGGCAACCTCTTCGTCACCGATAACCTCAACCACACCATCAGGAAGATCGTCATCGCCACCGGCGCCGTTACCAACTTCGCAAGCGTGCCGGGAGAGTCCGGCACCACCGACGGCACCGGGACGGCCGCGCGCTTTACCTCCCCTACCGGCATCACCAGCGATGGCGCCGGCAACCTTTACGTCACCGACCGCCATGCGATACGAAAGATCGTCATCGCCACCGCGGCCGTTACCACGCTGGCTGGCGCCTCGTTAGCGCTGGGGAGCACCGACGGCACCGGGACTGCCGCGCGCTTCCAAGCTCCATGGGGTATGGCCAGCGACGGCGCCGGCAACCTCTTCGTCGCCGACAACCAGAACAGCACGATTCGCAAGGTCGTCGTCGCCACCGGGGAAGTGTCCACGTTCGCCGGTTCACCAGGACAGGCGGGCAGTAGCGACGGCATGGGAACCGCCGCTCGCTTCAGCTATCCCAAGGGCATTGCCAGCGACGGGGCCGGTAACCTTTTCGTCGTCGATGCCGGCGACAGCTCCCATTTCGGCAACAACACGATCCGCAGGCTGGTCATCGCGACAGGAGAAGTGACGACCCTCGCGGGCTCGCCCGGACAGTCGGGGAACAGCGACGGCACCGGGGCCGACGCGCGGTTCCTTGATTCCGTGGGCATCACCACCGACGGCGCCGGCAACCTCTTCGTCGCCGACACGGGTAATTACGCGATACGCAAGATCGTCACTGACGGCGCGACGGTCTCGACGCTGGCGGGATCCCCGCAGAACTTCGGCAACGCCGATGGCGTGGGGGCCGACGCGCGATTCTACCTTCCCACTGGCCTGGCCAGTGACGACACGGGCAATCTCTTCGTCGCCGACGCATGGAACTCCACCATTCGGAAGGTCGTCATCGCCACGGGAGAGGTCTCGACGCTCGCCGGCTCCCCAGGCCAATGGGGCAACGCCGATGGCGTGGGTGCGGCGGCACGACTCCAATATCCGCAGGCTCTCGCGACGGACAATGCGGGCAACCTCTTCGTCACCGATGGGCAGAACACGATACGCAAGATCGTCATCGCCACGGGCGAAGTCTCGACGTTCGCCGGCTCCACGGACCCAGGGAGCACGGATGGCACGGGAACCGCCGCGCGGTTCGATGATCCGTTGGGTGTTGCCGCCGACGACGTGGGCAACCTCTTCGTCGCCGACACATACAACTACACGATACGAAAGATCGTCGTCGCCACCGCAGCCGTCACCACGCTCGCCGGCTCCCCGAACCAGGCCGGCGGCAACGATGGCGTGGGAGCAGCCGCCCGCTTTCTAAATCCGCAGGGTGTCGCTACGGACAACGCGGGCAACCTCTTCGTCGCCGATTCCGCCAACTTTACGGTACGGAAGATCGTCATCGCCACCGGCGAGGTCACTACGCTGGCTGGCGCAGAGCGAGCGTCCGGCACGGCCGACGGCACCGGGGCGGCCGCACGGTTCTACTCTGTGCAAGCCGTTGTCTGTGACAAGGCCGGCAACCTCTTCGTGACGGACACATTCAACAACACGGTTCGCAAGATCGTCATCGGCACGCAAGTCGTGACGACCGTGGTGGGCTCGCCCGACCGGATGGGGGTCGTGCTGGGCCCGCTCCCGGCGGGAGTGGGAAACCCGTTCGGACTGGCGCTGGGCCTCGGCGGCGAGCTGCTGATCGCGGATAGCGCGGAGAACGCCATCCTCGCTGCCCAGCTCTCGGCCGCGCCCTCGCGCTGACTCTGCTTCTTGCGCTTCTTAACCGGCTGGCGCTTGGGTTTCTCAGCCATGGCCCACACGCCGATGGCGGCGCCGCTTGGATTGCTGAGGACGCCGATGGCGCCCATGGCGCCGATTTCCATGGTGTCGACATGAACCGCGGCGCCCAATCGGCGCGCCTTGGCGACCGTCTTCTTGACGTCGTCGAATTGAGCAATGGACCGGGATTCAACCGCACGACGCCTGGACCCGTATGCCAGAGGGCCGGCCCCGCGCTCACAAAACCGGCACGGGCGGTCTTGGGGTCTGCTACCATGTACGTCACGTCCAGCTTCAACAGCGGTAGCGGCAAGGTATCGTGTATGTAGCGGAGGAACGACCTGTGTGCGGCGAGCCACCCATCTCGGCACCAACCTCGGTGTTGGTGAAACCAGCCGGCCCCGACTGCAACCTGCGCTGCGGCTACTGCTTCTACCGCGGTAAGAAGGATCTGTTCCCGGCCGGCCCCCATCGCATGACGCCGTTGGTCTTGGAGCAACTCGTCCAGCAACACCTGTCCCAATCGGCGCGCGATGTCTCCTTCTGTTGGCAAGGAGGCGAACCGACCTTGATGGGGTTGCCGTTCTTCGAGCGGGTCGTCGCGCTCGAGGAGCAGTACGGTCGCGGACACGTCGTCGCCAATTCCCTGCAGACCAACGCGATGCTCTTGGACAAACCATGGGCAGCCTTCTTGAAAAAGTATGTCTTCCTCGTGGGCGTATCGCTCGACGGTGACACGCCCGTTCACGACGCCAACCGCCGCGACGCCGGCGATGGCGGCAGTTGGACGAAGGTCGTCGAGAACATCAAGATGCTGCTCGACGCGGGGGTCGCCACCAACGTGCTCGCCGTGGTCACCGAAGAGTCGGCGGGACTTGCCGAAGAAACCTATGATCGTCTCCAAGAGATCGGCCTGCGTCATATGCAGTTCATCCCGATCGTCCAGCCCGACCCAGCCACCCCGGACGGCGTCACCCGCCACACGGTTCGCCCAGAAGCGTACGGAATCTTCCTTTGCCGGCTATTCGACCGATGGATGCTGGATCGAACAGGCCCCAGGCACACCAGTGTTCGGGCATTTGACGCCCTGCTGGCGCACTATCTTGGCCGAGAACCGCCCGAATGCACGATGCAGGCGACTTGCAGCTCGTACCTGGTCGTGGAACACAATGGCGCCGTCTNNTGTCGCTGGCTTTCCGTCTGCCGCGGGGGTTGTCCCAAAGATCGCCTCTTCGGCGACACGCCACGGACGAGCTACCTGTGTGACGGCTATCGCGCCTTCTTCAACCACGCACACGACCGGCTTGCGCGGTTGGCGGCCGAGGAGGAGGCACGGGCGGCGCGGGCGGCCGGCGGCGATCCCATGCTTCACACCCCGCCGCCCAGCCGCTCGCCGACCGCAAGGGTCGGCCGCAACGCTCCCTGTCCATGTGGCAGCAACTTGAAATACAAGAGGTGCTGTGGCAATCCTTGATGCCATGGCGCGCCTGGTCCCAAGGGGGACGCAACTCCCCAAGCTCGATCGACGCGGGTTTCTGAGATCGGCCGCGATGGGCGTCACCTCGNNGGCGATCCCAACGCCAGAACGCCAAACCTCGACCGGCTGGCGAGCGAGAGCGTGACCTTCTCGCACACCGTCTCCTGCACGCCGGTCTGTTGTCCCTATCGCGCCACCCTCATGACCGGTCGCTACCCCGCCGACAATGGCGTCTTCCTGAACGATGTCCATCTCGCGCCTGACCCCAACTCGCTGGCGGAGAGGTTCAAGCAAGCCGGCTACGACACTGGCTACATCGGCAAGTGGCATCTCGATGGCCAGGGGTGCCGATTGGCCTATACGCCCCCGGAGCGCCGTCAGGGTTTCTCGCGTTGGGCGGCCATCGAGTGCACCCATGACTACAACGACTCGCTCTACTACGCGGGCAACGACGGCTCCACGCGGTTGACTTGGCCAGGATATGACGCCATCGCCCAGACCCGCGAGCTGCAACGTTGGCTCACGGAGCGCGATCCCGCGACCCCGTTCTTCTACTTCCTGTCATGGGGCCCGCCGCACGATCCCTACGACACGGCACCGCCGGAGTTTGCGTCGCAGTTCTCTCCCGGCGCAATTCAGGTGAGACCCAACGTGCCGCCGTCCTACCAAGCCGAGGCGCAATTGAGCCTCGCCGGCTACTACGCCCACATGGCGGCGCTCGACACGTGCATCCCTGATCTGCTGGGAACTCTCGCTCAGCTCGGGCTCGCCGACGACACGATCGTCGTGTTCACCTCGGACCATGGTGACATGCACCGCTCGCAAGGCGAGCTCGCGAAGCAGCAACCCTGGGATGAGTCGATCCTCGTGCCCTTCCTGCTGCGCTACCCGGCGGGTTTGGGTCGCTCGCCACGCACCATCCCGATGCG
>PNBO01000127.1 GCA_003136095.1 Myxococcales bacterium
CAGGTCATGACGGCTCGCTCTTAGTCGAGCGCATTTTTCCATGACAACTCTCGCCGGGTCGCGGCAATGAGCTAGAAATATGGTCCCAAGGTCGAATCTTGGGTCCTACGTCATCAACTTTCTCCCCACGAAGGAGCAAGCGCCATGAAGGCCAAAGTCACTTACTTAACTCTGGTCACATTGTTGGCCTTCGCAGGCTGCGGAAAGAGCGGCTCGGGGGGAGGTTCGCAGACGGGCGGCACCACGAGCACGGGCGGCACGACCGGGACCGGTGGCACCATCGCGAGTGGTGGCAGGAGCGGGACTGGCGGCACCAGCCCGACCGGTGGAAACACCAGCTCGGGTGGCCAAACGGCCACGGGCGGGGTGACCGGCACGTCGACCGGTGGGACCAAGACCACCAGAGGAAGCGGCTCAGGCAGCGGGGGCAACACCGGCACCTCGACCGGTGGGACCAAGGTCACCGGCGGCAGCGATGGAGGGGTTGGCGGAACGGGCGGGGCGAACGTGGACGGCGGCACCCTTTCTGAGGGCTGCGGCAAGGCCATCACGCGACCCGATCGGAAGACCCAGCAAACCATGGACATCCAAGGAACGACCCGCTACTACCTGCTCAACGTCCCGAGCAATGCCGATAACAAGACGGCGCTACCACTGGTCTTCGCCTTGCACGGCTACGACATGAACAACGTAGCGCTCGTGGACCTGTACGACTTCACCGCGCAATCGGGCAACAAGGCCATCACCGTATTGCCGCAGGGTGAGGGTCCAGCACCCGGCAACACATCCCACTGGGGTGACCAGGTCCTCAAATCGACCTGGACCGCCAACACCGCGAACTACACCTTCATGCAGACCCTGATGGCCGATCTCGAAAGCCGATACTGTATCGACACGAATCGGGTGTTCATCACCGGGTTCAGCATGGGCGGCATGTTCACCAACTCCATGGCCTGCGACCACGTCGACTGGTTCCATGGCTACGCGCCGGTCGAAGGGGGCGGGCCGAGCTCCTGTGCCAACGCCAACGCCAAGCCCGCCGTCATCATCCATCAAGGGACCCTCGACACCATCGCAACGGCCACGGCTGGCGAGGGAACGCGCGACTTCTGGACCAAGCAGAACGGGTGCAACACGACGACCACATCGGTCTACACCGGGTGCCTGAGCTATGGCGCATGCGCCGAGCCGGTCCTCTACTGCACCGGCGCTTGGGACCACTATGTCTCGGCGACCGCCAAGGCCAATATCTGGTCGTTCTTCAGCAGCCTGAAGTGAGGCAGGGCGTCGGAGTCTGAGGTGAAGGCTTGCCTCAGGGAAGCCGCACGAAAAACGCCACGGACGAGGCAATCATCAGCAGCCCGATGGCGACGCCTGCCTTGTGGAGCACAGCGGACCAGCGGCTCAGGCGCTCCACTGTCTTTGCGTACAAGAGGCAAAACGGGACGAGCACCGGGAAGATGTGCCGGAAGTCTTCGTGAAACGGCGTTGGCAGCATGATTCGAAACGCCACCAGAAGGATCAACATGCTCGCGGCGGCACCAACCAGTGCGCGGTACCGCTGCCATCTCACCGCTTTCACGAAGGGCAAGATGGCAACGCAGACCGCCACCATTGCCAAGAGCAACACGCTGATGATGACTGCCAGGCCCTTGTAGGGCGCGCCTTCGAAGGCTTTGCCCAGCGCCATGACGCCGAACAGACTGGACTTTGCCAATACGTTCAAGAAGTAGTCCTGCTGCGGGGCGGAGGCCAACGAGCTCGTCGAGCTGACGAAACCTCGCAGGTCGAAGTAGAGGTAGTTGATCGGCTTGTTTCCGACGAAGAAGTAGGGCGGTATGCTGCAGGCGTGGCCGAGCACCTTGGGGCAGAGCGCGAAGGGGAAGAGCGGTCCGCGAAACGCCATGGCGAGCAGTGCTGCACCGAAAAGGACAAGCGTTGCAGTGGCACACTGCTTGATGCTTTCGCGGTTGAAGCGCGTCGACCAAACTCTCCATCCCGCAAGCGCCAAGAGCGTCGCCGCCACGGTGTATCCCGTCGATTTCGTGAGCAGCGCCAGCGCCGCAGCCGCCACGGCCGCGTAGAAGTCTCGATGGCGTCCCTCCCGGTCCCATTGCGCGATGAAGTAGATCGAGGCGATCATCAGCGTCGAGGCGAGCGCGTCGTTGTGCACACGCACCGAATTGATGATGCTCGACGGCCAGAACACGACCAAGGCCGCTGCCAGCCACATCGTCTTCGACTGCTCGATGGTAGTGCGAAGGATCAACAGGGAGAAGACGACGAAGCCAAAGAACAGCAGCAGCGACAGCCACTGAAGCCCCAACTCTTGGGGGATCCAGCCGCCAGCGAGCACGACCTTCGACCACAGCGCCGCCAGCGCATAGTAGAGCGGCGGGTGTCCGCAGGCGGTACAGATGCTCTCGGTCGGCATCCTCAGGTGCTCGGCGATCGCATTGATGTAGAGAACGTGTGATGGTGCGTCGTAGTTGCGCTCGTAAACCGAGGTGTAGGCCAAGTAGTTGAGGTTGACGAGTGTGCCGGCCAATACCGTGGCAACGATGAACCAACCAAATCGCAAGCGTCGCAGAACGTAGAGCTCCACGCTAACCGTGCATGCGCTCACAATCCAATAACTCATTGCTTACGGCCTCCGGCCGCGCGAGGCACGATAGCATAAGAGTACTGGGCCCGTGTTGGCTACCGTACGCATCCGGAGGAAGATCGCGTGGATAGACGAAGCTAACGGGCCTGGACCGGCTACCTCCTTCGTGGTCGAACCCCTTCCATGACAATGAGCTCCATCGCCACGCACATCCTCGCCTTCGTCCGCCGTCTTTGGTCTAGGTTTGCCCCGCTCCCGGTCGTCGTGGAGCCACTCAGAGTCGCCGCCGACCTCTGCTGCCGCTCACGACGCGAGCTCGTCCTCGAGAATGCCATCCTTCGCCACCAGCTTGGTGTCCTCCATCGTGGCTTACCCAGGCCGCGTATGGGTCCAGGAGATCGACTTCGACTTCTCCTCGCCGCGGCCCTGCTGCCAGCGTGGCGCCAGGCCATCCTTGTCGTGCAACCGGAGACGGTTCTCAGGTGGCATCGATCCGGCTACCGCTTGTTCTGGCGATACCGATCCAGGTCGCGCAATCGCCGGCGCTTGGATACCGGCACGGTCGACCTGATCCGCGACATGGCCAAGCGCAACCGTCTCTGGGGTGCAGAGCGGATCCGTGGCGAGCTGCTCAAGCTGGGTATCCGGGTAGCCAAGCGCACGATCCAGAAGTACATGGGAGGCGTGCGCAGGAAGCACGGTGGTCAGAGTTGGGCGACCTTCCTGGCCAACCACCCTGATGCCACCTGGGCATGCGACTTCATCCAGACCTACGACATCCTGTTCCGGCAGGTGTACGCTTTCTTCATCGTGCACCTCGGCTCGCGCCAGGTTGTCTACACGGCAGCCTGTCGACACCCGACGCAGGAGTGGACCACCCAGCAGTTGCGGAACGCGACCATGGACGGCGAGTCGCCCAAGATCCTGCTGCGCGACCGCGACGACAAGTTCGGGGCGTCGTTCGACCGTGTACCGGAAGGGGTGGGGCTCCGGGTGATCAAGTCCGCGGTGCGCGCCCCCGACATGAATGCCGTTGCTGAAAGATTTGTCGGCAGCGCCAGGCGGGAACTCCTCGACCACGTGATTGTCCTTGATGACCGGCATCTAGGTCGGCTTGTCGTCCAGTACAAGGAGTATTTCAACGAGGCAAGACCCCATCAGGGAATCGGGCAGCGGATCCCGGGAAGGCCACCGGCAGCTATCGACATCACGAAGCCCATCGTCGCCAAACCCGTGCTCGGAGGGCTTCACCACGACTACCGGAGAGCCGCGTGATCGCCGGTCTTCTTGACGGACGAGATGGGTAGCCACGACGACGGGGGCCAGTAGGCCGAACGCCGGTGCGGCAGCACTTAGGGCGTCCCCGTCGTGATGTCGATCGAGCCGCCTGTGAGCGAGCCGGAGGTGGCTTTAAGCGTGATCTTGCCGGCCGTGGCCGTGGATTGAACGATGGCCATCAGCTTGCCGCTGAATGCGGCGTGCGAGGTGCCCTTGTAGGAGTCGTGGTTTGTCGAATCTCCAGCGTCGAGTCCCACCAGGGCGCCGGGCCCGCTGATTGTGAAGTCGACCTTATTGTTGGCTTGCGGTACCACCACGCCTTGGGCATCGACAATGTCCACCTCGACGTACGCCAGGTCGCGTCCGTCCGCCGTGATCGACGGACGGTCAGCCTTGAGCGCCAAAGCTGCCGCCGCCCCGGCGGTCTGCACGGTGTCGGTCGCGACGACCGCGCCACCCTTGGTGGCCTTCGCCTGGAGGGTGCCTGTCGCGAATGGAACCGACCACTGAGCGTGCGCGGCTGTGGCCGATATGGTCTTCGACCCCTGGGACTTGTCGTTGAGGAAGAGCTCGACACTGTCCGCATTGCTGTAGACCCAGACAGTCACGGATGTCCCGGCCGTCCAACTGGTCCAGTCCATCGGCACAATGTGGACCATGGTTGGTCCCGCGGCGTTCCACTTGCTCTGGTAGAAGTAGAAGATGTCCTTGGGGAAGCCGGCCGTATCGATGGCGCCGAAGTACGAGCTCTTGGACGGCCAGCCGTACGGCGTGGGCTCGCCGATGTAGTCGAAGCCGGTCCAGATGAACTCGCCGGCGATGAAGGCGCGCGTGTTGACGCTTGACCACGAGCCTTCCGCACTGGTTCCCCAAGAGACAACGCTGTTGTCGTAGGACGAGCACTGGTTGTCGCTCGATGACAGAATGTTCGTGGTGACCGGCGTCTTGTAGACGGTGCGACTCCTAACTGCGGATGACGATTCGCTGGCGAAGAACTTCCAGGCTGCATGGCTCGAGTGAAGGGAGTCGTAGGAAGACGGACTGTAGTTGAGACCGACGACATCTTCCAGGGGAGCTGTCGTGGCGCCAGGGCTCGCCGAGACAAAGGCTTGACCGATTGCGCGCGTGGTGTCTTTCGCCTTGACCGCCGTGATGAGTGATTGCGCGACGGTGGCGTTGTCGCTATCTTGAATTTCGTTTCCGATGCTCCAAATGATGATGCCCGGATGGTTGCGGTCGCGTGCCACCATGTCGCCGATATCGGTCTTGGACCACTGACTGAAGAACCGGGCGTAGTCGTAAGTGTTCTTGGCCTGGTCCCAGCAATCGAATGCCTCATCCATCACGAGGAAACCCATCCGATCGGCCATGTCGAGAAACTCGGGCGCGGGCGGGTTGTGCGACGTGCGTAGCGCATTGGTGCCCATGTCCTTGAGCATCTGAAGGTGCTTCTCGATGGCGCGGTTGTTCACGGCAGCGCCGAGGGCACCGAGGTCATGGTGATTGCACGTGCCGTTGAGTTTCACGCTTTGACCGTTGAGGGTAAACCCCTTGTTCGCGTCGAACGCGAAGGTGCGAACTCCGAATGGCGTCGTATAGGTGTCGACCACGGAGCCCCCGACCGACACGGTCGTCACCACAGAATAGAGGGTCGGCGATGAGGGTGACCACAGCTTGGGATTGGATACGGTCGCGGTGTGCGTGACGTCGGCGGTCTTGCCTGCGGTCACGGAGGTCGCCGCCGAAGAACCTTTGCCCACCTCTGTTCCGGAGGCGTCTCGAACCGAGCTTGCCACGGTCACCGATTGGTCGGTGGTGGCGTCGTTCTGCACCGTCACCGCGATGTTCACGGTGGCGCTCGTGGTGGAAGCCTGCGGCGTGGTCACGAACACTCCGGTGTAGGCCACGCGAACCGGGTTCACGGTCTTGAGCCAGACGTGACGGTAGATGCCGCTTCCCGAGTACCAGCGGCTGCTCGGCTGCTGGTTGTTGACCTTGACGGCGAGAACGTTCGACGCGCCAGACTTGGCATTGGACCCTAGGTCACATTCAAAGGAGGAGAATCCGTAGGGACGGGCGCCTATCTGGGTGCCGTTGAGGTACACCGTGCTGTCCATGTAGACGCCGTCGAACTGGACAAAGACCTTTTGTCCCGAGCTCGCGGCCGGCAAGGTGAAGGTCTTTCGGTACCAGCCCGTGCCGCCGTCGAGGTAGCCGCCGCCGCCGCCGGCTTTTGAGCTTTGGTTGAATGCCAGCGAAATGCTCCAGTCATGGGGCACGTCCAAGGACGTCCAGGCCGAGTCGTCGAAAGTCGTGGCCTGGGCGCCGGTGACGTCGCCAAGGTGGAACTTCCATCCCTGGTCGAAGCTGACCGTGGTCGAACGGGCGCCATCGTAATTGTTGACGAGCGCGGCGGTCGAGCTGCTCGTCCCGCCGGCGCCGCCAGCCCCTCCAGCGGCCACTGTTCCGCCAGTTCCGCCCCCTGCTTGGCCCCCTGTCGCTGCGCCTCCCGTTGCGGCGCCTGCCTGGCCTGTCGCGCCTCCAGTTCC
>PNBO01000102.1 GCA_003136095.1 Myxococcales bacterium
GCCAGCTCGATGAGCCGGTTGGACACCGCGTCTCGGTCCCCGTTGAGCAGACCGTCGATCTCCCCGTCCATCAGGTAGCCGTGCAGCCCGTCGGTGCAGAGCATGAACCTGTCGCCGGGCTTGATCTCGAGGTCGATGGTGTCGACCTCGACGTAGTCCTGGTGCCCCACCGCGCGGGTGATGACGTTCTTGCCGGGCGAGTTGGCGGCTTCCTCGGCGGTGATGAGGCCCAGCTTCAGCCGGAAGTTGACCAGGGTATGATCCTCGGTGAGCTGCGCGGTCTTGCCATCGCGGGAAAGGTACACGCGGCTATCTCCCACCTGGGCGATGAACGCGGTTCCAGCACTGATGAGCAGCGAGGACAGCGTGGTCGACATGCCTTTTTGCCGGGGATCGAGCTGGCCCATGCCGAAGACCATGTAGCACGCCGACTGCACCGCGTTTTCGAGCAGACGGCGCACCAGGCCAGCGCTCTCGGGCGTCGGATTCGCAGCGTGGGCATTCAGGGTCTTGCGCCAGCGCTTGACCCAGGATTGCACGAGCTCGACCGACTCCGCGCTGGCCACCTCGCCCTTGGCATTGCCGCCCACTCCGTCGCAAACGATGTACAGGCCCAGCTCGTCGTCGAAGAGCATACTGTCTTCGTTGTGTGGCCGCCGGCGACCGACATCGGACTTGCCAAAGGACAGAATTCGCATGCGCTTCGTTTCATGGTACTACGAAACCTCCGCCCCAGCACAGGGGAACGAGGTACTTTTGGGCCTTCAACGTGTTACCATGAGGATCTGATGCCTGTCGAGGGAAAGGAGGCTGGTTTTCCCTCGCAGTTCGGCCGCTACACCTTGGTGGAGCGCCTGGCGACGGGAGGAATGGCGGAGGTCTTCAAGGCGAAGATCCTTTCGGCCCACGGCTTCGAGAAGCTGCTGGTCATCAAGCGCATCCTGCCCAACCTGGCCGCGGACAAGACCTTCGTGTCGATGTTCATCGACGAAGCCAAGTTGACCGCCCAGCTCATCCACCCCAAGATCGTGCAGGTCACCGACTTCGGCGAGGAGAACGGCCAGTACTTCATCGCGCTCGAGTACGTCGAGGGCTTCGACGGCCTCGGCCTTCTGCGTTCGGCGGCGCAGAAGCACGTGCGTTTGCCCATCCCCATCTGCATGTTCATCGCAGCGGAGGTGCTCGACGCCCTCGATTACGCGCACAACGCCAAGGACAGCGAGGGCAAGCCCATGCACCTCGTTCACCGCGACATCTCGCCGTCCAACGTCTTCATCGCGCGACGCGGGGATGTGAAGCTGGGCGACTTCGGCATCGCGCACGCGCAGGAGCGTGAGTCCAAGACCCAGGCCGGCACGCTCAAGGGCAAGTACGGCTACATGTCGCCCGAGCAGGTCACGGGCGGCGACCTCGACGGCCGCAGCGACATCTTCGCGGTGGGCATCGTGCTCGCCGAGATGCTGATGGGCAAGCGGCTCTTCACCGCGCCCAACGATCTGGACGTCCTGCTCATGGTGCGCGACGGGCGGCTCGAGCGCTGGGATAAGTACTGCAAGGACATTCCGGCACCCCTCGACGCCATCGTGCGCAAGGCGCTGGCCAAAAGCCTCGACGAGCGCTACCAGAACGCCGCGGAGTTTCGCAACGCCCTCGACGATCTCCAGTTTCAGTTCGGCATGCGCGTGGGGCCGGCCGATCTCGGCGCGCTGGTGGCCGATCTCTTCGACACCCAGCCGGACTCGCTGGCGCGCTTGAAGGAGCGCGCGCGCAAATGGGAGATCAAGGAGCACCGTTCGTCATCCGGGGCCACGCCGCCGCCGGTCCCGCGCCCCTCGCTCGGCGCCTCGGCGGAGCACGACGCGCGTCCACCCAGTCGGGGCGGGGGCCTGACGCCCGCGAGCACGGTGGTCAGCGCCGCCCTCGACGACGCCCTGGGGGGATCGATGTCGCTGGTCGGGCTGGATCAGTACGAGAAGCCGGATCTCGAGGGTGCCCCGGTCTGGCCGACGGGACCTTTGGGCGGTCCGGGCGATTTTCTGCGGGGAACGCCGCCGCCCGCCCGTTCCTCCGAGTCGGAGCGGCGCCGCATGCCATCCTTCCCCGGCCCGGACGATGGCTCGGCCAACAGCCTGCTCAGCCTGGACGGGATCGATCCGGCCGTGGCCGAACCCGAACCCGAGGCTTCCAGCCGCGGCGAGGAGCCCGCTGCCGCGATTCCGGAGGGGACTGCGCCCGACAGCAGCGGGGATTTGACCCTCATCTCACCCATGCGCGCCATCGCCGACATGGCCGTGGCCGTGGACACCGGGCTCGTCCGTTTTCGCAAATACGGGCAGTTCAAGGACGTCTACCTGGTGCGCGGGGCGCCCGAGTCGGTCAACTCGAACATGACCGGCGATCGCTTCGGTGAGTACCTGGTCACGCGCGGTTTCCTTCGCTCCGCCGATCTCGAGCGCGCCCTCGACGAGATGCCGCACTATGGTGGCAAGTTCGGCGAGGCGCTGGTGGGGCTGGGGTTCATGCGGCCGCTCGACGTATTCCGGCTACTCTCGCAGCACGTCCGCGAGCGCGTCATGGAGCTCTTCACCTGGACCGAGGGCGGCTTCGACTTCTACCGGGGGTTGCGCAACCCGGTCGAGGCCTTCCCCCTCGGGCTCTCCAGCTTCGAGATCCTGGGCGCCGGTGTGGTCGCGCTCAGCTACGACTATCTCGTCGAGCATTTCGAAACCCTGATGGAATTCCGCCCGCGCGCCATGCCCAACCCGCGCGTCAACCCCGAAGCCTTCCGGCTCGGTCCCACTCCCCGCGACGTGCTCGGCCTGCTCGATGGAACCAACACCCTGCGCGAATGGGCGGAACGCTTCAGTTCCCCCGACGAGCTGCTGACCTTCTACCGCACGCTCTATCTCCTGGTGGAGACGAGCATGGCCCAGTTCGAGTAGCGGCCCCCGGCGCGTATCAGGGCTTGGCGCCCTCGACGTAGTCGCCGTCGGGTTCGACGAAGATGCGCTTCATGATGGGAACCCGGGCGCGCACCCGCGCTTCCAGGTCATCCACCGCCCGCTCCACCTCGGCCACCGAAAGGTCGGGGGCAAAGCGAACCTTGAGCGCCAGGAGGACGGTGTCGGGGCCCAAGTGATAGGTCAACATCTGGGTCACGGCCTCGACGCCGCCGGTTCCTTGGATGGCCGTGAGGGCTTGCTGGCGGTCCTCGGCGGTCGCGCCCTCGCCGATGAGCAGGCTCTTGGTGTCGCGCGCGAGCAGAAACCCGACGGTGCACAGAAGTACGCCAATGGCGATGGACCCCAGCGCGTCCGGCAGGTGGCTGCCGGTGAGCCAGGTGGCCACGACGGCGGCCAACGCCAAGGCCAGGCCCAGCAAGGCGCCGGTGTCCTCGAGGAGAACGATGGGAACAGTGGGATCCTTGCCTGCGAAGAGGGCTTCGCGGAAGGTCCGGTTGCCCCGCTGTGTTCTGAACTCGCGAAACGCGATGGCGAAACTGACGGCTTCACAGACGGCGGAAATGCCGAGGACGATGAGGGGGAGCAGCGGGGCGGCCGGCTGGTCCGGCGGCACGAGCAGCTTGCGCACGCCTTCGTACACCGCGAACACCCCGCCGAGAAGGAAGAGCATCATGGCAACCACGAAGGCCCAGAAGTACACCTCGGTGGCGCGGCCTAGCGGATAGCGCACGGGGTCGCTTTTCTTCCCGAGGTGGGTGCCGAGGAGGAGAAGGGCCTGGTTCGCGGTGTCGGCCAGGGAGTGCACCGACTCGGCGAGCATGGCCACGCTGCCGCTTACGAGCGCTGCCGCAGTCTTAGCGGCGGTGATGACGGCATTGCCGCTCATCGCGGCGAGCACGACCTTCTGATGGCCCAATTTCATGCTGGAGCGACCATAGCACTCAGCTTCGCCGCCTGGCCCAGGCTGGCAAGGGCGCCTCGATGCGCAGGGGTCGGGCGGTGAGGGGATGCAGCAGCGAGATCGCCCAGGCGTGCAGGCGCAGCCCGATGTCCGCCTCGGCCTCGCCGTAGATGGGATCGCCGCGCACCGGGATGCCCAGGTGGGCGAGATGCGCGCGCACCTGGTGCGCCCGGCCGCGCGACAAGCGGGCCTCGACCAGCGCGAGGGTCACGCGCTTTTCGAGCAGCGTGACCTCGGTGCGCGCGGGCAGTGGTTGCCGTCCCGAAGCAAGCTTGACCCGGCCGCCGTGGCGGCCCTGGCGGCCGATGGGCGCGGTGACCACGAAGCTCGCCGGCCGCGGGCCGGGAACGACGAATCCACCGAGGTTGGCGTCGGTGGGGGGGAAGCCACCGCGAATCTCGGCGAGGTAGATCTTCTCGCAAAGCGGGGCGGCGAGGGCCTCGCGCAGGCGGTGCCAGGCCTCGCGGCGGCGCGCGGCCAGGAGCACGCCCGAGGTGGCCACGTCGAGGCGGTGGCCGAGGCCCCCCTCGCGCGCATCGGGCGAGGCGGCGGCGCATTCCGGGAAGCGCGCGATGAGCGCTGAGGCGACCGTGGCCGCGTCCCCCGGCCGCAGCGGGTGCGCGGGCACGCCCGCCGGCTTGTCGACGGCAACGATGTCGTCGTCCTGGTAGAGCACGGTGAGGTCGAGCTCGGGGGTCGGAACCAGCACCTGGCCCGCCGACGGTCCCCCCCCTAGGTCGACCGTGTCGCCCGGCGCGAGATGAACGCCTTTCCTCGCCACGCAGCCGTTGACTCTGACCACGCCCGCGGCCACGGCCCGGCGGGCTGCCGACGTGCTGGCCACGAGTTGGCGGCGAGCCAGGAAGGCGTCGAGCCGGCAACCGGCCTCGCTCATCGCCACGACCAGCGCGCCTTCCGCCGCCCCTTCCTCCCGCGTGGTGCTCATGGCACTAGTGCTTGCCGTTCGTCGGCTTCTTGCCGCTCCCGCTCTGGGCGTTGTTGCCGCCCTTGCCATTGCTCTTGGGCGCGGGCGCGGAATTCGCGACACCCTTGCTCGGCGAAGCCTTGCTCGCCGTGCTGCCGTGGCCTGACTGGTCGGGCTTTCCCGGCGCGCCCTTGCCGCCCTTGGACGCGGCCTCTTTCATCGCCAGGGCCGGTTTCTTGGGCGCGCCGGTCACCTTGGCGGTGATCTCCTTGGGCAGCTCCGGCGTGGGCGAGTAGACGACGATGTGCTGGCCCTCGGTGAGCTCGCTGGTCGCCGACAGGCGGTTGACGCGCGCGAGGTCGCCGGGGGCAAGCCCGTAGCGCTTGGCGATCTTGCCGAGCGTATCGCCCGCGCGGGCCGAGTAGAAGAGGCGCGTCTTCCCCCGCCGCGCGGCCTCGAGCTCGAGGAACTCCTCCGAGCCCAGGGTCACCACGCGGACCTTGTCGGGGTCGAGCAGCACGACGGTCGCCCGGTCGAAGTCCTCGGCCACGAAGAGCTGGAGGATGAGCTTGGGCTGCAACTTGGCCTCGGGATCGATGTTGTTCCACTCGATGATGTTGTCGGGCGTGACGTCGAAAACGGCGGCGATGTCGGCCAGGGTGTCGCCGTCGCGCGTGCGGTAGAAAACGCGCTCGCGGCCAGGGTAGGCGAAGGCGCGATCGGGAACCGCGACCAGGATGGTGTCGTCGTCGTCCGCTGTGGCGGTCGGCGGCGCGGCGGGCGTACCGCGCGCGGGGACCAGGATGGTCATGCCTCCGCGCAGTTCCGCGGGGTCGCTCACCGCATTGAGGCGCTTGAGCTCCCGCACGGAACTTCCGCGCGCCTTGGCCACGTCGTCGAGAGTCTCGCCGAAACGCAAGACCAGGGTCTGCACGCGCTCGGTCGCGCGCGCTTCCGCCAGCGCCTTGCCGAACGTGGCGGCCGAGCCCAAGGGAACCCGGATCGCCACCGACGGACGATCGGGCGGCACGCGGCCACGGATGTACTCCGGGTTCAGATCCTCGATGACGTCGGGCCGGGCGCCCGCGGCGTGCGCCAGCGATGCGAACGAGATCCCGGAGGCAACCTCGACGCGATCGAATTGCCAGGGTGGATCCTGCGCGAGCTCGGCGAACCCGAAGGCCTTGAGATTGTGACCGACGATGGCGGCCGCGAGGATCTTGGGCACGTAGAGCGTGGTTTCCCAGGGCAGCCCCGCCTCATGCCGGGCCAGCTCCCAGAAGTCGTTGGTATTGAACCTGGCGATGGAGCGCAGGATGGCGCCGTAGCCGGCGTTGTAGGCCGCGAAGGCCAGCGGCCAGGAGCCGAAGCGAACGTAGAGATCCTTGAGCAGGTGGGCGGCCGCCTCGGCGGCGCGCTCCGGATCGCGCCGGGCGTCGACCCAGCGGCTGACCTCGAGACCGTAAGCGCGCGCGGCGCCGGGAATGAACTGCCAGACCCCGCCCGCGCTCTTGAGCGACGTCGCGCCCGGATCGAAACCGCTCTCGACCATGGCGAGGTAGATGAGGTCGCGCGGTAGCCCCTGCTCGTCGAGCCTTTGCTCGATGATGGCCCGGTAGCGGCTCATCTTTTTCAACCACGACGTCATGATGCCGCGGCCCTTGGCATCGTCCTTGAAGAACTCCAGGTAGCGCACGACCTGCGGCTCCCAGCGCACCGGGAGGTCAGGCAGGGTGAGCTGGCTCAGCCATTCCTTGCCGGGCTTGGCGGCGGGCGGGGCAGCGCCGCGCTCGGGGCTGCGCAACACACGCGGGATGTCGCCGGTTCCGCCCCAGCGCCCCTCGAGCCCGGGAGGCAGGGTCTGGGGAACGTCGTCGGGTTCGGGGCCGGGCAGGGCAGCACCTGGCCGTGGAAACGCCTGCTCCTCGAAACGGCGCATGGCCCGCAGCTCCGGGCTCTCTGAGGTCTCGGCGCCGTCGAGGGCGACGCCGCGTACGGCCTTGCGTTCGGCAAAACTCTCGCGGGTGGTGCTGGCCGGGAGCGAGGTACGCACCCCCGTCCTGGCGTTGGAGGAGTCGTTCGCCGCGGCCGGCCCGGCGAGGCCGGCGGCCGGGAGCAGGGCGAGCGCAATGGAAAGCACGGACCGCATGACACCGGATCGTAGCGGAAGTGGCTCGGGCCACCAAGAAACCGCGTCGGAGTAGGGTTTGCCCGGGCTCGCCACGGGTGGTATAGACACTTGCGGAGCTAGCTCATGGGACTCGGCACTGGCGAAATCATCCTCATCTTCCTCGTGGTCATGGTGGTGTTCGGCGCCAGCAAGCTGCCCCAGTTGGGCGACGGACTCGGCCGGGCGATCAAAAATTTCAAGCGCGCCGTGACGAGCGCGAACGAAATCGAGGTCGCGCCCAAGAAGCCCGAGATCGACGGCAGCGCGCCGGCGGAAAAGGCGGAATCCGCCAAGCCTGGCGACAAAGCGAGCTAGGCAAACCCCCGGCCTGGGACCGGGAATACCGGAGGATTGCGCTCGGCTTTTGCCGCATGGCCGTGAAAAACGGCTTTGATTGCGCGCCAGTACATGATCGGCCTTGACGCGGTCTGCTGGCGTTGCATGATACCCGCATGACGACACGCACGATCAAGCGCTACTCGAACCGCAAGCTCTACGACACCGAGGATTCGCACTACGTGACCCTGCAACAGATCGCCGGACTGATTCGCAACGGCGACGAGATCAAGGTCATCGACAAGAACACGCAGCAGGATCTGACGGCCGCCACCATGGCCCAGATCATTTTCGAGGAAGAAAAGCGCGGACCGCGGCTGCCCGTCGAGGGCCTGCGCCGCATCATCCGCAGCGGCCTACCGGCTCATTAGGAAGGGCTAGAATTCCAGGCCGAGGCTGAGCGAGAAGGCGCTCTGCCGGGCGCTGTGATCGACCGCTGCCACGACGCTATCGTCGCGGCTATCGCCCGCCAGGTAGAGCTCGTACTGCGCAATGATGTCGAGGAGGCCGAACTTCAGCTTGGCCCCGCCAAACACCCGGTAGCGAGTGATGACGTCCTGACTCGGGAATCCCTTGTTCGCCTTGAAGTCGTTGGTCGTGTCGCTCTGGCTCGACGCGACGGCACAGTAATCGCTGACCTTCTGGCCGGGCGTTGCCATGGCGGCCACTTGAGCGTCACACAACGGGGTGAAGTCGATGGTCTTGCCGGCGGCACGAATCATGATCAGGCTCCAGCCGCCGAAGGGCTCGAGCCGCGCGGTCTTGAGCACTCCGAATCCCTTGGAGATGAGCACGTCGACCGAGGAAATGTTGAGGCTGACCTGGTCGGTGCCGGTGACGTAGGCGAAGGCGCCGCGCACCGACAGGGACGGAATCGGCAGGTCGTGGAAGCCTTCGTGCAGCGCGAGCTTGGCGTAGGCCTGCCAGGAGAGGAGCTGCGAATCGAGCAGGTTGACCACGCCGCCGCCCAGTTCGAGCGAAGGGGCGGGAAGCCAGATGCCCTTGCGCAGGAACACGCCCATGGTCGTCAGCGTGGAACTGGGCCGCGCGGCGCCTGGGTTCTGGGGCGAGACCGCGTTGACCCCGTTCCAGAAGCTCATGTTGTTGCTGATCTCGGTGACGCCGAGCTCTCCGCTGACCTGGAACCCGGCGAACCCGAGGGTGCCCGCGGGCATCGGTATGCGCGGTGCCATGACCACGCCCAGCTCNNCGCTGCACCCAGCTGCACTCCTGCACCCCGAGCGTCGGGGCGTAGGCTTGCGGACAGAGGTTGACGAGCTTGAGGTCGTTGCGACCGGCGAAGGCGTTGCTGGCGAGCGCGGCCGAAAGCAGGGCAATCCCGAACGCGACCTGGCGGAAGGCTCGATGCGGGCTCATAGGACTAGAACGGTATGTGGCGGCGGCAAGGCCTGTCAAGGAACCCGGAAGGGGAGCGACCTCGTCCGGCCGGGGCTCCCCGATCCTCAGCCGGGGAAAGCCCCTGACGCGCCCTGCCTGAGGGGCTGGCGCAGGCAAAAAGCCGCGCGCCCACGCGTCTCTGGTTTGACCGACGGTCCCGGCTCCCGTAGCTTGCGCTGTGCATGGCAGCCTTCTTTGCAGGAACTCACGGAGTCTGGCTCATCATCGCGATCATCGTCGGGATCATCGTCGGGCTCATCGCCCTCGTGGTCTGCCTGGGGAGTCTGGTGCTGCTCATCGCCAGCCTGGTGCTGCTCGTCGGATTTCGCTTCGAACGTTTCGTGGGTTCGCGCTACCTGCGCCGGGAGAGCTGTTCGCGGGCCGTGCGCATCGGTTCGCTCGTCGGCGCGGGCGTCACTCTGGCCGACGTCCTCGTCATGCTGGCCGCGCGCGGCCACAACCGCACCCTCGAGACCGTCGCCGTGGTCATCGTGGTCGGCGCCCTACTTGCCACGATTCTTCTCGTTCTCCTCCGTTTCCTCTCCGTCTTTACCACGGTCTCCACCGTGGGCGTGATGCTCGGTGTGGCCTCGCTCATCGTCGTGCTCTCCGTGACCAGTGGCTTCCAGCGTGTGTTCGAGGAGAAGGTCCAGTCGGTGAACGCGCATCTGCTCGTGACCTCATACGGGCTCGAACGGGACGTGGACGAGGCCGAACGGGAAGCTCGCAAGGTGCGGGCCGAGCTGGTGGGCTTCCCCGGTCTGGTGCGCACCACGCGCTTCAGTTTCACGGCCGGCGAGGTGATGATCGGGAAGATCGGCGCGAACCTCAAGGGTGTGGACCTGGCCGACGGCCTGCCGGAGCTGCGGCGCGCGCTCTCCGCGGGTTCGGTCGACGATCTCGGCAAACTCGCCACCTGCGCGGGCACGGCCGCTCCCGGCGAACCGGTCGGCCGTCTCATTCTGGGCGCGGACCTCGCTCGCAAGGTGCATGCCTCGGTCGGCGATTGCATCCAAGTTCTGGTGCCGTTCTCGGGTGGCATCGAGTCCACGCCGAGCGCGTACCTCTTCCGCGTCGTCGGCCTGGCCGCGTTCGGGTTTCAGGAGTACGACGCGCGCCTAGGCTTCATTCCCCTGGAGGACGCCCGACGCCTGGGCAACGCGCGGCAGTCGATCTTCGGCCTCGAGCTGCGCTTCTCGGATCCCATGCTGGCCCTGCGCATGGAAGAAGAGGTCGAGAATCGCCTGGGGCCCGACCGGCGCATCATCGACTGGAAGACCTTGAACAAGAACCTCTTCACCGCGCTCGCAATGCAGAAGATCATCATCTCGCTTCTGCTCGTGCTCATTATTGTGGTGGCCGCGTTCAACATCCTCGCGTCGCTCATGCTGGTGGTGCTGTCCAAGGTGCGCGAGGTCGCCATCCTCGCGGCCATGGGCTCCCGCCGCGGCTCGCTTCTGGGCGTCTTCCTCGTCTCGGGCAGCATCGTGGGCTTCGTGGGCACGGGCCTGGGCATCCTCTACGGCCTCGCCCTGTGCGGGCTGGCCGTGCTCTACGGCTATCCCCTCGACCCGAAGGTGTATCTCATCGCTCGCCTGCCGGTCGAGGTGTCGGGCCTCGAGATCCTCTGTGTGGCCCTGGCCACCCAAGTCATCAGCCTGTGGGCCACGCTCTATCCCGCGTGGCGCGCGTCCAGGCAGCAAGTGGTCGACGGCCTGAAATACGTTTGAAAGTGACGACTGGCCGCCCGAGGGGCCGACGTGCCCGAAGGGGAGCATAGTCGAGCGCAGCCCAAAGAAACCCTCTGTTCATTGCGGAGCATGGAAGCACAAGCGCCCTCTTCGTATCGCCTCATCGCATCTCAGGATGTTCAATGATGCGAAGTCATGTCAACTCGCCCCTATGCCCGGTCGCCCTACCCACCTGCATTGTGCATGCTCGGGACCTATTCGCCATCGACGGCGGAGGATCGTTCGGCGGACCTGTCGATCCTGCCGCCGCCGATGCGGAAGCTCACCTCGATGGCGATGTAGTTCAACGACTTGCGCGATAGAACCTTCGGCTCCGTGCCGGTCGCCACCGTCTGTATTGCCTCGGCATAGGCACCGAGGATTGCTTCGTAAAGAACAGAGAGACGAAAGACGCCAAGCTCAATCCCCAGTTGAGGCGCGAGGCCGAAGTATGTGCCGCCTAGCTCTGTGACGGTGGTCTGGTCGCTACTATCCTTCATTGACATCGCAGCGATGTAGTACATGCCAGCGCCGAGGCTGATGAACGGACGCACGGGGCCCGGGGTGAGATAGAATTCTCCTTTGGCGAGGGAAGTCGACTGAGCCCTCACGCTCATGGAGCTCCCCGACGAGCCAAATGAGCCTCCGCCAGCGAACGCTATTTCCTGGCGGAATCCCACCGAGAGCTGGTCTGTGATGTTGAACATCGGTTCTAGCAAGAGTCCGCCGCCCTTGTCGCCCGTGCTATACATGATGGTGTAAACCCCACCCAGGTCAAAACGGAACAGGCGATAGTTCTCAGGCGCGGCGGCAGCCCTGCCGGGCATAACAAGTAGCGACAGTACCGCGATGCCACCTGCCACTGTCCCTCGACTCCATCGCTGGACCTTGGGACCTTCCGCAGAGCGTGTCGACAAGGATGGGTAATTGGTCCTCATGGTACCTCCTCGTTCTTATCCGCTGATCGTGAGCCACGATCTGCCGTTCGCTCTGCGACCGCAGAGCACAAGGCAAAGAAGTGGGTCCTCCGCCGAGCGTCATCATGCCCTAAGAAGCGCGGTAGCGTCCAGTCTCTCAACCAGCTCCCGCCACCCCCATTATGAACGAACGATGAACGACCGGGTGTTACTTGGTCCCGGATGCGGTTTTGGCAGCGGCGGGCTTGGTGGCAACCGCCGGCAGATTGCGCGGCCCATTGGGCTCGGGGCCACCACCCCACATGCTCCAGCCGTCGAGGCTCGTGTCGCCAGTGGCGATGCTGATGCGCGTGCCCGTCGCGGTTCCAACAAAGACGCGGCCGCGCGCCAATGCCGGCGGGCACGTACTCAGGTATCCGGTAACAGAGATTCTGTAAACTATGTCTGTCACGTGCCCTATACCCGGGCGTTTTTTCCGCGGATGCCTTTCGGCCAAGGCAACATGGCGCTTGAAACGACGAAGCACATCGGTTCATGAGCCCAGCGGCGTAGCCTCGCCCGAGGTGTTTCTGCCCCAGCATGCGATGGTGCCGCCGACCTTCAGCGCGCAGGCAAAGTACTGACCCGCACTGACGGACACGAAACTACCTCCTGAGGGCGGCATCGCTCGGGAATCGGTGTTGTTACCCCAGCATGCGAGCGTCCCGTCAGTTCTCACCCCGACATCGTTACCAGGTGAGTTGCCAGCGGAACAACGGCTGGTATGCCGAGGTCGTTGATTCCGCCACGTTCCAGCCCGTCGCCACCGGATGTCCCAAGATGGCGGCCCAACTGCGGCAGCGCCGTGAATCTCTCCGTGCCAGCCGTTCCGCCGCGTCCGAGCAGGGTCCTGCAGACCAGCCGGCCCCTGTCGAGCAGTCGCCCGCCCCGGCGTCGCAGTTGGGCGATGGGCTTGGCTGGCGGAGGCGACAACCTGGTGACCGCGCAGTTCTCGAATGGAGACAGCAGCACGCTGCGTGCCGCGGGCGGCGTGTATCTCGCTATCGACGCGACCGTGACCCCTCTTTGGATCGGGAATACGGTGGGACTTGGCCTGGGTGGGGACATCGGGTGGAAGTACGACTCCCTCAGCGCGAGCAACGGCAGCGTCGACATGTCTCGCTTCCCGCTGGACTTGTGGGCGCAAACGCTCATTGCACTCTCCGATAGCTGGTATGTGCACCTGCTGGCCGGTCCGCACAAGGAATCCGGGGTCAACCTCTCCGGAAGCGGCGTGGTTTCCGGCGGTGCGGACTTCGACAGCCCTTGGGGCTGGATGGCCCAGGGTGGCCTCCGCACGACCACCTCGTGGCACATGGCCTTCGCTTTTGGCCTGCGCTACACCGGCGTGCGCTACACGTTTGCCGGCCAGACCATCAACGCGAGTAACATCGGCCTGGACCTTTCATTCCATGCAAATCCCTAATACCGTCGGCGCACTGGTTGGCGAACGCCGCCAGGCATGGCTTGTTACCTTTGGATGTGAGCGATGATGCCCAGATCCCCCACGGCCCATAGGTCGTGCTCGCCGATGCCGAAGATGGCTCGCATGGTTGGGAAGGCGGGGCCGGCTCCGGCGCTTAGGTAGAATGAGAGGTAGAGATCCGAGGCCACGGTTTCGATGCATTCCCCGTTGAAGCGGTAGATGTTCTTGGTGGCGTCATCCATAGAGAACACATGGATTTCGCCGCCGAGGCTCCAGAAGTCGGTGGCCGAGCCGGCCCACACCCCGTCGAGCTGCATGCACACCACGGCGCCGTTGTGAGCGGCCGGCGGGTACGCGGGGACCACGCGTTCGGCTTGCGTTCCATCGTAGTAGTACCCATCCGCGAACACGCCGCCGGCCGTGCCCCACACGCCGGAGACGCACGTGTCGCTGGCAATGGTCTTCTGGGTCCACGCCGCACCATCGTAGAAGAACAGGTTCTTTCCATCCGCCGCGTAGACGTCCGTGGGGCTACGACCCCAGACCCCGCTCAGGGTGGCGGTAGCGCCGCTAGTCTGGGCGACGAAGCCGTTGCCATCGTTGGCCAGGACGGTGCCCTTCGCGCCCACGGCAACCACATAGCCCACCGTGGCCCAGACGGCGAGCATGTTGGCGCTGGTGTTCGAGGCAGCCGCGGTCCACCCGACGCCGTTCCAGTGCAGAATGGTACCGGCGTCGCCTACGACCCAAACGTCGTCCGCCGCGCTGCCGGAAACCGCCCGCAGGGTATTCGTCGTCGGGGATGCGACCCGCGTCCAGCCAGTGCCGTCGCCGTGGAGGATGGCGCCGTTCTTCCCCACCGCCCAAAGGTCGTTGGTGGCGCTTCCCCATACCCCGAGCAGGCCGTCCGATGGCGGTACGCCGGTATTGGGGATGGGAACCAGTGCACCGCCGTCGTAGAGGTAGATTTGGTTGTACGGGCCGGTGATCCACAACGCATTCGCTCCGACCTGCCAGATGCCGTTCGCGAGACCGCCGGAGGCCCCCGACGAGGCGTCGGCGCCCGCGACGACTTCATTCCAGGTTCGCGATGCATCGAAATGGACGATTCGTCCAGCCGACGCGATTGCCCAGACGTCGGTTGTCGATAGCCCGAGGAGAGCCGTCGGGCCGTAGTCCAGGCCATTGCCAGTGTAGTCCGTGGCGGTCTGCCCGTCCCAGTGGAACGTACCAATCCACATGTCGCTCGGCCCGGTGCCCCAAATCGGACCCCAAACGCTAGCAAGCGGCTGCACGATCTTTTCCCCGTCCCACTTGCACTCGCCGAACCAAACGTTGTCGGGGGCGGTTCCCCAAACGCCCGTCGGATTTTTGACAGCGACGGAGCCCAAGAGGTTGTGCTGGTAATGGAAGACCTGGTCGTAGAGCACGAGCCATGCCTCGTCGGCTGTTGGGGCGTAAAGCGCGTGCGGCAGGTAATACAATTCCGTCGGTGCGGCGGGTTGGCCCACCACCGACCATGCCGAGCCCGCCAGCCGAAGCAGATCGAAGGAACCATTGTCCACAGGCAAGAAGGCAAGGGCGAAGGCCTGGCCACTGCCAAGCACGGTGATCTGCTGAATGTCGAGGGTGCTGTTGCTGTTCGCGGGGGAGAGCGCAGTCCCGTTCCAATGGAAGAGGGCGCCGGCGGTCCCGCCAAGCCACACATCCGACGAACCACTGCCGGCGATGGCCAGAATAGACGTGCCGGCGAGCTCGGCCACCCAGCTCCAGGCAGAACCATTCCAATGTGCGACTTCGTGGTCAGGCAACGTGCTCACCCATACGTCGTTGGGGCTGCTGCCATAGGCCGTGCCCACGGTCACCTTCCCCGATGGAATCTCCAAGGTAATCGCAGCCGATGTGGTCGATTCCGTACAGTAAGGCGGCCCCTGCTCGCCGTCCACGCCCGGCTCGGATGCGGCGTCTCTAGTCGAGTCGATGCCCATGGCGTCAAGGAAGACGATGGGCCCGGCGTCCTGTGGCGTATCTGCTGTCGTACCGGCGTCTATCGCGTCTATCGCATCCATCGCACCTGGGGCCGCCTCAGGCGCCAAAATTGCCGACGTGTCGCCATAGATGGATGCGGGTGGAGCCCCATCCGCCGAGGTGTGGAGCCGCGCACCCGAGCACGCGAGCGAGAACGTGCAAATGAGATACGGTAGGTTCTTCCTCGTCACAGCAGGCAATGGTAGCCCAAAATGTCTCGATTCTTGCTCGCGCATGCTTGGGGCTAGTGACCGCGGACACCATCAACCTCTCCGGAAGCGAAGTGGCTTCCGGCGCGGCGCGGACTTCGACAGCCCGTGGGGCTGGATGCCCCAGGGTGGCTTCACCACGACGACCTCGTGGCACATGGCTTTCACTTTTGGCCTGCGCTACACCGGCGTGCACTACACGTTTGCCGGCCAGACCATCGACGCGAGCAACATCGGCCTGGACCTTACGTTCCATGTAAATCTCTAATACCGTCGGCGCACTGTAGACCGCCCGTCGCCTAAGTCCCCCAGTCGAAATCGAGGGACGTCGAGAGGTTCCGCCCGGCATCGATCTGCGCCTTCAGATCGGCGACCTTCTGCTCTGCGGTGGCAATGGCATCCGTGCCGGCGACAAAACGACGCGGTGGCGGCTGCTGGCTGGCAATCTTGACGAGTGCGCGCGCCAGCTTGGCCGGGTCGCCGGACTGCTTGCCATCCTGGGCTTTCCAGAACTCGAGCTGCTGCGCCCTGCGTTCGTCGTAGTCCGCGACGGCCGGCTGGGCGTAGTTCGTCGAGTGCTCCGCGAGCAGCTCTGTGCGGAAGAACCCTGGATTGACCGTGGTGGTGGTGATGCCGAACGGCGCGACCTCGGCGTGCAGCGACTCCATCCAGCCCTCGAGGCCGAACTTCGATGCGGCGTAGGCCGTGCAGAACTCGAAGCCAACCAACCCGGCTGACGAGGAGATCGAGATGATGTGCCCCGAACGCTGCTTGCGCATGACCGGCAGGACAGCGCGGGTGACGTTCATCGGGCCAATGAGGCTCGTCGTCAACTGCAAGTCCATCTGCTCCGGCGTCAGCTCCTCAAAGTAGCCAGCGTAGATGCTGGCGGCATTGGTCGCTCACCTCCCTGCTTCAGGCGGTCGGATACGCTGCATAAGTGCTCAAGTCGAGGCTAGACCCGCGCCTGAAATCTCGTAGGTGTAACCCTCGCCCGAGCGAGCGAGCCCATAGGCGGCCTGGTCGGAGATTTCCAAGCGCTTCGTCTTGGGCAACCAAGGTGGTGGCAGGCCCGCATCGCGCTTCGCTCCCGCATTGGGGCCGAGTCCGACGAGAAGGAGCAGACACGCCAGATTCACGACGAACACGTCCCCTCAGCCCTTGCGGAAGGCCTTGGCATAGAGGTGGCTGCCCCGTCGCCGGATGCGTTCGTTCTCTTCGGGCGACAGCGGCCCTTCGTCGAGCGCGGCCAGGGCTTCATCCATGTGCTCGGCGTTCTTGGGTCCGGTCATGCACAGGTTAAAGTCGGGATTGCTGAGCACGAAGCGGTAGGCGTCGCGGCCGCGCATGGGGGCTTCGCCCTTGGGTGCATTTTTCGCGCTTAGCAGCGATCCCCAGCGCGTGGCCGTGTAGGCCACGGTGCCAGGCCGATTTTCCGCCGGCAGGTTGGGGAACACATCGCGCTCGGCGCCAGTGTGGGCGGCGTTGTAGCGGATGTGCAGGATGCCGTAGCGTGGATCCTTGGCCAGCTCGACGAAGTTCGGCCGGTGATGCGACGAGATCGCGACGTGGCGGAACATGCCCTTCGCGCGCATCCGCTCCACGCAATCCACAATCTTCTTGGGCGGGATAATGTTGTACCAGCCCAGCAACAGCACGTCGCAGTGGTCGATGCCAAGCAGCCGCAGCTCCTTGGTGAGTCTGCTCTCCATATACCAGGGCCAGCGCATGTAGCTTTGCAGGACGATCACCAGCTCGTCGCGCTTGCCCGCGGCCACCAGTTGCTTGATGGCCGAGGTCATCCCCGGCCTCAGCATGGAGCCGTGGTACCAGTAATTCACGCCGCGCTCGAAGGCGCGCAGCAGGGACTTGTCATCCACGCCATAGCCGCCCGAAACCGCCAGCGGACAGACCGAAAGTCCGGTGCGCCCCAGGGTGACGCGATTGGAGAATGCATGCATGGCCGGAGCATGCCTCAATTCCGGCTGTCTGGCTCCTCTGTCTTGGAGGAGCATAGTCCAAAGAAGCCCGCTTTCGCCCGCGCGTCATCGCCCCTTCAAAATGTCCGGTAACAGTTCTTACGTCAACTAGCCCTCTAGCCAGGACTCGGTGGTCAGTCCGATCGGCACCGTAGATGCATGATGGCACCTTCGAGCGACCATTCGAGGAGATCGCGCCGTCACCGACTGAAGACGGAGGTCACGGATTACGAGCTGGCGAACCACACCTAGCTTCCTACCCATGTTCGCTCTCCACTGCATCGCTCAGGTTGCTGATCGATCAAGGGTCGACGTTCAGCACTCACTCATATGACACAGAACCCTACCTTTTCAAGTCCGCAACGCACTGCTTCCGCAAGCGACAGCGGGACAGGCTACCACGCGAGCGTGAAATCTTCGCTGTCGTCCCGCTGTACGTACTGGTCGAGATAAGGCGAGTAGGTGTGCACCCGCAGCAACCGATTGGCGTCGTCGAATTCCAATAGGCGCAGGTAGCCGTTGCCGCCGTGGAGATCCGGATACTGAGCGCAACAATAGAGGTCGGCGCAGATCTGATAGTTGGCCAGGATCTGGTGGACCTGCGAACCACTCGGCCGAGCGCTGGTTAATCGGGCCGCGGCTGGTATGGCGTTTGCCGGATCGCCGAGGCAATGGCCCGAGAGCACCAGCTTGACGTTCTCGTTGCCCAGCACGAGCTTTTGCCAGAGCTGCTCGCCATCATTCACTCCTTCAAGCGGCGTGTAATTGTACGTGTCGGGATCGAACGATTGGGGTGGGGTCTTGTTGACGTCGTAGCGGGTGCCATCGTTGTAGAGATACGCGTGCGTGACCAGGATTGCCGGCATGGCCGCGTTCGCCTTCAGCACCCCGTCAGCCCAAGCCACTACGGCGTCGCGCGGACCGAACTCCAGGGCCAAGACCAGCCAGACCGTGCTGCCGATCGTGACCTGACCATAGCTGTTCTCGGTATTGTTCGGCGCGAAGGTCCCGCCGAACCAGCCGTACTGGCTAAAACGGGTGATCGGGAAGTATTGGTTCATGTACCCCTGCCGATTTCGGTCCTCGTCGTGGTTTCCGGCAAGCACGAAATAGGGAACCACGCCGTCGAGATTCGCGAAGGCGTCCGACGCAGCCTGCCACTGGCCTTGGTCGCTCGGAGTGTCGACGATGTCGCCTTCATGAAGCACGGCAACCAGGTTGGCCGATGTGCGGTGATCGCGAATCCACCCGGTCTGCGCTTGGAAGATCTCCGGATAGGCCGCGGCGTAGAACTGGGTGTCCGGCAACACCACCACGGTGGGATTCGCTTGCACGATGGCATCGGCCCGCGGACGGATGTCGGGTGCCGAGCCCGCGTCAACATGCGCCGACGCATCGTACAAGGCACCGTCGCGCAAAGGACCGGCCATATCGTCGCAACCGCCGAGAAGCGCCAAAGCGGAAAATGCGACACCGCCCGCCAGCCCCTGCGTCGAACAGCGAATCATCGCAGAAAGCATAGCATGCACCTGACCATCACCAGGGCGGAGGCCGCCATCCGGTCAGTCTCTCACGATGCCCCAGATTTCCTGCGCGATGACTTGTTCACCGCTTGGATCGGCCTGGATTCTTTCGGTGGCTGTACCGGGACGGCCCGGCCATCGGTCAGGGACCTTCGCGCCCGCATCTTCCAGCGCATGCACAGTCTTCGCCCCGCCAGGCTTCGCGGCCCTCGGCCACAAGAACATATGTCATGCCCAGCGCGGCCCGCGGGTTAGCCCACCACCACCCGAACGCCGCATTGGCCGCGATGCCGACCAAGGTGACGAGCGACAGCCAGAAGCAATCCGTCGTCTGAAACGAATTGGCTACCAGAGCGCGACTCTGCAGGGCCGCGGCGGCGAGTAGGCATTTTGAGGGTCCTATTCGCATCGCCGCATCGCAGCTCAGGTGTCCGATAATCGAAGGTCATGTCAAGCTCGCGCGGCGTGAATAAGACGTGACTCGTGCCATCTCTCCAAGCGTGGTTGAACCTCAACGCCAAACCCCGTCGGGCAACTCCGTCAGACGATCGTTCGCAATCGGGGGCCGCGCGAGGTACTTGACCAGATGCTCGAAGCCATCGCGATCTTTGGCGCCCACGCGCAGGTTGGCGTGCACGTTGAATCCGGCGACGTCCGCGCACCGTTTGCCCATGATCGCGGCTTCGGCATCCTCACCGCGGCTCCCCAACCGCAGCACGCGGCAGCCTCGGCGTGGACCGGTGGCGACCAGGCCTTGCACGGAGGCATTCGCCAGATGGTCGAGGGTCGGCTGCGGCTCGTCGTCAGGGCCCTTGAGCGAAGTGTCGCCTTCAGCGCATGAGTGCGCGGAAGCCAACTGGCACGAGATTCCACTCCCGCACGGAAACTACGCCTCGGGCACCGCCAGGGACGCGGTCGCTGGTTCCGCGCTGACGATCGCCTGCACCTGGCGCCGGCCGGCGTAGTTGAAGCGGTTCTTGAGGTTGTTGATGGGCTTTTCGAAGGCGTGCCAGGAGAGCATGGCAACGCCGAGCGTGACCGCCAGGCCGATGCAGGCGTTGGTCAGGTTGTAGTTACCGAAGTACCTCGTCGTCCAGCCCAGGCAGTTGGGATGGAAAAGGTAGAGCCCGTAGCTGATCTGGCCGAAGTAGGCGAAGGGGCGCAGGCCGAAGCAGCGCGACACCAGCCAGCTTGGCCGCTGCCACAGGGTCAGCACCAGCGCCGCCGTGACCACGCCGAGCGAGAGCGGCCCGAAGGTGGCGTACCAGATACCGATGCCGGGGCGACCGAGGTAGTAGCGGCGGATGAAGAGCACGAAGAACACGGCACCCGCGATCCCGAGCCAGCGGAGCATGCGCGCGTCGATGCCGAGGAAACGGCCCTTGCGCTCGATGATGGCGGTGGCGATGCCGAGACCGAGCAGATCGAACTGCATGGGCGAGAGCACCCAGAAATCGCGCGCCGAACCGGCGGCGTAGATCGACCAGCGGGCCGCGGCCACCGCGGTGATGACCAGGGCGAGCAGGCCCACCAGGGTTCGCGGCCTGGCCAGCAGAACCACGAGCGGCGCGAGCAGGTAGAAGTGCTCCTCGACGGCCAGGCTCCAGAAGTGGCCCTGACGAATGTGATCCATGCCCGCGAAGAACGAGCGGAAGTTGGTCAGGTAGGCCAGGTGCCAGAAGACACTGTCGGTCGCCACGGGATCGGGGCGGCCAGACATGGCGAGCAGGAGCGCCAGAATGGCGATGAACAGGTAGTAGACGGGGAAGATGCGCAGGGCGCGCCGGATGTAGAAGGTTTTGAGCTTGGCGCCGAGCCCGAAGCCGGGGCGCTGCTTGTCCTTGAGGTCGAGCAGGATGCCGCCGATGAGAAAGCCCGAGAGCACGAAGAAGATGGGCACGCCCAGGAAGCCGAAGCGAATGAAGGGCCAATTGCCCCAGGGGCTCCACTGCAAGGCGTGAAAGAAGAAGACGAGCAGGAAGGCAAAGAAACGCAGACCGTCGAGCGCGTGGTTGTGACCCGCGTTCGGCGACTTGCTCGAATGCTGCTTTGGGCCATTGCCTGCCATGGCCTGCCGGGGTGGATTCTTACCTTCTCTCCGCCTGGATTGCACCCGGCATGATCTTCACCATGGGGTGAAAACTCCCCCGCTATTTCTGCGCCTGGGTTTCGTACTTCGAGGGGCACTTGGTTTCGATGCGATCGGAATTGAGCGATCCGTCGCTACCCAGCACGCCGGCGGCGATGACCTCGGCCCCTTCCTTGAACAGGTCGGGCACGATGCCGTGGAAATGGACGGCCATGCTGGCGTGTTCGCGTGGCGCCTTGCTTTCCAAGGCAAAATGATAGTCGAGCGTTCCGGCCTGATGCGCCACCGAGCCGGGGACCACGTTGCCGTGCACGCGCAGGCGCTTGCCGGACAGACGCGCCTGGCTCGCGCGCGCCTCGTCCACGTGCTTGTAGTATTCGGCGCCCTCGCCGAGCGATGCCCACAGAAGCCCGAAAAGGGCGCTCGCCGACACCAGCACCGTCAGCAGGATCTTCCAAGCCGTGCGCCGGTTGCTCGGCGATGGCGGGTTCGCGACCTCGGTCATGGGAAAACCATACCTTTCCTCGGCTGCGGCGCAAGGCGGGGCGGCGCTTCGTCCTATTCGATGGCGGCCAGGCGCTGGAAGTAGCGGAAGAACAGCTCGATGCCACCCGCCGCCTGGGGCCAGGCGAAGCTTTCGTCGATGGCGTGGTAGCCGTCCTCGGGCAGGGACAGACCGAGCAGGACGACCTCCTTACGCAGGATCTTCGCCATGGTGACCACCGCGCCGATGGAGCCGCCCTCGCGCGTGAGCGCGGGCTTGCGTCCAAAGGTCTCCTGCGTGGCGCGCACCGCGGCCTGCAAAAAAGGACCGCGCGTGTCCGCAATGTAGGGTTCGAGGGCGGCCTCGAAGAGGACCTCGGCGTCCGGGCACCGGCCGGCGATGAAGCGCTGGATGCGGCGGAAGATCTCCCGCGGCCGNNCCGCTGTAGCCACCGACGATGCCATGCACCTCGAAGGTGGGCGCGGTCATGACCGCCTCCGCCAGGTGGCGGTCGTCGGCGACGCGCAGGCTGCGCAGGCCGTGCGCCTTGCGGAACGAGGCGACGGTGACTCCCGAGCGGGCCAGCTCGCGTCGCTCGGCCGCGCTGGGCTTGCGGACCTCGTCGTAGAAACCGGGGATGCGCACCCGGCCGGTGCGGGCGTCGTGGCATTCGGTGACGAGCGCGGCGAGCTCGGCCACGGGATTGCGGGCGGCGCCGCCGGTGGTTCCCGAGTGCACGGCCTTGTCGCCGGTGCGCAGGCGCACGACGAAGCTCAGAAGCCCGCGCAGGCCGTAGGGGATGGCTGGCTGCTTCGCCGACGGCCAGATGGTGTCGGACACGACGATGGAGTTCGTGCGGAGGGCCGGCCGCCGCGGCGAGCCCTTGGCCAGGGCGGCGAGCGCCGCCGCGAAGCTCGGGCTGCCCACCTCCTCCTCGCACTCCCAGAGGAACTGAAAGTTGAGCATCACGGACGACGCCAGGGCGAGCCGGGCCCCGAAGAGCGCGGCGAGGAGCGGTCCCTTGTCGTCGGTGGCGCCGCGGCCGTGGTAGCGGTCGCCGATGCGTTCGAGGCGGAAGGGCGAGGTCTTCCAGCCCTCGCCGTCGGCGGGCTGCACGTCGAGGTGGTTGTAGATGGTCACCGTCGGAAACGCGGGATCTTGAATGAGCCGCCCGAGCACGAGGGGCAGGTCGGCGGTTTCCACGATCTCGGCCCGCGCGCCGAGCGCGCGCAGGTACTCGCAAGCGAGCCCGGCGCAGCGGCGGACGTCGCCGTGGCGGTCGGGCTCCATGCTGACCGATGGGATCTCGACCAGGGCCGCGAGCCTGTCGGTGAATTCGCCGCGCAGCTCCGCGATGGCGCCGCGCAGGTGGGACTTGGGCAGGGGTGGCGACTCGGTCTTCACGATGGCAGTGTAACTAGACTCGTGTCTCCATGCTCGGGTCAAGTTGCCGAAAGTCGGTGTACTGTGAGAGCCCGTGCAGGAAGCTATGACACCAGATGGGATAGCGCGCCTCGACGGTCCGACGCCGGAGCGCGGCTCTGCATCTCGGAGCATGTGGCTGGGGGCCTTCGTTCTGCTGGTGTCGCTGACCATCGACTTCTCGACCGATACGCCGTACGTCCCTGGCCGATGGCTTGGCCCCTTCTACCGCCTCGGCCCCGCCACGCAGTGGACCTCGGCGACTTGCGCCGCTGTCCTCTGCCTTTTCGCTCTTCTCCCACTCATCGGCACGCGCCAACGAGATCAGGCGGTGTCCGGCCCGCATGGCGGAGTCGCCCTGGCGCTGCGCCTCCTGCCGTTGCCGTCCATGCTCTTCGCGTTCTTCTGGTCGCGGCCGCACGTCGGTCCCAGGCTGGCCATCCCTTGGAACATCTTCATCGCCGCGGCCGCGGCTTTCTTCGTGCTCGGCGCGGTTCGCCGCTCCTCGCCCATTCGCATCGCGGCGGTCGCGGCGCTGGTGGGGGTTGCTCTGCGCTTGATCCACTTCTCCCGCTTCTCCATCGACGTGGGCGGGGACATGCTGCCGCTCACGCGCAGCGCCCTCGACAGCTTCTTGGCTGGCCGCAGCCCCTACAACTACCACCACGTCCCTGACCTGCTGCCGCTGACCTACTATCCGCTCACCTGGCTGGCCTATCTGCCAGCCTATCTGCTGCACATCGATCTTCGCTGGACCAATCTCGTCGCCGAGCTGGCCATCCCGGCCGCCGTGCTCCACGCCGGGCGGCGCCCGCGCGAGCGGGAGGCTCAAGCAGCCGGTGACTCGGCAGGATCCGCGCTGCTCCTCTGGTCGTTCGTCTTTCTCCTGCCGAGCTCGGTCTTCTTCGATCGCATCACGACCGCTCCGGTGGGCTGGGCGCTGCTCGCCTGGACCCTGGCGGTCGCGATCCGCGGATCGCGCTGGGACTGGCTGCTGGCGGGTCTGCTGGCGGCGGCAACCCCGCTGGCGGCCCTGCCGGCGCTGTTTCTAGTGCTGACCTGGTGGCGCCAGCACTCGCGGGGGCAAGCCCTCGGGCGCGCGGCCGCGGCGGCGGCGGTGGCCTTGGCCTTCCTCGTGCCGTTCTACCTGTGGTCGCCGCGGGGTTTTCTCGACGGCGCCGTCTGGTGGTTCAACGATCTCGACCGCTTTCCCGGCACGAAGTGGAACGCCTACCATACTTGGCAGCGCTACGTCGGTTTTGGCGGCTTGTTCTGGCGGGTTGGACTCGCGAGATGGCTGGCGCCAATCCAGTGGTCGCTGGTGGCCGGGCTCGCGGCTCTCTACGTGCGACGGGGAAATGGCCGCAATCTCTTGCCTGCCCACCTCGCCAGTGCCTTCATCGCCTTCATGGTCTTCAACAGCGTGCACTGGCCCTATTTCTATCAGCCGGCCCTGTGGTGCGGCCTTCTGGCCCTGGCAGTTGCGGCAAAGCAGTCATGATTGACGCAAGCAGCCCTCGATGGCCGCGCCTGCCTCGACAGAGCTGTCCCACTTTCGGCTTTGTCTCGCATGCTTTCGATGGGAGAAACCGACAGACATGAGTCGCATCGGGGAAGCCTGGCGCGGAGTCTTGGCCGGTAATTCTCGCGGTCGTCCCGGCCTGTACCTGTTCGTGGCCGTGGCCTGTCTCAACTTCGCGGGGATGAGTCGGGAAGTGCCCTGGGGAGACGCCCGGCCAGTCTTCGAGGTCGCCGAGTCGATGGTCCACGGCCGCGGTGTGTCCGTGCGGACCCGCTGGCCCTCCGACGTCCCGCCGGCTCCTGATGGCAGGTTCTACGCAGCCCAGCCCTGGCTTCCCTCGCTGCTCCATCTCCCGGGCCTGCTTCTGTGCGCGCCACTGTCCTACGCCAGCGTCGGCTCGGAGGTCGCCCACCTGCGGGATGCTCTCTCCTGCCACTTGGCCGGCAGCCTGCTGGGTGCGCTGGTCGCCTGGCTGTTCTTTCGCCTCTGTCTCCGGCACGGTGCCTCGCCACCCGTGGCGCGGTTCGCGGCGATCCTTCTCGCGGTCGGCAGCATGGTGTGGGTCTACGCGCGTTCGCCTTTCACCGAGATCGTCCAAGCCGCGTGCTTCACCGGCTTCTTCCTCGAGCTCACACAACTGGCGAGGCGACTCGATCGACGCACGGCCCTGGCGGTCGGCATCTGGGCTGGCCTACTGCTCAACACGAAGTACATCTACGCTCTGTGTTTGCCGGGCGCGCTCCTCGTCGTAGTCCTCGCGCACTGGAAGACCCGGCGCCCGCTGCTCGCGGCCGTGGCCTACGCGGCGCCTGGCCTTCTACCCGGGCTGCTCATGACCCTGCTCTACAACTACCTGCGCTTCGGTGACGTCACGCGCACGGGGTATTCGAACCTCGGGCACGTCATGGTGGAGAACATTTTCATGGGCACCTGGGGCTTCCTCTTCTCACCGGGGAAGAGCCTTCTGCTCTACACGCCACCACTCGCGCTGGCGGTCCTCGGTTGTCTGCGCTTTGGGCGCGCTCATCGCTGGTCCGCGCTGGCCATGCTGGTGACCATCCTTCCCGTCGTGCTGTTCTATGCTTGCTTTCCGTCTTGGTCGGGCGATTGGGCCTGGGGACCGCGCTACCTGGTGTTTGCGATTCCAGTTCTGCTCCTGCCCGGCATCTCGTTCTTGTCGAACATGCGCTGGCCGGGCCGGTGGCTGGCGGCCGCGGTTCTCGTCGTGGGACTTGGCGTGCAAGTCCTCGGCAATGCGTTCTACTGGGATCACTACCTCCGCATCGTTCTTGACGTACGCACGAAGTGGCTGGGCCAGGTGAATCGCACCGGAGCTCTCACGGTCGACAAGGGCGGCTACTGCGAAGGCTGCTTCGAGGATGTCTACCCCATGGTCTGGCTGCCGCCGTTTCAGCCGATACTCGGGCACTTCTGGCTCATCCGCCACGTGCCCTTCCACGACGATTGGAAGCAAGCCAGGTTGGATGCGCCCTGGCGTCGCCACACGCGTCTCGACTTCGATGCGCAAGGCACGTGGGATCGGGTCAGAATGGATCACTGGCTGTACGACACCCGCCAGTATCGGAGCTTGGGATGGATCGTGCTCATCCTTCTAGCGGGAACGGGCACCGCCGCTGGCGTCCTCTTCGTTCGCCGCACGCGCGCTGGTTAGCCATGGCCGCGTGGGGAGCCGGCCAGCTTTGCTGGCCGCGTACCATCGCGGGAGGGGATGGCGAGGCCGCGCAAAGCGCGGGGGAGGCAGGGTGGGTGGTGGGTGCCGAGTGCGCAGCTAACCCTCCCAGGGTTCCCATGTCAACGAAAGGCCAGGAGCCAGGCGCCGGCGAGCAGGCCGACCGTGGCGAGCAAGCAGAGCCCCTGACCCAGGGTGCGCACGGGACGCTTGAGGAAGAACCCGAGGAAAACCCCCGACAGGACGCCGAAGCCCAGGCCGGCGGCGTGCGCGACCACGTCTGAGCGCTCGCCCATGCCGAGCATGGCCAAGAGCCCGAGGGTCGCCGCGATGCCGAGCAACGCGCGCCGGCCGCGGCCCACGGTGGCGTCGCGGTAGCGGCGTACGAACTGCAGCCCGCCCAGCACGCCCAGCGCGCCGAAGGTCGAGGTCGAGGCCCCAACCGAGTTGTGCGTGGTCGAGTAGAGGTACGCGGTGAAGAGGTTGCCGGCGGCGCCGGTAAGCAGTGTCACCAGTAGGGCGAGGCCCGGTCCCAGCCAGCGGCCGAGCGCGGTCACGAAGACCAGGCTGGCGACCGCGTTGCCGGCCACGTGCATGGCGTCCGCGTGCAAGCAGAGCGCGGTCACGGCTCGCCACAGTTCGTGATCGCGCACGATGGCCCGCGCTACCGCGCTGCCGTGGCGAAACCAGCCTTGCACGTCCGCGCCACCGCGCGGCCCGCTGACCACGAAAAAGGCGATGATGGTGATCGCCATCGCCACCCCGACGAAGGACGGCCCGTGATCGGGCACCGCGCTCTCGCGCGGCGGACCTTCCGCGGCCTCCCGGTCCTGGGCATCGAGCGCGGCGATGGCTGGCGCTACCATGCGCGGCGGCACCACGACCGCGAAACCGGTTTCCGTCGGCACCACCCGGTGCGGGATGGCCATGGCCTCGAGGACCAGGGAAAAGCCCTCGGCCTGCCCGCGATCGAGGAAGGCGCGCACCACGGCTTCGGTTGGGACTTCGGCTGCCACCTGCCCTGATGATAGCAGGCGCGGCCGCGCGCGATCATTTCAGCCGGACCACTCGGCGACTGCTGACCCGGCGGCGGCGAGATCTTGCTGGGTGTCGATCTCGCGCCACTTGCCGTCGATGAAAACCGGGACCAGGCGGGCGCCGGCGCCCGCCATGGCGTTGAGCGCGTCGGTGAGGTAGGCCTGGCGCAAGCGCTGCGCGCGGCCGAAGGGCGCTTCGGGGCCCGGCCCGTCGAGCGCGGCCCGCCAGAGCTCCGCGAGCGAGGCGGCGCCGGCCGCCGAGAAGTGCGCGAGCCCAATGAATTCGCCCGCGGCCTGCGGGGCGGCCACCGCCTGCTTGCCGACCTGCAAGACGCGGCTTTCCCCGGCCATGCCTTGGACCAGCGCCAATTCGGCCTCGGAAACCGGGTGCAGATCGCGGCCCTGGTAGGCGTCGGCCCAACGCCGGTCGATGACCAGCGACGCGGCGACGCCGGGCGCGGCGGCCGCGGCGGCGAGCGCGGCGACCGCGGCGGGCGCGTACACGATATCGCAGTACGAGAAGTGGAAGCCGCCGGCGAACTCGCCGGCCGCGTACATCAGCGAGGCGAGGATGTTGTTCCGTTCCCATTCCGGGTTGTCGACGAAACGCACCGCGAAGTCGCCCGCGTCGATGCGATCGCCCAGGTATCCGCGCACGATGACGATGTCGTCGATCCCGGCCGCGGCCAAGGCACGGAGCTGCCAGTGCAGGATGGCTCGCTCGCCTACCCGCACCATGCACTTGGGAATCTCGTCGGTATTGCCGCCCAGGCGGCGGCCGCGGCCAGCGGCCACGATGATGGCTTTCCGGCAAGTCGAGGTCACGAACGGCCCAACTTCAGCGCTACCGAGAGCAACGAACGGCCGGCATAGGCCGCGTTGACGGCGATGTACACGTGCAGGAAGACGTCGAGTTGATCCGCGAGGGCGACGATGAGGAGGTAGCTCGGATAGTGGACGAGGAAACGGCCCACATCCTCCACCAGACCGATGACCGACGTCGCCCGGGCCGGCGCGGATGCCGACGCGAACCCGTCGCCATAGTCGCCCGCCGACGCCGGCCGGGCCGCGCCGCTCGCCGCGAGGTATTCCGGCCGGCGCATGAAGGTGGTCAGGCTGATGGCGCAAGCCACGACCACGAGGCCCAGCAGGGCCTC
>PNBO01000071.1 GCA_003136095.1 Myxococcales bacterium
GTAGAACTTGGCGGGCCTGGCGGGGTTCGCGCTCTCGAAGCCGACGCTCGGCACGCCCATGCCCACGTAGAGCCCGTCGCCTTTGCCGAGCTCGGTGGGCTTGCCGTCGAGGACCACACGTCCCGGTTCGCCGATGTTGATGACGCCTAGCTCGCGGCGGTCGAGGAAACGCTCGGTTCCCAGCTCCTTGCCGCCGGTGAGCTCGAGGCGCACGTGCGTCGGGCTGGCTCCGCCGAAGAGGACGCGATCGACGTGGGTATAAGTCAGGTTGAGCTCACCAGGCGCAAAGACCTTCTCGACGAGGAAATGCTTGCGGAGCTCGGCCGTGTCGTATCGCCTGACGTCGTCGGGATGGTGGCCGTAGCGCAGTTCGAGTTTCATCTGGTTCGCTCCTAGTTACCGAGGAAATCCTGGCCCCCGGGTCGAGAAAGTACCGAGGAGTCTACCCGATTGTCCAGTCTCAGTCCCAGACCGCCAAGCAAACCGACGCCGCCCTGAAGTCGTACGGGTTCGTTCCAACGATTACCCTTCGCTTTGGCCTCGATTTCTTTTCACTGCGTCCGGTACTCTCTCCCAACGGCCCCGGTGGATAGGGCGGCGGCGCCCGCGTGAGAGTGCTCACCCGAAAAACTGCAAGACCTCGTCCGCCCCGCCCAGCGACACAAATGATCCAAAGAAGAGGCTCAAGCCGCATCCCTGTCGCCCTATTGGACACACACGCTGTCTTCGTGTGAAGGTCCCGCTAGGAAATTCTTTCGATGGCGCGCGCGATTTCGATCCTCGGCACGGCTTCGGACGTGGGCAAGAGCCTGGTATCCGTCGGCCTCTGCCGGCTGCTCGCGGATGCGGGGTTCGATGTCGCGCCCTTCAAGGCCCAGAACATGGCCAACCAGGCCGGCGTGACCAGCGACGGGCTCGAGATGCCGCGCGCGCAGATCCTGCAGGCCCTCGCCTGCCGCAAGACACCGCACGTGGATATGGGCCCAGTCCTGCTCAAGCCCGTCAGCCACACCGGCGCGCAGGTCATCGCTCTCGGCAAGGCGCGGGGCGTGCAGGAGGCCGTGGACTATTTCCGAGAGGAGAATCCTTTGCGCGAGCTTGCGGCCCAGGCGCTGGCGCGCTTGCTCGGCCGACATCGGGTCATCGTCCTGGAAGGCGCCGGCAGCCCGGTGGAGCTCAACCTCATGGGGCGTGATTTCGTGAACCTGCTTCCCGCCCGGCAGGCGAATGCGGCCCTGGTGCTGGTGGCCGACATCGACAAGGGCGGCGTGTTCGCGCAGGTGCTGGGGACGCTGGACCTCCTGCCGGAATCGGATCGCGCGCGACTGCTCGGCATCGTGATCAACCGCTTCCGGGGCGACGCGCGGCTCTTCGACGACGGCATCCGCATCCTCGAAGAACGCAGCGGCGCGCCGGTCCTGGCGCTGCTGCCCTACGTCGAGCACGGCCTCGACGAGGAGGATCGCCCGTTCCGCATGCCCATCAATCGGCGCGGCACGGGCGGCAAGCTCAGGGTCGGCGCCGTGCTCTATCCGCGAGTGAGCAATACCGAAGATCTGGCGCCCCTGCTCGCGGAGCCGGATGTGGAGCCGACCTGGTTGACGGAGCCCGCGCTCGCGCTCGCGCAGGACCTGCTGATCCTGCCCGGCACCAAGTCCACCTTGGGCGATCTCGTCCACCTCACCGCCAGCGGCATGGCCGAGGAGATCCGCGCCGCCGCCACGAGCGGAACCTGGATCCTCGGGCTGTGCGGCGGCTACCAGATGCTGGGCGCGACCTTGCAAGACGACAAAGGCAGCGAGGGCGGACCGGCACGATTCGCGGGTCTGGATCTGTTGCCCATCGCGACCGTCTTCGAGAGCGAGAAGATCGTGCAGGAGAGCCACGTGGCATCGCTCTGGCCCGCGACCGGGCATCTCCTCGAAGGCTATGAAATTCATCACGGTCGCACCTCCTTGTGCGCCTCGGGTGGCGAGGCCCTGGCGCAAGGCGGGGTCGCGGCCGGCTGGCGCCACGAACGCGCGCTGGGAACCTACCTGCACGGCATCCTGTCGAGCGACGCCTGGCGAAGCGCCTTCTTGAACGAAGTCCGCCGCACCCGCGGATTTCCCGCGCAAGCCGTGCAGACCAACGACCCCATCGAGCAGCGCATTCAGCGCTGGGCAGAACACTGCAAGCAACACCTGCGTGAAGGCGCATGGGAGCGCATCGTTGGCGCGGTGAGGGCGTGAACGCGCGAGGGCTTGGATCCGATCCGAGAAGGCGGCCTACTTCTCGGCGCGCCAGCGCAGCCGTGGCAACAAGCGCCCCGTGCGTCGCATGTAGCCTCGGTACTCGTCGCCAAAACGATCGAGCATCATGGCCTCTTCGTCGGCGACACGGGCCAGATACGTCGCCGTGAACGCGCCAATCTGGAGCAGCGCGATCAGCAGATTTGCGCTCAACAGCGCCACTCCCGTAAGCATCATGAAGAAGCCCGTATACATCGGGTGGCGAATGTGACGATAGGGGCCCGAGCTGATCAAGCGATGGTTCTCGCGCAGCTCCAGAATACCGGACCAGTGGCGCCCCAGGGATCGGTGGGTCCACCACACCATGGCAAGACCGGCGAACGCCAGCAGGGCACCGGTCCAGCGCAACCCGACGGGCAGAGGCACGTGCGCGAAGTCCAACCAAGGTGTCAGCGCATACGCGAACGGCAAGAAGTAAAGCGCGGCCGTGAGCCGGTAGTACATCCGATCGCGGGCTTGCGCGCGTCCCGTAGCCACTGGCTCGCGCGCCACTCGCTGGCTGAAATGGCCGCGCACCACACCGAAGCCCACCTGCACCGCCACCGTCGTGCAGCGAAACCATAGTTCATTGGTGTCCATGCTTTGCCCCCTGGATGAAGTCGCGCAACTTCGCCAGAACCGTCGTCGCGACAGCCATCTCCTTCTCGCTGATCACCGAGGAGAGAAAACGTTCGAGCTCGTGGTTGCGATCGTGGATGTCCCCGAACAGTTTTCGCCCCTTCGGCGACAGGCTGACGTAGCTACGACGGCCGTCCCTCGGATCGGCACGACGCCGGACGAGTCGCTGCCGTTCCAGCGCCTGGACCTGCCGCGTGACCGCCGCCGCGTCGACGCCGAGCTGGCGCGCGAGGTCCATGACGCCGAGGTCAGGACCCGCGACGGCCAGAAGCCGCATGAGCGCGAAATGCGACGGTCGCATCCCGATCCTCCGCGACAATCCCGCCATGAGCACTTGGTAGGTGCGGACGACTTCTCGAAGCAGGTGGGGCTCGTCGCCGCGGTGGCGCATTTCTTCGATGCTGGTAGAGGCACGGTCAGCCATGCACCTGATGATGGCGACATGTCCTTGATTATGTCAATGACCTATACAACGAAATGCGTGATTGGCGATTCCCCGTTCGGGCTAGGCGAACGCTGCCTAGTTCCGCCGTTCAGAATTTCGGGCATGTTCTGGCCGCCGATCCATCCCGGCCGGCTGCGTTGCTCCTCGGTCACATACGTCAAGTATGCTCCCTCGTCGCGCCTTGCCGGCCGGGCGCCTCGACGCCCAGAACATGCCCGCTCTTCTGACCGGCGTCACTAGGAAATCCACCAGCAGTCAATTGTTCCGTCGTTCCGCAATGCACAGACTTCGTCGGAAGGGCTGACACTCACGGTCGGAACGATGCCAGGGATTGCCGAGGAGTCACCACTTGCCGGAGACGAATCCCCGGTGTCACCACCGGGCAGAGTGCTGTCCGACCTACCGCCGTCAGGTGGATGCAATAGCAGGGGCCGTGATGAGCAGGCCAGAACCAAGGTGATCGGCAAGACCAGACGATTCATTTGACCTCACCTGCGCGACGCGCACCCGCGCAGCGAAGACTCGCCGGCAAGCAAACCATGATGGTGCGGGCCACGCAAGCGGGGTTGAAGCGCACGGAGGATCCTGACCAACGACGCCTGGCGGAGCCCCTTCTTGAACGAGATCCGCATCAGCCGACCAGGAATGTGAGCGGCCGCACCAGACGCCACCCCATTCGTTCCTTCGTCTTGTTCGTCCGGCAAGCGAAGCCTTATAGTGGGGTGGGACTCGGACCATGAAAGAAAAGGACATACGCGACCGCATCGCGCGCTTCTTGCAGAAGACCGCGCGCACCGTGGTCGTTCCGGCGTCCATGGGCCTCGGGCTCTCGGCAACGGGCTGCGACCGGCACAGCCTGCACGGCAAAGGCGCAGATGCTGGACCCGACCTGGTTACGCAGAATCGAGATGCCGCGACGAACCCGCCGGATCTGGCCGATGCCGCCACCAAGGACGACCTGCCCCTCATCGCCGTGCCGTATCTGGTGGTGATGGTGGAAGACGCCGCCGCGGACGTTACGGCCGGTGCGCCGGAAGCGCAGACCCTGGACGCCGACCGCGATACCTTCTCGTTGCCACGGGACGTGGGTCCCGACATGTCCTTTCCGCCTCCGCCCTATCTGATCCTTCCACAGGTGGCGGGCGAACCGTTGGGTGACGAGCAAGGGGCAGCGCCCGGTCCCCTGGCGCCTCCGGAAAAGAAGTAATTCGTCATGCTCGAGGTCTTCCGTCGCGTCGGCTTCGTGCCGCGCGCCTGCGGCTGGGAGCTAACGCTTCGGTGCAACATGAATTGCACCCACTGCGGATCGCTCGCGGGCCGCGCGCGAGATGACGAGCTGACCACGGACGAGTGCCTGCGCCTCGCGGACGCGTTGGTCGAGCTGCGCTGCCAGCGCGTGACCCTGACCGGCGGCGAGCCCACGTTGCACCCGGCATGGGACAAAGTCGCGGAGCGACTCGCCCGGCAGAAGCTGCGGGTGGGGCTGATCTCCAACGGCTGGGCCTGGCAGGCGAGCGACGCCGAACGGGCTTTGCGCGCCGGGATTTGCAGCCTCGGCTTCAGTCTCGACGGCCTCCTGGCCGAGAACGACGCCTTTCGCGCAAAAGGCTCGTTCGCCCGCGTGCTCGACGCCATTGCCAGCGTGCGGGCGGTAGGGGTGGAAGTGGCCGTGAACACGACGATTCATCGCTCCAATCGCCATCAACTGGTGGAGATGCGCGACCTGCTCGTCGAGGCCGGTGTGCGCTCGTGGCAACTGCAATACGCCGTCCCCACGGGAGCCATGGCCGCGCACCGAGATCTCGTGCTGCCGGCCGAGGATCTGTTGTGGCTGGTCCCGCAGATCGCCTCGTTTTGCCAGGAGCGCAAGGGCCACATGTACATCGTCGCCAGCGACCACATCGGGTATTTCGGCAAGCCCGAAGCCCAATTGCGCCAGGCCGACGTGAGCATGCCGTTCTGGCTTGGCTGCTGGGCGGGGATGCACGTGCTCGGGATCGAGAGCAACGGCAACGTCAAGGGCTGCCTGTCCTTACCCTCGGACCGGCACGGCCACCAAGGCTACGTCGAAGGCAACGTCCGCACGGAAAGCCTGCGCGACATCTGGCAGCGCAAGACCGGGTTTCTCTACAACCGGGGGTTTCGCCTGGACGATCTACGTGGCTTCTGCCGGGTTTGTCGCTACGGTGACGTGTGCCGCGGCGGCTGCACCTGGAAACGCCACAGCCAAGGTGATCCCGATGCGGGCGACACCTACTGCTTCTATTACCAAGCCAGCAAGCACCGTCGCTACGAATTGCTCGACGACGAGCCTACCCCCGCGGAGCCGGCGTACTTCGCCGGCTAAAGACCAAATGGGTTTGGTGTGCATCTAAACCACGAGGGAGTCATGTCATCATTTCAACGAGACCCGGTCATGCCGGATCGCGACAGTGAAATCGTCGTATGCGCTGTCAGCAGATATTTGCCGGAGGCGTCCGCCCTCGCGCAGCCGGGCGACAGCAGGTACGTCTTCGCGTATACCATCGACATCGAGAACCGCGGCGAGCGGACGGTCCAGCTGATCTCCCGGCGCTGGTGGATCACCGACGCCCGGCAGAACATCCGGGAAGTCGAGGGTCCTGGCGTCGTGGGTCAACGGCCGGTTCTCCGGCCCGGAGAGACCTTCCGCTACTCGAGCTGGTGCTCGCTGCCGACCTCATATGGATGGATGCGGGGTGTCTACTCGATGATCGCCGAGAACAGCGAGGTCATCGAGGTGCCCATCGCCACCTTCCCCCTGTCGACGTTGCAGTCCTTGAACTAGGAGACGACCCGTACGAAGCCCTGCTCGTCCACGTCGACCAGGCGCTCGCGCAGCAGTCTACCGACGGCGCGCTTGAAGGCTTTCTTGCTCAGGCCGAAGAGCTCACGGATGAGCTCGGGATCGGATTTGTCACCCAGCTTGGGCGCGCCGGGGCGCTTGAGGAATCGCAAAATCTTTTCCCCGTCGCTGTCCATCTCCTCGTGCGCGTGGCCGCGCAACGACAGCTCGATCTTGCCGTCCGGCAGCACATGGGTCACGCGAAAGCGCGCGGCCTGCCCACGCGACAAGCTCTGCGGTTCGTGCCTAGGCACCAGGCCGACGAAGCCGCGTTCCACGATCACGAAGAGACCGATCTCGGGATCGTGGCGCCAGGCCTCGCCTGCCACCCATTCGCCGCGCCCGAAGTTCCGGCGGCCCTGGCCGAGCAGTTCGCTGACGCGCATGGTTCCCGCCAGGCGGCCGGTGTTGTCCAGGTACAGGCCAATGGGATGGGCATCGCCCACGCGTAGCTCCTTGGTCTGCTGGGCGAAGGGCACCAGCAATTCCTTGGGCAACCCCCAGTCCACGAAGGCGCCGAACTGCGTGCACGCCGTCACCGTGAGAAAGGCGACCTCGGCCAGCACCAGCTTGGGAGTCCGGGTCGTGGCCAGCGGCCGCCCCTCGGAGTCCAAGGTCACGAAGACCGCAAGCTCGTCGCCCGCGCGCGCGTCCGGCGGAATCTCCGGGCCAAGCAGCAGCAGCGCGGCGGCATCCTCGGCTGCACCCCGCTCGGTGAGAAAGGCGCCCGGGCTGCCAAAACGCCGGATCTCCAGCGTGGCAAAGCGGCCGACGAGGTGGGCAAAGGGTTGTCGCTCGGGGGGCATCGCGGGTCAGTTTGCCACGAAGCACAGCTATTTGAATCGCACTCCAGAGCTTCCCTTCGCCAGCGCTGTACTTGCGGAAATGTTCGCTGCCCTCGCTTTGCTGACGATGATGGATCCGCCACCGCCGCCCAGCGCGGCCGCCTGCGGCGGTTCGAACGACGTCGCCCTGCGGGCCCAAGATGTCGCGATGACGTGCGCGCAAGGCCATGACGAATGCTCGGGCGTTCTGCAAGTACTCGTCGTGAATTGTCGCGCGGGCGCCGTACGATTGGACAGACTGGTTCACCCTTCCGGGACGAGATCGAGGCCGCGGGCCATGGCCGAGCCGCTATGCTCGAGGTAGTCGATGCGAACCACAGGCTGCAGAGGCGTCTGACCGATACCACCCAGCGCCGATTCGGGGCGCGCGAACATGTACATGCCCTCGGGCCGAAACTGTTGGTCGACGAGGTACCGCAGGCTGCGCCGTACCGTCTCGAGGATGTCGGGCTGGGGCTCGCCGCGCAGGACGCTGAGCCGGTAGGTGGCCACATTCGCCTCGGTGCGGCTCCCCGCCGGCGTGTTGTGGGGCAAGAAGAACGGCGTGATGCCGAAGGCGCCGGCCAGATCAGCGAGCGGGCCGCCGTCCGGCTCGACTTGCACGCGGCGGTTCAAGCGCGCGAAGGCGTAGCAAAAGCGCGCGTAGGCGTCCTTGTTGACCACGGGGAAGGCGGCCTCGGCGGCGATGCAGGTCCAGTGATCCTCGCCGATGAAGAACTGGCCGAGGAAGTAGTCGTAGTTGGCGCCGGTCAGGTAATCGAGAGCGCGCTCGAGAGCGGCGGTCCAGGTCGCGTCGGGGAGGATCTGGTGCAACTTGGCGAGGGCGAGCGCGGCCTCGCCACTGTACCAGAGGACCTGCCCGGCACAGTCACGGAGGCCGGTCGCCGGGGCAAAGCCGTGGCAAAAGTCGCCGTTCGACTTTTGCATGTGGAGCAAGAAGCGCCCGAGCCTTTCGGCCAGGTCGCGGAAGCGCTGGTCGCCGGTCGCGAGCTGGTACTCGACGATCGCCACGCTGGTCAGCGCCGCGGATCCCAGATCCGCGTCGTCGTTCGAGCCGACGCAGGCNNAACCAGGTCGTGCCAGCATGGCGCGGCAGACTGTAGTCCTCGGAGAGGTGTTGGTGGCGGAAGGGCAGGTACATGTATTCGAAGGATCCGTCCCAGCGCAGCTGCCGGACCACGTAGTCCGCGGCGCGTTCGAGCGCGGTGCGAACGCTCGCCCGATCGACCGTGGCCACGGGCACGCGGCCGCGGTCCACGGGCAGGGCCCGGGCATGGTCCGGGCTGTCGACGAACGATTGCACGCGGAAGCGGAAGAGCTGCCGGTGCGCCTTGCGCACGTCGGCCGCGGCGCACCCGAGCTGAGCTGCCAGGGCCTGATCGGCGGCCTCGACATCGAGGCCCGAGCGCAGCTCCTTGATGAAGGCAACCGGCTGGGCCGCGGCGAGGAGATTATTCCGGATGAGATCGTCGGGAAGCAGATACGCGACGTGGCTTGCAACCGTGACGCCGACGCCGTCACGTCCCGAGGCGAACGAGTTGGCGAGCGCCAGCGGTACACCCGTGACCACCGGTCCGCGCGCGGTCAGCAAGTCGAGGCGCAGCCGCGCCACCTGGCGATCCTCCGCGTCGAGGCCGGCGAGCGCGGGGGCCTCCTCGATCGCGCGACCGGCCTCCGCCAGCGCCTCAGCCACGGTGGCCGCGTCGGAGCGGTGCCGCACGACGAGCTGGCCGCGGAGGTAAACGCTGGCCCACAGTGGCCCGGGCAGGGGCAGCCGGCCGGCGGGGCCGAGCGCGGCCAGCGACTGCGTCCCTGCCGCCGCCGGGCCCTCGTCGAGCGGGGCGCGGAGCCAGCGCAGGGCGATGTCGGCCGTGCGCGCATCGAGGATGGGAAAGATCGACTGAGGGGTCAGGTGGCACCAGGAATAGACCCCCGCATACAGCGCCGCCGGCAGGCCGAGCGCCACGACGACGAGGACCGCAAAGCGCGCCCTCATCGCGTCTCGCGGCGGCGACGCCAGAGGTGAACGAGCTGGAGCGCGGGGACGAGCCCGACCACCTCGATGGCGAGAAGGGCCGCAATGATGGCGAGCGCCGTGCCCGCCTGGCCAATGCCGTCGTAGATCCCGTGGAGGTAGGCGGCCGAGGCCACCAGCAAGAGGATGAGGGCGAAGGTCGCGGCGACCATGGCTGAGGCCGCGACGGCCGCGATGACAAGCCCGAACCGGTTCTGCACGATCATGCCGACGCCGCCACCGGCGAGCAGGGCGCTGGCCGCCAGCGCGATGCCGGTGAAGGTCGACGACCGGCTGGGAATGACCCGGAAGACGAGAAACGCATAGAGCACGGCCAACGCGAGATCGACGATGCCGAAGGCCGTGCTGGCGACGCTACGCTTGCCCATGGGCCGTACCGTAGCCGCATCCGCGCGCCGTTGCCAAGCGCGGACTTGCGCGGTCAGCGTGCCCCGGTTCGAGAGCTAGGCTAAAACCAAGGTGACCAGCAAAGCCAGGCGATTCATCTGACCTCACCGGCGCGAAGCACACCCGCGCAGCGATGACTCGCCAGAAAGCAAACCATGATGATGCTAGCCACGCACGCGGCGTTGCCCTCGCCGCTCAGCCGCGCCGACGGACCGCCGCCGCTGCTGAAGCCAGGCACGACCTTGGCACTACAGTTGCTTGTCCCGAGCTCATGAAGAACAAATCACGTAGAATCGACGGCGTCCGCTCCACGCGAGGGCGAAACCATGCCACGGGCGTCATGGTTTCGTTGCACCTGGGAATCATGGTGCTCTGTCTCGCCGCCCTGGTTCCGGCGTGCGGCGATTCCAGCGATTTCGGTCAGATCGACGGTGGGAAGCAGGTCACTGGTCCCTGCGCCGCCTGCCAGCCCGACCAGATCTGCGTGCAACTCGACGACAGCAGCACCCAGTGCAAATCGCCTAACCCGACCCTCGGTTGCCAAACCGTGAGCGCGGAATGCCGGGCGGCGATCACCGCGGCCAAGTCCTGCTCTGGGGCATCGTCCGCGTGTGCCGCCGAGCTCTGTCCCAGCCCGTACGGGTGCATGTATTCCATTCCTTGCGGGAACGAGTCGCCCAGCGCGCAGCTCTACTGCTACGGACCGTAGGAGGCTGAAGGCTCAGTAGATCACGCCATTGACCTGTCCGCAGTCGGTGAAGGCCAGCGTGGTCTGGATCTGGAAATTCGACTCGGTGGTGTGGCGCTCGGCGTGGAAGACCGCCAAATCGTAGTCGTTGCCCTTGGTCAGCCCGAGCGAGTCCACGGTCACCGACGCGCTCATCTGGGCGTGCCGGCCGCCCAGGTCGATGACCAGCTTGTTGTCGATGAACACCCAGACGTCGTCATCGCCGACAAAGGAGAAGGTCTCTCCGCCGGCGTACTTGAAGGCGGTGTGGATCTCGGTGGTGAAACTGAAATTGTGGTTCTGGCCCTGATTGCCGAAGCCCTGATCGTCGAGCGGGAAGAAGTAGTTCGGCTTTACCGCCGAGAACATCGCTATCCCGTTGGTGGTCACCAGGTGCAGGCCCAAGACGAAGGTCATATTCACGTCCGGCACGTCGCGGTACCACTGATCGAACTCGGTCTGGCCGGTGGTGGATGGCGTATTGCCTCCGGGGTGCGCATAGACCGGCTTGCCATCGGTCCCCAGGGTCGTGTCCACGATACCGGTGTCGAGGCCCACGGGCATGGTCTCGAAGTCCGGGTGCCCGCCGGCCTGGTTGCCCATCTTGAAGTCGCGGACCACGCCAAACAGGCCGGCACACACGCTGGCGGCGCCCGTGCTTCCCCCGCTCCCGGCCGCTCCAGCGGCGCCCGAGATATCCGGGCCAAGGGCGTAAGCGCCGGTGGTCGAATTCGTCACGTTGATGAAACCCTGCGGAGGCCACACGGCGGCCACCGCGGTCCCCCCCCCGGTGCCACCTTGCCCATTGCTCGATGCGATAACGCCGCCCACTCCGAGCGGAATGGTAACCGACCCTCCGGCGCCGCCGCCAGGCGTGGTACCTCCTCCGATCGTGGGCGGGCTGCCGCAGCCGGACACAAGAAAAGCAGCGAGGCTGGCGACCTGCACCCATGGAAACCGGTTACGCTCTCTTCGATTATCCATCGACGTCTCCTTCGCGGGTACCTAGATAGATGCGTTCAGTTTGGTTAGAGGTGCCCTTTTCGCTCGGTCGACCATTCCAAATGCAGCAAAGTGTGCGACCGCAGGACGTATGACGCGGCGCGGGCTGGAGGCTGGAGACATCAACCCGAGCTGCAGCAGGTCTCTGGCACCTGCTCTCGGGGCTCCGATGTCTTGGTCGGAACGTCAGCAAGATGTTCCGGCAGTGAGACAGCAGAGCAGCGTGATCCCTACGGCGGCCGTGCCGTGGATTTCACAGAAGCCGGCAGCGTCCGCCACGCATCCTGCCGTCACTGGCCCGGTGCCACAGGTTTGCGAGACACAGACCGGATCCTTGCCGTAGGTTGCCAGGCAAATTTGGCCTTGAGGGCAGGTAATCTGCACACTGCCGCGGGCTCCAGCGCCGTAGCAGCTAAGGGAGGTGCACGCCCCCGCGGTCACCTGCCAGCTCTTGCCTACACAAATTGCTACCGTACGTCCGCTCGTCGCACAGTCCTCGTAAAAGCACTGGTCTTCCTGGTAGCAGACCGCGCCATTGGCCGGTGCCGCTTGCGGACAGCTACTTGCGCTGGAGCCGCCCGCGCCAATGGTTCCGCCCCTGCCGCCAGCAGCCCCACCGGTCATGCTGACGCCGCCGGTGCCGCCAAAGGATGCGTCTTTGCCGCCGCCGGTGCCCCCTGCCCCACCCGATCCCACGGTCGCCGCGTCCGCGCCCGTCGCGTCGCCAGGCGCGGCGTCGCTCGTCGCGCCTTTGCCCCCCGACTTACCGCACCCGTCCGTCGCAAGCAGGGCGCAACTACTCACAACCGTGAGAGCCAGTGCCTTCAAGCTACTCATTGCTAATACGATACTCTCTGCGAGCGGCCCGCTCCACTGAATGCGTGCCGCGGCCGTGAGAACAATCACAACTGTCTGACCTGGTCAGAGGGTTCCAACCCTCCCATCGCCGATCAACACCCCAGCGACACGAACTTGAATTCGGTGCGAGTCCACAAAGACAAGGTGACTGTCGTCGGCGACAACGGCGTCATCCTGACCGCACCGATTCCTTGACCGCGCCCGAGCATCGCTGACGGTCCGCGAACAAGGCGACACTCGCCGCCGGGATGCTCGGTCAGAACTTTCCCGAGAGCCCGACCATACCGCCCGACGGGGTGGGGACGACATCCAGGTGGACCTGCAAATCCGGATCGCTGCGATACAGCTTGAGCACTCGTTCCGTTGGAAGGTCGACATATCGAATGGCAATACCGAACGCCATCATGAAGGCGGCCCCGCCATAGAGAACGGCCGCGCCTGAGGGTTGCAGCTTCTGATCGCCCGTTGCGGGCCTTGCCAATGCAATGGTCGCCAAGGTGGCGTAGCTCACCCCCGCAACCTCGAGGAAACCGAACAGGAAATTGCGGTACCTACGGTCGCTCTTGGCCAAGTCTTCCAGGGCCTGCTCGGTCTTCGCGAACGCCGCCGGCTTGTTCTGCCCGCTGGCCACCTCTTTTTCGAAGGCCTCCAACACCAGCTCCCCGGAGGTCTGGCCAAAGAGGCGCAACGCACCAAGGCCCATGATGAGAGCGCCCCCACCCGCAAAGGCCAAGGCTTCGCCTCTGCTTCCAAAGCCGGACCAGTGCGGTGAATCGGCATAGGAAACGAACGCCGAAGTCGCCAGGACGGTGCCGACGCCGAGAATGACGCCGCCACTAATCAGCCGCAACTTGCGATCGCTGTCGGCCATCTCCGAGATGTAGTGGTGCATGCGGGTGACTTCCCGATCGCCGACCCCGTAGACCGGCTCGGCTTGCGCAGCGCTCGCGGCCAGAAAGGTGCGGTAAGCGACTGGGCCATAGGGAGCCGCGAAGAGAGACATGAACAGGTGATCGCCCCGCGCCAACATCGACGGTTTGGCTGAAGCCAGCTCGGCCAGGCGAATTTCGCCGTCGCCGGCCGGCGCGTTGTGCTCGCTCACCACCGGGTGATCGGTCTTGCTCCCAGTCCGCTGCTCTACGTAGATCGAGACACTTTGGCTGGCAGGTCCTGGCAGAACCAGGGTCATGGGGGGATTTTCTTTGTGCAGGTCGAGAAGGCGCTCTCCGCTTTCGCTCTTGATCCAGAGTCGCATGGGCCCCTCCCCCAGGGTCAGCCGCCGCCCCACCGCCTTGGCCGGCGCGAACAGCGCGACCGTCGATTCACCGTTGGGGCCTCTATAGTAGATGTGCGGCCGTAGCGTATCGCGCGCAATGTGCGAGTTTGCCTGCTCGACGAATCCGGCCAACTCCGAGTAGCTGACCTTCCCATCCCCATCCACGTCGGCGGCCCCGCTCAACCCGGAACGGACTTCGTGACTGAACACCCCCGATTCCAGCTCGGACCACTCGAAAACCTCCGCGTCGCTGTTGGTGGAAAGGAAAAGCCCCACCTCGGGATGGCGCTTGGCAAACCCGAGCGCCATGTCCTTGGGCGTTGCCCACCTGCGGCCGCCAGGCTTGCGCGGGTTCATGACGAAGAACGAATTGCAGCTGTCCAACAGGACATGTTTGGTGTCCGCGGCAATCTTTTCGATGATGGCGCTCTCGATGAACTGGCCGTCGACTTGGCCATCCTCGAGGTCGATGAACCCGCGCCCGTTCTCCACGTCGCCATGGCCGGCATACACGAAATAGAAAGTGGTCTTGTCGCCGTGCTTTCGCGCGGCCTGGGCCGCGGCCGCTAGCCGAGCGACGGCCTCCTCGATGGCGGCGCGGGTGGGGGGACGGGCCGTGGCAACCAAATCCGGATACGACGCAGCGCTGGAGCGATCGAAGTTGGTGAGCAGAAACACGCTTGCCTGGTCCGCGACCGAGCGGAACAGCCGATAGTAGCGGGCGCCATCGTCGTCGGCATACTGCAGATCGGGAAGCGCCAGCGTCGTGCTGCGATTGTTGGTCACCACCAGGGCCAGCGTCTTGGTGTCGCCCGCGGCGTTGGCCGCTTGCGCAGCCAGAGCGGTGGCGGCGGCGACGGCCAGGGCGGCGATGGGTTTCAACGTGCGTTCCATGAACAGCTCCATTCGCGGATCAGGGCATTGGGAAACAGGCGAGCCAGGGTGCGACCGGCTGACATTCCGGCCGGGGCCTCGCGCAAAGCGCTCTCGATCCGCTTGACCGTGGCCGGCTCGCGCGAGGTCAGGGTGACCACACGCATGGGTCCGGGGGCCGGTTTTTCGGGCGCGACCACCTGGGGCAGCAAACGCTCGTCTTTGGCGGAGGCCAACGGAATCGAGGGTGGATCCGTGGTGGCATCGACATAGTCGGGGAAAATCCAGTGAACCGTGCCGGCGGCATCCACCGCAAAGGCCGCCAAGTATTGCGTCACGTCGGTGGGGTTCACATAGCGCACGGCGAACGCGTCGGCCGGCGAGAGCGACTGCCCCGAGAGCGGCAAGAGGTGCCCGCCGCGCATGAGCAAGACCTCGGATGCGGGCGTGCGCAGGGAGGCATTCGACCCACCCTTGCGACCGCGGGCCGTCCAACTTTCCTTCTGACCCGAGGAGTCCATCACCAGCGTGACGGTTCCTGCCGCCAGCAACACCATGGCCGCGGCGGCAAACCAGGGAACGCGCGGGCGGCGAGCGGATGGCGTAAGGGTGGCGGTTTCTCGAGCCGCCATTACCCGCGCCACGAAGCCATCGTCTTGGCCTGGCTCGGGTGAACGAGCGAGGTCTGCCGTGAGCTGCCGGAGCGCTGTCCGTGCCTGGGCACAACGGCTGCAGGCGGCGGCATGCTCATCCATGCTGCTGACCTGGTTGACGGTGAGCTCGCCCAGCTCGGCCTTGACCAGCTCTTCGTTGTCGTAACACCTCATGGGTCTCGATCCTTTCCGAGGAGCTCCCGCAACCGGATGAGCCCGTGGAACACCCGAGAGCGAACCGTCGACTGAGACCGTTGCAGAACCCCCGCCATCTCGCCGTAGTCCAGGCCCGCGGCGTAGCGCAGGCATACCGCCTCTTCCAGCTTGCGTGGCAGCAGGCTGAGCCTCTGGTGCAGCCGCCGGACCCGCTCCGCCTCGAGAACCGCATCCAGCTCCTGACCGGGCAGCGATAGTTCGTGGGTCAGCTCGACCTCACGGGGGCGGCGCTGAACCGCATTCAACGTCCGGGTTTGCACGATGGTGAACAGGTAAGAACGGAATCTCCCGCGTGGCTCGTAGCGCGCCCGCGTGCGCCAAAGCTCGATGAACACCTCTTGCGCCACATCGTCGCCATGTGCGGCCCCGCCGCAGCGCCGGGTACAGTAGCCGCGCACCTGCCCGGAATAGCGCCGGACCAGCATCGCAAAAGCCTCGTCAACCCCCGCCGACGCGAGCCGCATGAGCTCATCGTCGGTCCGTTCGGCAAGGGCTGGCCTGTGCAAGGGGATGACCGCACAGTCCGAAGACTTGTCTTCGGGGCTGCCCGGCTGGTTTTTCGGGTCCGCACCCATGGGATTTCACAACCAGAACACCAGAAGGGAAGGATTCGTTGAATCTTCTTGCTGCCATTGCCCCGGATCGGAAGGAAACAATGGGTGTCCGGGCAGTTGGAGAGTTGACCAGCGCCCTGCCGGCCTCAGTTGCGCTTGCCGCTCTCTAGCTCTTGAATTCGCTTCTCCACGTCGGCCCGGTTGGGCGCATTGGGGGCGGCGCGCAGGTAGCTCTTGTAGAAGTCGACCGCCTCTTTGTCGTGGCCCATCTTGCGGTGGCACTGGGCGATGTTGAAGAGGTATGCCGGATCGGGCACCGCCATGTAGGCGGCGTCATACTCGGCAAGAGCCTCCTTGAAGTGCGCGAGCTCGTAGTGGCGGGTGCCTTGGTTGAAGTGATCTTTGGACGTGGCGAGCGCCTCCGGGCTGGGTTTGCCATCGGCCGCGGCCGGGGGTTGCTCCTGCCCGCCCGCGACCGGGTGGGGGTACTTTCTCGCGGCGAATTCCACCAAGCCAGGTGATTGCAGGAGGGCTTGCACCGCCTTCTCCGCCACGATGAGGGGGAACTCTCGGTCCCGGTGAATCTCGTGGGGAGTTACCGCAAGGGCCACGGCCGTGCCGCCGCTTGAGGCCGTCAGCTCCAGATGCCCGTGCAGAGTGGTGAGACCCCCGCTCACCTGGACGTCTAGACGGACGTCCAGGTCGGACGTGCTGTCCTGGGCTTGCAGCACAGTGAGGCCGGCACGGCCCAATTCGGCTTCCACCGCAGCCTTCATCCGCTCGTGGATCTTGGCATCCTTGTCCCCCTCCGCCGCGACCGCCACGGCATCCAGCACGCGTACCCGCAAGGCGCGGACCGCGGCCGATGCTTCCGGCGTGGGAGGCCCGCCCGCCTGGCTGCCCGATGAGAGAGAGCTGCCACACCCGACGGCCAAAATGGCGAATGTTAGAATGAGGGATCGAGTCACGGCGCCAGTATCCAACGGTCGAGCCCAACCTTCAACTTGAACGAGGGATCCCAGGTATGATGGGTGCCTATGTCTAGATTAGTCGATAGGCGGTGCATGGTGATCCTGGCGGTGGCCGCGGCCGCCTCCTGTGGCAATGGTGCCGTCGTAGGGGGGCCGCAAGGGACGCTGGCCGTTGGCGCGTACTTCCCTCTCGGTTATGGGGACGACTGCGCCACCCAGAACGGCAAGCTGCCCCCCCTCTGCATTTCCCACTACGTGACCGAGCTGCTCGAGCTGAGCTCGTCCGATCCGTCGGTGGCCGAGGTCGTCGCTGGCCAGGACGTTCCCAGCGGAGCCGTCGCCGCACTCTATCCGAACTACGTGCTGGGGAAGGGTCCCGGCCAGGCAACCCTGAAGTTCAAGGCGCGCTTCAACGACGGATCGGTACGGCAGGCCAGCACGACCGTACGCGTGGCTTCACCTGACCGGCTCTCGATGATTGCTGTCTGCGACGACGGGTCTTCGGTGACCAATCTGCTGGCCAGCCTGGGCGCCCAGGAACAATTTTCGCTTTTGATCTACGCGGGCACCGAGCTGCTGGTGGGCTGGTTGCCCAAGGCGGTGACCGCCGATGGCGTGACCCAGGTGTATGACGACTG
>PNBO01000287.1 GCA_003136095.1 Myxococcales bacterium
TCCCAGTACATCCACGTCGGCTTGACAGTCGGCGTTCCGGTGGCGTCCTCGAGCCCGTTGCACGTGTCGCGCGGGAGCACGGCCTTGTCCCCCCAGGTGTTCGTGGTGGCGGTACAGACGATCGGAGTCGGTTTGAAGTAATCGGTGAACGTCTTGGCGGACGCGTCCCCCGGAAGCAGGAGGCCCGCGATGAAGCCCGAGAAGGCCAACACGACTTTGGTCATCAGGGCATAGACGCGCGGGTGGGCCAAAGTGGGTCGGTTGGTGTAGAGCCAGTCTTTGACGAATCCGCCTTCGTCGTGTGGCCCGACGCGCAAGGTCCAGCTATCGGTGAACATCTTGGGCAGCCACCGTAGCGGCTGTCGAGCAGACCCCTGCCGCAAGCGTCGGAAGGTCGCTAGGCCGAGAAGGCCAAGTAGCAAGCCCAGCCGACCGAGCCCCGTGCCGGAAGCCCGGCCGATCTCGCACGAGCACCCGGAGCTGCTGCGTGCCGGTGCCGTGGAGGTTCCGGCAGTGCTGTGCCCACCCTCTCCGTCGCCGCCGCTGCCGCTCCCGCCCGAGCCCCCGCCGCTGCCACCGGCAGCAGCCGTCGTGCCCCCGGATCCAATGGTCACGCCGCCCGTCCCGGTCGCCCCGCCCGTTCCGAGAGCCCCGCCGCTGCCGCCAGCCGTGCTTCCCGCCGCTCCGCCGTTGCCCGCGTCGGCACCACCTCGACCGCCTGAGCCTCCTCCTTGGGAGCTGGCGGATGTCCCCCCGGCGCCCCCTGTCCCCGCCGAGAGCGTGCCGCCCAAGCCCGAGCTTCCTCCCGCCGAGGTGGTGAATGTCCCGGTCACGCCACCTCGCCCACCGGAGGTAGAGCCGCCCGTGCCGGCACCTCCGCCCGCGCCCCCCGTGGTGGTACCGCCGGCCCCGGCGTCGGACCCGCTACGGCCGCCACTGCCGCCGCCGCTGCCGCCGGCGCCAGCGTCCGCAGTCGGGGCTGGGCCCGTCCACGCATTCTGTAGCTGAGCCAAGCCGGACTGATTCGAGACGGTAAGTTGCACATTGGCGCCGGTTCCGCTGCGGGTCATCATGCTGTACCAGTCGCCGTCGCGGAGGCCGGGCCAGTAGAAGCTGCCCATGTTCCAGCTGCGCAGCTGGCTGCTCATGCCGCGAACGTAGGCCTCGAAATAATTCGTCGGGGGCTGGCTGTAATCCAAGGATCCATAGCTGATTCCGTTCTTGCTGCCAGGGCTCATGGGACCGCCCCATTCCGTGCAGACGGTCCGGTCGGAGTAACTGCCGACCTCACCCTTGAACTGGCTCACCCATTGAGATTCGGTGGTCCAGGTATCCGAGCCGAAGAAGCTATAGTCGTGCACGGCCAGCAGACAGCCGTCGAGCGAGCTGACCGAGCCGATATCGGGAACGTTCTGCGCGTTGCCGGTTCCGTCGAGAATGACCCTGCCCTTCGGCACCGTTGAAAACTGCGTCAGCCAGCTCGTGTACAGAGTAACCAGATCGGTCTGGCTGTACATGTTCGGTTCATTGAAAATTTCGAAATACGCGTTGTCGTTGCTGCCGTACTTGTCGACCACGGTCTTCCACATGCTCCAGAACGCGTTCATGTCAGGGGGCTTGTTGCTCTTGGCGCTGTCCCAGTAGCCCAACACGACCTTGCCTGTGGCCAGGACCGCGTCGATCGCACCTGTGTAGGTACTCCAAAACGTCGAGACGGTCGCCTCGTTGATGGGCATGCGGACGGCATTCGCGCCCAGCTTCGACACGAACTGGTCCATGACGCCGGTTCCCGTGGCCAACGCCGAGGCGTAGGTGTCGGATGAAGAGAGGCCAGAAACGTACAGAACGCCAGACTGGAAGTTGTCCCGCGAATCGGCCCAGTTGACACCTCTGAACTGATTGGTAGCAGCCGATGCGCTCGACGCGAAAAGCGCCGAGACGGGCGCAGAAAGCACCGAAACGAGAACCAGCAGCGAAATCCTACTGCGCTTGCGCATCTTCATTTCCTCCTGTTCACGGGCGAGCATCCTCACCCACCCCGGCGCCCAGCCGGGCTCGAGTTACTGTCCGGTGTACGGTCGCGTGTCCGCGGGTGGCGTCTGTCCCTCGACGAAGGCCGGGCTGCCCTGCGACGTGATGGTCACGGTGGCCGACGTCAGGCCGGGCGAGCTCGCCGTGATCACGCTGGTGCCCGAGTAATAGGTGCGGAAATCGATGGCGGCCTGGCCGTCGAGGATGGCGATGTCGTTCGCCGCCGTGCCCGTCCCGGGTGTGAACGTGATGCTGGGGCCGGTGGGGAACTCGCCCGGGCCTGAGGTCACCGCGAGCGTCACCGTGACGGTGTTGCTGATCGCCTTGCCGCTTGCGTCTACCACCGTGATCAGGAGCCACGCGTCCTGCGTGCCGTCGACGGCCGCGAGCGTGGTGGTGCTGGCCGTGAGCTTCAGCCCTGCCGCCGTACCCGAGGTCGGCCAGGTCGGTGGCGCGACCTTCGCGTAGGTATTGCGATACCAGTAGTACGCTCGCTTCGGGATACGGAAGTAGTCGACGATCCCGGTGTGGATGTAGGTCGTGCCCATCTGGCTGCCGTAGTCGAACATGCACCACTTGGACGCTCCGCTGCGCCACGCCGGCTGGGCGGGCATACCGTTCGTCACCGTCAGGTTTCCCCAGCCGGGATCGTAGCTGCCNNCCGTCGCCGTTGTAGCCGGCGATGTCGCCCAGCGTGCCGGGCTCGGTGCTGCCGATCTTCGACTGGGCGCCACCGATGGCCGCGGGCCGTCCCACCGGCGCGGGATCGAGCTGGTGGGTCAGCGCGACCTCCTTCGTGAGCAGCCCGATGACCCGGTCGGCCGGGCCGCCGCCGTTGAAGAAGTCCTCGTTGCCCATGCTCCACGCGATGATGCTCGGGTGATTGCGATGAATGCGAATCATGTCCGTCAGGCTGGCGAGCACGTTGGTGTCGTAGGCATCGAAGTCGGCGGACGTGCTGGGGTACGAGCCGCTGTAGGACCAGCCGCCCGGCCCGCCGCCGAAGCCGCCCCAGAAGCAGTTCTCCGACCAGAACAAAACGCCGAGCTGATCGCAGGCATCCGCAAACGCGGGCGCCTTGGGATAGTGCGAGCCGCGAATGAAGTTCATCCCCGCGTCCTTGACCATCTTGACGTCGCGGACCAGCGCCGCGTCGGTCACGCCGATGCCCCAGCCCGCGTGGTCCTGGTGGACGTTGCC
>PNBO01000393.1:0-1121 GCA_003136095.1 Myxococcales bacterium
GGCGTCGTCGCACAGGAACGGCACCGAGCGCGCGGGCATGGCTCCCTCACACTTGCCCGCGGCCTTCTCCAGCGCGCCCAGATCCAGAGACGAACCGATGTCGCAGCCCTGGCAGATGAGTACGCCAACCTTGGCCATGCCTACATCCCTCCCCCGCACTCCGCCATGGCACGCAACACGGCACTGGTCGCGTCGCGAACCGCGGTTGCGACGTCCATGGGGCCGCGCGCGCAGCCGGCCGCCAACTGTCCGGCGGAGGGTTGCTCGGGAATCAGGAACCCGTGCTTGTCGGTCGCGAGGCTGGCGCTGGCGGCCGACGGAACCATGCCAGTCGCGAGCACCACCAGATCCACCTTCTGCTTCAACTTGCTTCCCTTGGCCGTGTCCTCGACCTCCACCACGGGCATGCCCCCATCGACCGACACCCTCGCTACCTTGCCCGGGACGAATTGCAGCTTCTCGTCCCGCTCGGTCTCGGCGAGAAACGCTTCCTGTCTGCCAGATGCCCGCCGGTCGATGTAGTAAATGGTGATCTCGGCATTCGGGTGCTGGGCGCGCACGTAGCGAGCCTGCTTGGCCGAGGCCATGCAGCACAGGCCCGAGCAGTAGCCCAGGTGGACGTCGTCACGCGAGCCCGCGCATTGCACGAAGGCGATCCGCGCGGGCGCCCGGCCGTCCGAGGGACACACGACACGGCCGTCGGTAGGACCGCTGGGGGAGGCGAGCCGCTCCATCATCATGTTGGTGATGATGTCCTTGCAGGCGCCAAAGCCGAGATCGGTCAAGCGCGCGGCATCGTACGGGGCCCACCCCGTCGCCCAGATCACCGCCGCCACGTCGAGATCGAAGGTGCGCGGCTTCTGGGAGAGATCGATCGCCTGGTTGGGGCAGGCGTCGAGGCACTTGGTGCAGGAGAGCCCCTCACCCGCCGCGCTGCGCGCGTCGGCCTCTCCCCGCAAGCGGGGCGAGGCGGTAAGTGACGCCGCGCTCAGGCAAGTCGCGGGGTCTATTGCGTACTGAGTCGGCCAGGCGCCGGGGTAGGCGAGATAGGCGGCTCGGCTCTTCTTCATCCCGAGGTCGAAGGCGCTCGGCCGTTCCGCCGGACAGACCTCGGCGCATTT
>PNBO01000393.1:1142-30982 GCA_003136095.1 Myxococcales bacterium
GACGCGCCCGCCGAGGTGGGGCTCGCGCTCGACGAGCACGACCTCGCAGCCGGCCTCCGCCGCCTCGACGGCGGCGGAGATGCCGGCGATGCCACCGCCGACGACGAGCAGGCGCCCGCGCGGCTGTCCTGGCGTGGTGGCGTCGGCGGAGGTCACCGCTCCGAATCGCTGGTGAGGTACTTCACCGGGCGCTTGACCATGGTCCACTGCCCCGTTTCCCGGTTGTACTTCGTGTTACAGAACGCCAGCCAGTTCGCCTGGTCCATCGCGGGCTTGTCGGAGCGCACGTAGTAGCCCGGCCAGCGCGTTTCGTCGCGGAAGAGCACCGACCGCATGTGCGCCTCGGCCTGCAGCAGGCGGTGCCGGTTTTCCCAGCAGCGCATGAGCTCGTGCAGGGTCTCGGCCCCGAGCTTGCTGGCGTCCTCGCGGAGAAACGCCAAGAGCTCCAGCCCCTTCTCGAGCTGGGCCTTGCTCGTCGCGAGTTGGGTCGAAACGCCGCCCGCGTACTCATCCATGACCTTCTGCAAGCGGCTCATGAATTGCTTTGGCCGCAAGTAGCTGGGATTGATGTCGGGATCCGTGGTGTCATCCCGGTGCTTCTCGAAGGTCGCGAGGGGTTGCAAGATCTCGGCGGCAAGGGCGGCAATCTGCGCGTCGCTGACCGTCGCGCCATTGCCTTTGTCTACGATGAACGCCAGGGCGGACTTGCCGGCGATGCGGCCCTCCGTGAACGATCCCGACGAGAACTTGTGGCTGGAAGCACCGCTGGCATCGCCAGCCGCGAAGAGTCCCGGCACGGTGGTCATGTTGGCGTAGCCCCAGAAGTACTCGCTCTCGGTCTCCGCCGTCTGAAGATCCTTCGGCCCCGAGACCCACGCTCCGGAGGCACCGCTATGGGAACCAATGAAATACGGCTCGCAGGCCATGATCTCCGAGGGCTTCTTATCCGGCTCGACGTTGGTGGCGGCCCACAAGAGAGCCTGCGCGATGGTCATGTCGAGGAAATCCTCCCAGGCCTCGTTTTCGAGCTCCTTGAGCTTCTTGCGCGCGGACTTCTCATCCGGCATCGCCTTGCTGATGTTGTTGATGGCATCCCCGGTCTGCATGTAGATGGGGCCCTTGCCCTTCTGGATGTCCAACATCATCAGCCAGTTGCGCAGGTTGGCCGGCGTGGGCTTGGCCCGTCCGTACGGACCCCACTTGTCGAGCTCCGCATCGTTGGTGGCCATGTAGTCCTCGCCAAGGGCGTTGGTGGCGATGGCCTTGAACAGCAAGAACCACGCCCCCACCGGGCCATAGCCGTCCTTGAAGCGCACGGGAACGAACCGGACTTCCTGGCAGGTCATCTCGGCCCCGGCGGTGATGGTGAACGCCGCGCTGCCGGCCGAGTTGAAGGGCGGATACCACGAGCGGCCGATGCCCTCGCCGGTGGAGCGCGGCTTGAAGACGTGCACCGCGCCTCCCATCGCGGTCAGCACCGCCTTGGCCTTGAAGACGTAGATGGTGTTCTCGCGGACGGAGAAACCAATGGCCCCGACGCAACGACCGTCGACCACCAAGGGATGGGTCAGGAAGACGCGCTCGAAGTACTCCCCGCCGGCTTCCGCCAGCGCCTTCTTCGCCGCTTCGGCGACGATCGCCTTGTACGACTCGCCGCTGATCATCACCTGCCAGCGGCCCTCGTGGACGTACTGTCCCTTCTCGTCCTTCCAAATGGGCAATCCCCACTTCTCGAACATGTGCACGGTCGAGTCCACGTGGCGCGCGATGTTGGCCACGAGATCCTCGCGGGTGATGCCCATGAGATCGTTGCGCACGTAATCGACGTAGTCGCGGACGGTGTTCTTGCCGCCGTTCAGATCCACGTACAGGTTGATGGCCGAGAGTCCCATGGCCACCGCGCCGGAGCGGTCGACGGCGGCCTTGTCCACCAGGGTGACCTTGAGCCCGCGCTGCTTGGCCCAGTGGGCGGTTTCCACCGCGGCGCCACACGCGGCCATGCCGCCGCCACAGATGAGGAGGTCGGTCTCCACTACGACTGTCTTCCATTCCGTCATGACTACTTCCCTCCGTTCGGCGAGCGGCTAAGTGCAAGCTCGGCGAGCCCGCCCAGCTTGACGGGCCCCTGTTCGGTGTTGAGCGCGCTGGGTTCGCCCATGAGCAACGGGCTGTTGAGATCGTCGGTGCCGGTGGGGAAGTGGCCGTGGGGCTGGATCTGCCCCTCGCTCACCCCGCGCCGAATGGGGAACTTGAAGCGTTTGGGCTTGATTTCGGGGTTGCGGAACTGCACGGTCCACATGATGTCCTCGGTGCTGCGTAGCGCGCTCACGCTGGCCCCCAAGGGCACGAAGTCGGAATAGCCCCGCACCTCGATGGCCTGGGTTGGGCACATCTTCACGCAATTGAAGCACTCCCAACACATGACCGGGTCGCGGTTGTAGGCCTTCATCTTCTGACGGTCCAAGGTCATCAGGTCGTTGGGACAGATGTACTGGCAAGCCGTCCTGTCCAGAGCCTTGCACCCGTCACATTTGCTGGTGATGACGTAGCTGGGCATCAGTTCTCCATTTGCGCGACCCTTGCCATGCCCGGCTCGCGCGCGGTTGTGGGTGATGGATTCAATGCATGGATTGCAGATTCCGAAGGGGTGAGGAGCCAGCGGCAGGCGCCGAAGAAAACCAGCGCGCCGCCGGCATAGATGCCAATGACAATACCAAGCTCGATCAGACTCGGACGATAGTCGCGGACGTAGCCTAGGGGCGATGGCACGAAACCGGAGGTGACGAGACACAGCCCCTTCTCCGCGAGTACCGAAAGTAGCACGGCCGCGGTCGCGGCATGGGCCAATCCGCGCCGGCGGCGCAAGCTCGGAACCAACAGCACAACCAGGGCCAAGAGCAGCAGCAACCACCCGCCATAGGTGAACGCCACCAGCCCGGCGTGGCCTTCGAGCCCGAGAAAGAGATACTCGAGGTGCTCTCCCGCCGCCGGAATGCCCGAGTAGAGAGCCGTGAACGCCTCCAGCAAGGCCAGCAACAAACTGACCATCGCGGCATAGGTCATGATGGTGGACAGCCGGTCGATCGCCTCGCGCCCGACGTCGAACACCTTCCGGCGCGCGAGCACCGCCGCAAGCAGAATGAGCAGCGCCGGTCCCGAGGCGAAGGCCGTGGCCAGAAAGCGAGGGGCGAGCACCGCGGTCATCCAGGCGGGTCGCGCGGCCAAGCCGGCATAGAGGAGGGCCGTAACCACGTGGATTCCAATCGCCCATGGGATGGTCGCCAGGGCCAAGCCCCGCACCCAGCGGGCGGGCGAGCCGCCCCGCGCGAACAACACCGCCGCGAGGCCGACCGCCGAGAGGGTCAGATAGCCGCCCAGGGTCAGGCAGTCCCAGAACATCAAGGAAGAAGGCGCCGGGTAGAGCAGGATGTTGAGCAGCCGCCCCGGCTTGCCCAGATCCACCATTATGAACAAGAGGGCCTGGCAGAGGGCAATCACGGCGACGACCTCGCCCAGCACCAGCGCCCGCGCGAAGGTCTTCTGGCGGTGAACGTAGTAGGGCAAGAGCACCGTGACCGCCGAGGCGCCAATGCCCACAAGGAACGTGAACTGCGAAATGTAGAGCCCCCACGGCATCTCGCGCGAAAGCCCGGTCACCCCCAGGCCATTGCGAACCTGCACCCCGTAGGCCACGCAGCCCAGCACAACGAGCACGAAGAGGAGCCCTTGCAGGATCCAGGAAACCGTGGGGTGGCGCGTCGTTTCCGGCATGGCCACTACACAAGATAGAACACGCGCGGCTCGGTCCCGAGCGCGGGACGGCGCCGCAACACGCGCCGGGTGGCGAGGAGTTGGCGGAGGGGTGAATTCGCGTCCTCGAGATTGCCGAAGGTCAGGGCCGCGGGGCCGGCGCTGCGGCAGATAGCTACGCACAGCGGGACCTGCCCGGCGTCTAGCCGCTCGACGCACAGGTTGCACTTCTCGACCACGCCGGCCGTGCGCGCCGGATAGTTGCTCGTGTTCCCATCCGAGTTACCCGGACGGGGCTTTTCCCAGTTAAAGCTTCGCGCCCCGTACGGGCACGCGGCCATGCAGTACCGGCAGCCGATGCAGCGATGCTCGTCCATCGCGACTACGCCGTCGCTGCGCCGCCAGGTCGCGCCGGTCGGACATACGCGTGTGCAGGGGGAGTTCTTGCAGTGATTGCACAGTACGAGCACGGGCATCTGCTTTTGCGCCTCCGCCTCGTAGGTGTGGATCTGCTCGGGAAAGACGCGGGCGAAAGGCTCTTTCCACACCCACTTGACCTCGTGGCGAGCCTCCGCGATGGTGGGCACCCGATGGGCCGCGTGACAGGCGTCGATGCAACGGCGGCAACCGGCCACGCTCGCACAACGGGCGACATCGACGGCCATGCCCCACAACGGGCTCCCCGCGCCGGCCGCCGCGCCCAGCGCGGTCCGCGCGGCGGTGCCTCCCATGAGGGCGGCACCCAGCGCCGCACCGGTGCCCGCGAGCAGATCCCGCCGACTCAGACCCCGGTTCATGCCCGGCACTCCTCATGCCCATGAAATTGGCAGACGTGCACGGGTCCCCGTAGAGCAGGAACCGTGCCACAAGATCGAAAGGCCGGCATTGGCGGAATTCTCGATATTCCCGGCCTGGGGCGAGAGATGGTTCGCAACGTGCCCGTGATATTTGCTGGGTAAGGTGCGACAGGGGGCTGGAGATAGCGCAAGCCGTTCTCCCCCCCACAAGTCCCCGGTATCCGCGTGCTAGAGTGGCGGTATGTTGGGAGTTGACAGAAAGAGCGCCCTGCGCGCTGCACTGGCGGGTGAGCCCGTTCTTCGTCTTGCCTATCTCTTTGGCTCGCAGGCGCGCGGCGATGCGTGCCCGACAAGCGACATTGACGTGGCGGTCTGGACAGCTTCCCCGCTCACCCTGATCGATCTTGGCGCGCTCGCAGAACGGCTTAGCCTGGCAGCCGATGGCCGGGTCGACCTCGTCGATCTCCGCAATGCTCCGCCACTGCTCTGCCGTCAGGTCGTGGCCGAGGGTGATCCGTTGCTGGTGCGAGATGCCCGCCTCAAACTCGACTTCGAGATCGAGGCCGTGCGCCGCTACGAGGACACGCGCCCCCTGCGCACGGTGCAGCAGCAACTCTTGAAGGACCTGGTGAACCGTGGTCGTGCGGCGTGAGGTCCTGCGCGAGCGTCTAGCGGGCCTGCGCGAGGCCCTGAGCCGTCTTATCGCCATTCGCTCTCACCCGCTCGATGACGCGGCCATGGAATGGGCCCTCGAACGTGGTCTTCAGGTCGCGGCACAATCGCTCTTCGACATCGGCAACCTCGTGCTGGCCGGTGCTTTCGGCGATCGCCCCGCCGACTATGCCTCGATTCCGGTGGCTCTCTGCCGGCACAGGGTGATTGGCGACGGTCTGGAGGCGAAGTTGCGCGGCCTGGCTGGGTTCCGCAACCTCCTGGTCCACGACTACGCCCGCGTGGATCCCGAGCGAGTTCGCGAGGCGCTGGCGAGCCGCCTCGAGGATCTTGCTGAATTCGCCGATGCCGTCGAGACCTGGCTCGATCGCCAGCCCCCGGAAAGTGGCTGACCCCGAATTCGGACTTTCTGGCCTGGAAGCCCATCATAAGTAACGGGGCTGCCCGTCAAATATCACGGGTTGGGGCTTGCCGAGCATCGGCCGCGCCTGGAGGAATGGTGCCACGCGCGAGCATTAGGCGAGGTTTTTGCCCATTTTCAAGNNACCCCACTGGTCGACGAGCTCGAGAAGGGCCCCTGGCCGAGCTTCGTCAAGGAAATCAAGAAGAGCGCGGACGGTCCCATGGCCTCCGACCTGCTCTCCGTGCTCGAGCGTTCCTATGCCGATAAGATCGGCCACTGGAAGCACGGCGGACTCGTCGGCGTAAAGGGCTACGGGGCCGGCGTCATCGGGCGCTACAACGACCTGGCCGCGGAGTTCCCCGATGCCGCCGAGTTCCACACCATCCGGATCAATCCCCCTGCCGGCTGGTTCTACACCTCGGACGTGTTGCGGCAGCTGTGCGACATCTGGGAGCGCCACGGTTCGGGCCTCACGAATTTCCACGGGGCGACCGGCGACGCGGTTTTCCTAGGGGCCAAGACCGTCGAGCTCGAGCCCCTGTTCGATGAGCTGCTGGCCGCCGGCTTCGACCTCGGTGGCTCGGGATCGGCGCTACGCACCCCCAGTTGCTGCTGTGGCAAGGCTCGCTGCGAATGGGCGTGCTTCGACACCATGGCAGTCACGCGAGAGTTGACGCATGTCTACCAGGACGAGATGCATCGTCCCGCGTTCCCCTACAAGTTCAAGATCAAGGCTTCCGGTTGTCCCAACGATTGCGTGGGCGCCATCGCGCGCTCGGATCTTTCGATCATCGGCACCTGGCGCGACGACATCCAGATCGACAAGGCAGGCCTCGCGAAGTACGTGGCGGAGGGCCGCCCCAACATCCAGCGAGATGTAGTTGACCGCTGCCCCACCCGCTGCATGCGCTTCGAGAAGGGCCAGCTTGACATCGACAACGACGAGTGTGTCCGCTGCATGCATTGTATCAATGCCCTCCCGAACGCCCTCGCCCCGGGCAAGGATCGGGGGGCCATGCTGCTGGTGGGTGGCAAGGCGCCGATCTTGGGCGGGGCCCTGCTCTCGTCGCTGCTGGTGCCGTTCATCAAGCTCGAACCACCCTACGAGGACATCAAGGAGCTCCTCGTCGCCATCTGGGACCTGTGGTCCGAGCNNCACCAAGCGCAAGACGGATATCGGACCGCCTGACTATCAGAAGTTTCTCCCGCCGATCATCCAGCGCAACTATGGCAAGTGGGTCCGGCACGAGATCCCGCGGCCGGGCGTGCTGGTGCACACGGCGGAATCGGGCGAGAAGCTCTATTCCGTGCGCGCGGCTTCGCCGCGGCTCCTGAGCATCAAGACCATCCGGCTTTTTGCCGCCCTCGCGGACGAGTTTTCCGGCGGCTGCTTGCGCTTCACCAGTCGCAACAACGTCGAGTTCCTGCTCGCCGATGCCGGCAAGGTCGAACCACTCATCCTGCGCCTGGAGAGCGAAGGCTATCCCGTGGGGGGGACCGGGCCGTCGATCACCAACATCGTCCACACCCAGGGATGGGTGCACTGCCACTCGGCGGCCTCGGATGCGTCGGGCGTGGTCAAGTCGGTGATGGACGAGCTCTTTCCCTACTTCACGTCCATGCGATTGCCCGCCAAGCTGCGTATCGCCTTTGCCTGCTGCCTGAACATGTGCGGGGCCGTGCACTGTTCCGACATCGCCATCCTGGGGCTGCACCGCAAGCCGCCCAAGATCAACCACGGCACCCTCTTCAAGACGTGCGAGATCCCGACCACGGTGGCGTCCTGTCCCACCGGGGCGGTGCGTCCCGTGACGGTCGACGGAAAACCGTCCCTGGAGGTCATCGAGGGGCAGTGCGTGCTCTGCGGCAACTGCTACACCGTTTGTCCGTCGATGCCCATGAACGATCCGGAGGACGGCGTGTCGATCTGGGTCGGCGGCAAGGTTTCGAACGCGCGCCGCGAGCCGATGTTCAGCAAGCTCGCCATTCCCTTCCTGCCCAACAACCCCCCGCGCTGGCCCGAGGTCACGACCGCCGTCAAGGCCCTGGTCGAGCTCTATGCCGCCCACGCCCAGCCCTTCGAGCGCATGGGCGAGTGGATCGAGCGCATCGGGTGGCCCCGCTTCTTCCGGCTGGCCGGCATTCCCTTCACGCGCGATCACATCGACGATTTCACGCACGCGGGAGAAACCTACAAGCGCTCGGTGCAACTCCGGCGCTCGCCCGCCTGGAACCTTGGCGGCTAGTTGGAGGACACGACGATGAGCGATGTAACCGTGGAAGCCGTAGCCGACGCCATGTACGCCATGGTCAAGGAATGTCACGGCAAGCGGCAGCTCAAGGCGATCGACCTCACCAAGGCCATGGCCGAACGCTTCGGCGACGCCTGTGACAAGCCGCTGGGCAAGGAAGCCATCCGGCTCCTCATCGAGGACGAACGCTGCACGTATTCCTACATCGGTGGCAGCTACATCGTACTGACGCCGGAGAAGTGACCGCGTGCCGCTTCTGCACCGAAGCGAGAACAAGAAGCCGCTACGGCCCCGGGCGGGTGCGCCCACGAGCGCGGCAGTTTCAGCGTTGCGGCCCCAGCAGGTTGCCAAGGCGAGCCCCTGCCAGAACGCCTGCCTGGCAGGGACGGACGTACGTGCTGCGCTTGCCCTGCTCAACCAGCGCGAGAAGCTCGGGCTGACGCAGGACGAAGCCTGCGAGCGGGCCTGGCGGCTCATCGTCGAAACCAATCCCTTCCCCGCCACCACCGGCCGCATCTGTCCCCACCGCTGCGAGGACAGCTGCAATCGCCACGGCAAGGACGGCGGCGTGGCCGTCGGCATGATCGAACGCTTCCTCGGCGACTGGGCGCTCGAACGCGAGCTCCCGTTGCCGGGCGTGCCGGAACGGCCCCTGCACCGCGAACGCATCGCGATCATCGGCGCAGGCCCCGCCGGGCTGTCCTGCGCCTATCACCTGGCCCGCCGCGGGTATGCCTCGACCATCTTCGAGGGCATGCCACAGCCCGGGGGCATGTTGCGCTACGGGATCCCGGCGTATCGTCTGCCGACCCGCGTGCTCGAGGGCGAGATCCGACGCGTGCTCGACGTCGGGGTCGAGCTGCGCACGCGCACCACCATCGGCCGCGACGTGACCCTCGAAGAGCTCCGCCAGCAGTACGCCGCCGTCTTCGTGGCGCCGGGCGCGGCGTCGAGCCGGGAGGTGGACATCCCCGGCGCGAACGGCCTGGGCGTCTTCCGCGCCGTCGAATTCCTGCGCGACGTTGCCCGCGGCGAGCCGCCGGCCATCGGCAAGCACGTCGTGGTCGCGGGCGGCGGCAACTCGGCCCTCGACGCGGCCCGGGTCTGCGCGCGCCTCCTGGGCGGCACCGGCGTCATCACCCTCCTGCGCCAGGAGAACGAGTCCATCGACGACGACCTGCGCGAGACCATGGCGGAAGGCGTGGAGATCGAGTTCATGACCACCCTCAACTCGGTGGTCCGCAACGTCATGGGCGGGGTGGACTCCGCCCTGGTCCAGCGGGTGGAGCTGGGGGAAAAGGACGCGAGCGGCTTTCCCACGCTGCTCCCCATCGCGGGCAAGAGCTACGAGGTGCGCGCCGACACCATCATCCTGGCCTTGGGCCAGAAGCCCAACGTGAACCGGATCTTCAAGGGCAACGAACAGCAGTTCGAAACCGACGACCAGGGCAAGACCCGGGCCCAAGGCGTGTGGCGTGGCGGCGATGCGGTCACGCCGAGCTTCGCCGCCGTGGTCATCGGCCAAGGGCGGCAAGTGGCGCTGGCGATTGACGCCGAGCTGCGCGGCCAGCCGCTGCCCGAGGCCAGCAAACCCGCCGAGGTGCCGGGCAGCCGGCTCAAGCTCGAGTGCTACGACCCGCGACCACGCCTGCAGCGCCGGCTCGCGCCGGTGCAAGATCGCCTGTCCAATCTGCAGAGCGAGCTCGAGCTCGAGCAAGATGCCTCGGCGGTGATGAGCGAAGCCAGCCGGTGCCTGTCGTGTGGCAACTGCTTCGGTTGCGAGCGCTGCTGGATGTACTGCACGCCAGGCTGCATGAGCCGCTTGCCGGACGCGCATCCGGGGCGGTACTTCGCCATCAACACCGACAAGTGCGACGGCTGCCGGAAGTGCGCCGAAGAGTGCCCCGCGGGATTCCTGGAGATGAGCTAGCGGAGCAACATGGTGGCTTCATTCGCCTTGCCCAGAATCGTGATCGCCGGCCTCGCCGGCAGCGCCGGCAAGACCCTGGTGTCCGCCGGGCTCATCCGCGCCTGGCGCCGGAGGGGGCTCGAGGTGGCGCCTTTCAAGAAGGGCCCGGACTACATCGACCCGGCCTGGCTCGGCGCCGCCGCGGGCCGCGCGGCCAAAAGCCTCGACACTTTCCTCATGCCGCGCGAGTCGATCATCGACGCGCTGGCTTGCGCCGGCGGAGCCGACATCGCCGTCGTCGAGGGAAACCGTGGCGTCTTCGATGGGCTCGATGCCGAGGGCACGCACTCCACCGCCGAGCTGGCGAAGCGCATTCGGGCGCCGCTTGTCCTGGTCGTGGACACCAGCAAGTCCACGCGAACCGTCGCCGCCCTGGTGCTCGGCTGTCTCGCTCTCGATCCCGCGCTGCCCCTGGCCGGCGTCATCCTGAACCGCGTGGGCAGTAGCCGGCAAGAGCGCATTATCCGCGAGGCCATCGCGCGTGCCACGCGCGTGCCGGTGCTCGGCGCGATTCCGCGACTGTCCTTCGACGCCTTGCCATCACGCCACCTCGGCCTGGTCATGCCCGCCGAGCGAGAAGACCGCGAACGCGTCCTCGAGGCGATGGCGAACGCCATCGAGCTGGGCGTGGATGTCGAATCCCTCCGTTTCTTGGCCGAGGAGGCGCCGCGCTTGCCTCTGCCGGTCACCGTGCGAGGGAAGCGGCCGCCCGCCGAGCCGCCGGTACAAATAGGCATTCTCAAAGACGACGCCTTCTCGTTCTATTACCCGGAAAACCTGGCGGCGCTCGAGGCCCACGGGGCGCAGCTGGTGCCGATCTCCCCCCTGCTGGATGCCGAGCTACCCGCCATCGACGCGCTCTATGCGGGTGGCGGCTATCCCGAGGAGCACGCCGCGCAACTGACAGCCAACACGCAATTCCGGACCGTGCTCGCGGCCCGCATCGCCGCGGGGCTGCCGGTGTGGGCCGAGTGTGGCGGGCTGATGTATCTGGCGTCCGCTATCCGCTGCCGTGGTGAACGCTACCCCATGATCGGCGCCCTGCCCGTCGAAATCGAGCAGACCGAACGTCCGCAGGGCCACGGGTACGTCGAGGCGTGTGTGGACGGCGACAATCCGTTCTTTCCCCGCGGCGCCCAACTGCGCGGCCACGAGTTCCACTACTCGCGCCTGCTCGATGACAGCGCGCCGCTGCCGACCGCGCTCGCGCTCCAATCCGGGGTCGGGGTCGGCGGCGGCCGCGACGGCATCGTGGTGGGCCGCGTCTTTGCAAGCTATCTGCACGTATTCGCCCCCGGGGCGCCGGATTGGGCGCCGGCTTTCGTTCGCGTGGCCCGCGAGGCGCGAGCCGCAATGGCAAAAACCCCAGCCGCAAAAGGAGATCACCGTGGCATTCATTACGGTTCAAGAAGCGCAGATCGAGATCGACGAGGACGGATTCATCCAGGAGCCCGCCAAGTGGAGTGAAAGCGTCGCGGCCGCCCTCGCGGCAACCGAAGGCGTCACCGCTCTCACCGAAAAGCACTGGCAGCTCATCAACTACTTGCGCGACTACTACGGCAAGTTCGGCATCGCGCCGATGATCCGCAAGATGTGCAAAGAGGTCGGGATGAAGCTCAGCGAGGTCTACGAGCTGTTCCCGACCGGCCCGGCCAAGGGCGCGTGCAAGGCCGCGGGGCTGCCCAAGCCGACCGGCTGCGTGTGAGGCATTGGTGCCCGGGACGGGTCGACACCTGGCCGTGCACATCGGCGGCGCTCTGGCCGCGGTGGCCGCGGCCTGCGCGCTTCCCGTCCTGATGGCGTGGCTGCTCGGACCGCACTGGCCCGTGCTGCTCCTGCCGCTCGGGCTGGCGCCCCTCGCGCTGGTCGTCCTCTTCGTCGCCAAGGTCGCGCGCTGGATGCGAGCGCCGGTGCCCTTTCGCGTTCCGCTCACGACAGGGCAGCAGCGCGGATCGGCAACCCTGCCCCGCCGCCGCTTCGACAATCCCCATTCCACGTTCGAAGTGGTGATACGAGTGCTGCTGGACGTGTTCTTGCTCCGTCCCCTCTTTCGCGCCACGCCCACGGCGCCAAGGCTGGGCCGGGGGCTGGCGCACGGCATGGCCCGCTGGCTCTGGCTCTTCGCGGCCGCGTTTCACGGCGCGCTCGCCATCGTCGTGCTCCGGCACCTGCGCATGTTCCTGCAGCCGGCGCCCCACTTCGTGGCCTGGCTCGAGGATTTCGACGTGGCGACGGAGATGTTGTTGCCCAAGGTCCACGCCACGAGCGTCATCCTGCTGCTTGCCCTGCTCTTCCTGCTCGGCCGCCGCCTCGTGCTCGTGCGCGTGCGCTACATCTCCCTGGCAGCCGACTACTTTCCCCTCTTTCTGCTCCTCGCCATCGCCGTCACCGGCATCGTGATGAGACACCTCACCCGGACCGACGTGACCGCCGTCCAGCAGCTCGCTCTCGGCCTCGCGGCCGGCAAGCTGGTGCTGCCGGCCCGGGCTGATTTCTGGTTGCTGGCGCACGTCTTCTCGGTCGGAACCCTGCTTGTCTACTTCCCGCTGAGCAAGCTGATGCACTTGCCCGGAGCTCTGTTGAGCCCGACCCTGACCCTGGCCAACAACAACCGCGAGCAACGTTACATCAACGCACGCAATCCCCAGGTCGAGGTCCTGCACTACGCGGACTACGAAGCCGCCTTTCGCGACCGCATGATCGAGGCGGGATTGCCCGTCGAGAAAGAGTAGCATGGCCGCGCAGCGCAAACCCGACCAGCCCGAGTTCTACGAGAGGTCGACGCTGGAGCGCATCGAGTACGCGCCGCCGCCTGGCGCGTGGCTGCGCAATCCGGTCGCCTTCCATCACGGCGAGTTCCTTCATCCCGCCAAGCCCAAGAACCTCGAGGCCCTGGGCCTGCCAAGCGCCCACGCTTGGTCGCCGCTCGACGAGGACTGGCAGCTACCCGCGGGCTGGCAGCAGATCGTCCTCGACGGGCTGCGCGAGCGTCTGGAAGGGTCGCGGACGCTGCGCCTGATGATGGACACCTGCGTGCGCTGCGGGGCCTGCGCCGAGAAGTGCCCTTTCTTCATCGGCAGCGGCGATCCCAAGAACATGCCGGTGCTGCGCGCGGAACTGCTCCGCTCCATCTACCGCAAGTACTTCACCGCTTCCGGCCGCATCCTCGGCGAATTCGCGGGGGCGCGCGAGCTGACCCCGCAAGTGATCAAGGAGTGGTTCAAGTACTTCTTCCAGTGCACGGAATGCCGGCGTTGCGCCGTGTTCTGTCCCTACGGCATCGACACCGCCGAATTCACCATGCTCGGGCGCGATCTGTTGCTGCGGCTGGGAATTTCCGCCAATTGGGTCATGGAGCCGGTGGCCAATTGCTACCGCACGGGCAATCACCTCGGCATCCAGCCCCAGGGGATCAAGGACTCGCTGGAGTTTCTCGCCGACGAGCTGGAGGAAGTGACGGGGATTCGCGTCGAGGTACCGATCAATCGCAAGGGCGCGGAGATCCTCTTCGTGACTCCCTCGGGCGATCTCATGGCCGACCCCGGCACCTACACCGCCATGGGCTACCTCGCGCTCTTCCACGAGCTCGGCCTCGACTACACCTTCAGCACCTACGCCTCGGAGGGCGGCAACTTCGGTCTCTTCGCCTCGCCCGAGTTGATGAAGCGGCTGAACGCGAAGATCTACGCGGAGGCCAAACGGTTGGGAGTGAAGTGGATTCTGGGCGGCGAGTGCGGGCACATGTGGCGGGTGGTCCACCAGTACATGGACACCATGAACGGCCCGGCGGATTTTCTCGAGGTTCCCACCTCTCCCATCACGGGAACCCGCTTCGCGCACGCCCGCGGCACCAAGATGCTTCACATCGCCGAGCTCACCGCGGACCTCATTGCGCATGGCCGGCTCAAGCTCGACCCGGCGAGAAATGCCGGCGTGACCGCCACCTTTCACGACTCCTGCAATCCGGCGCGCGCCATGGGACTGCTCGAAGAGCCGCGCGCGGTCTTGCGCGCGGTCTGCCCCAACTTCCACGAGATGGCGGCGGACACGATTCGCGAACGCACGCTGTGCTGCGGGGGCGGCGCGGGTCTGGGCGCCGACGAGAACATGGAGGTGCGCCTGCGTGCCGGCATGGGCCGCGGCAAGGCGGTGGCGCAGGTCCGCGATGCCTGCGGGGTCAACACTCTGGTCACCATTTGCGCCATCGACCGCGCCACGCTGACCACGGTGTGCGACTACTGGGCTCCCGGCGTCCGCGTTGCCGGTCTGCACGAGTTGGTCGGCAACGCGCTGGTCATGCGGGGCGGCAAGCCGCGCACCCACAATTTGCGGCAAGAGCCGCTCGGAGGGGAGGCGTAGCCCATGCTCGACGGCGGCAGGATCATCGGCGGTCTCGCGATCCTCATCGTCGGGGTGGCCGGCCCCCTGTGGCTGGGGGCGGCGCGCGGAGTGAAAACCGAGGCTCTGCCCAAGCCGGTCGCCGGCGATCGTTGCATCGAGCCGAGGGAAGAGATGCGCAAGAACCATCCCGCGCTGCTCGCGAGCTGGCGCGAGCGCGTGGTCCGCTTCGGGGACCGGGTGCATCACCAGGATGACGGACGCGACGTGCGCATCAGCCTCACCGGCACCTGCCTCGGCTGCCACGGCAAGGCGGCGGCGTTCTGCGACAAGTGCCACGCGCAAGCCGCGGTGACGCTGTCGTGCTGGGGGTGCCACGAGCAGCAATAGAACTGAGAGCACAGAGGCAGACGAGAGCGCAGAGGCTCTGCGCCCTCTTCCCCCCTCTGTGCTCTCTCCTTTCAGAAATTGAGCTGCAGTCTCCCGATGATCACGTTCTCGGTGCCGCGACTCACGACGGTCTTCTTGTCCGCGGCGACATTACCACCCGTGAAACGGGTCTGTTCGAAGTCCACCGCAAGCTTAAGGGCGCGGCTGGCCAGGTAGTTCACCGCGCCCCCAAAGCCCTGCGCCTTGCTGATGCTCTTGGTTGCATCCGCGAACACCGGCTGCGTGGTGTCGGTTGTGCTCCCGAACGTCGCATCGTCGAGTTTCAGCCAGTTCCAGCGCGCAGCGATCTCCAGCGCGCCCCATGTCCCCTTCTTGAGGTCCAGATTCTGGTGCGGCGTGGCGCCGTTGTACCCGTTGCGGCCGGCGATGACGACAGATACGGTTGCGTGCGCGGCCTGGTGCTTGAAGCTGGTGATCGCGGTGTTGCCCTTCTGCACGCCCTGCTTGTCCCACACATATTCGCCCAGCATGCCTACGGGCCCGTAGTAGTAGAAGAGGCCCGGATTAAGGCGCGTCTGGCGCAGATGCGCAAACGGCGTGTTGATCCCGGTCGCGTCTCCCGACGGGGCGTTGTACGAAAAGATGGTGTTCTGACCGCCTGACTTGTAGGACGGAAGCTGTGGATTGGTTCCCGTTCCAAGGCGGTTCCCGGTGCTGGCGGCGAAGTGCAGTCCCAGCTCACCGGCGGCGCCTAGCCCCTCGAGCCTGAAGGGTTGAACGAGCAATCGTCCCACGAAGTCCTTGGCATGATTCGTGTCCACGTCGCTGATGGTGGCGTCGGCATTGCCGTTGTAGACGCCCGCGTGATACACGATGAGTCCACCCACGATCTCCCCCCACAGGGCAACGCCAACGTCCCGCTGCGGAGTCAGGTTCTGGGTGAGCGCGCGCTCGATGAACACGAGATCCGCGTCCGTCTGGAGGCGTTCGAGGCCGAGCGGGGTCTTGAACTTGCCGGCGACGAGATGGAGCCAAGGAACCGGTCCGAGGTCCGCATACGCATCGAACACCGTGGCGGAGCCGCCGGCGAAATCAGGCGTGAACCTGCAGTTGACGAAGCCGAGCAAGGTGCCGTCCAGGCTGGGCCGGAAGCGCCGGATGAGGAAGGTGTCTGCCTTGTCGGAGAGTGCGCCGTTGTCCACGAACCAGCGCGAGTCCACCTGCAACAGCGTGTGGAACCTGAGCGAGTGGGCCCCATCGGCGCTGCGCAAGGCAAAACCCTTCTCGTCGGCGGTCGCGGCGGAAGGCTGTTTGGCCATGGCGGCGAGCTGTTCCTCCAAGAGCTCGACCTTCCGCCGGGCGATACGGGCCTCCTGGGTCGCCTCCTCGATCTGGGACGCCAAGGACGGGAGGCCGGCGGAAGGTCTAGCCTCTGCCGGAGCGGCCTCCTGCGCGGGCGCCTGCGCCTGGGCCTTCGTCGGGGTGACGAGAGTCCACAACGCGCCCAGCGCCCCAAGCATCAGCGGGGACTTCCGCCAGTCTCTCTGTGTCAGGTGAAACATCACTGCTCTTCTCCTCTGTTCGAATGGATGGGTCGCCATCGCTAACCCCCAGCCTTGCCACCATCGATGGTGGCGGACGAATCGATGCCTACATCAATCGCGGAGCCACCAACTCCGTCCACCGCCGGACCGGAACCATCCACCGACGTCGCACCATCGATGGTCACGTTCGCGTCCACGCTCACGTCGAGAGCGCTGGAGGCATCGATGCCTCGATTCCCGTCCGGAGCCACCTCGGCCGCGAGCGGCGCGTCGGCTCCCTGCGCCGCTACCTCGGCCACGGTTGGGCCATCCGGGTCAGCGCCAAGGTCGCGGCCGGCCACCGTGTCCTGCAGCGCACCCGCCTCCGTCTTGCCGTCGATGCCGGCGTCCGTTGTGAAGACCACCTTCGGATTGTGGTCATTGCAGGCGGCAAATCCGCCGAGAACCAAGGTGGTTACTGCCAAGACACGTGCAATTCGCATTCTCGTCCCTTCCTTTCGTTGACAACGTAGCTAGACACAGTAGTCCTCGACGAAGACCCGGGCGCTCTCGAGATCGACCAACACCGAGTCGCCCTCGCTCAAAGCCAGTGGCTCGAGCTCCTTGCGTGACACGTGCACGGTCACGCTCTCGCCTGTGGTCAGGGCCAAGTCCAGCTTCATGTGCGTGCCCAGGTCGACGATACGCCGGATGCGACCACTCACCGGACTCGGCGCGGCGGACGCGGCTGTCTCGGCTGGCATGCGCGCGATGTGGATGTCGTGCGGACGCACCACGGCCTGGACCTGGGCGCCGTCGGAGGTATTGCTTGGCACCCTGAAGGATGTGGCCGCTATCTGCGCGCGCCCCTCCAGGACCCGCCCGTGCAAGACGTTGGCCGAACCCACGAACGAGGCAACGAAAGACGTTGCCGGGGACTCGTAGACTTCGGATGGAGCTCCGACCTGCTGGATTCTGCCTCGGTCCATGACCACCAATCGATCAGAAAGATCCAGGGCCTCTTCCTGATCGTGCGTCACCATGATGGTCGTCAGGTGGGTGACATCGTGCAGGCGGCGCAGCCATTCGCGCAACTCAGCCCGCACGCGCGCATCGAGGGCGCCGAAGGGCTCGTCGAGCAGCAGCAATTTGGGATGCGGGGCCAGGGCCCGAGCAAAGCCGACGCGCTGGCGTTGCCCGCCCGAAAGCTGCGAGGGGAACCTGTCGCCGTACCCCTCCAGCTGGACAAGTGCGAGCAGCTCATCCACGCGGGCCTCTGTGTCGGCCCGGCTGGCCCGGCGTGCGCGCAGCCCAAACGCGATGTTCTCGCGCACGGTCATGTGGTCGAAGAGCGCGAAGTTCTGGAACACGACCCCGAAGCCGCGCCTGCGCACCGGGATGTTCATGACGTTCTCGTCACCGACCAACACCGTGCCCTGGTCGGCGGTTTCGAGTCCCGCGATGATGCGCAGGATGGTGGTCTTGCCCGAGCCCGAGGGGCCAAGCAGCGTCGTGATGCCGCCGTCGGCGCCATCGAAGGTTGCACCATGGACGGCGGGCACGCCTTGCGCCACGAACTGCTTGGTCAATCCTTCCACCCGGACCTTCATCGTTCCGCTCCCTCGAACAGGCGGGCCTGCCGGTGCTCGACGACCTTCTTGATGACCAGGGTGACGAGCGCCAGCAGGGTCAGCAGGGAAGCCACGGCGAATGCACCCACGAAGTCATACTCGTTGTAGAGGATCTCGACCTGCAGCGGCACCGTGTTGGTGACGCCGCGAATGTGGCCCGAGACTACGGACACCGCGCCGAACTCGCCCATGGCGCGGGCGTTGCACAGGATCACTCCGTAGATGAGCGCCCACTTGATCTTCGGCAGGGTGACCCTGAAGACAATGCGCCAGCCGCCCGCGCCCAGGGTCAGGGCTGCCTCTTCCGAGGCGCTTCCCGCGGCCTGCAAGGCGGGCAGGATCTCGCGCGCCACGAAGGGGAAGGTGACGAAAATGGTGGCCAGGACGATGCCAGGCGTGGCGAACACGATCTTGTGGCCGTGAGCATCCAGCCAGGGTCCAAAGATGCCCCGGGTGCCGAACAGCAGGACGAAGACCAGCCCGGAGATGACTGGAGATACCGTGAAGGGCAGGTCGATCAGCGTGATCAGGATGTTGCGCCCGGGGAAGCGGTACTTGGCAAGAGTCCACGCGGCCGCCACGCCAAAGACGGTGTTGAGCGGAACCGCGATGACCGCCGTCACCAGGGTCAGCTTGATGGCCGCCATGGTGTCCGACTGCCCCAGAGATCCAAGGTAGGCACGCAGGCCCTTTTCGAAGGCCTGCGTGAAGACCGCTACCAGCGGAAGCACGACGACCAGGAGCAGGAACAAGACGCCGAGGCCAAGCAGGGCCAGGCGAAGCGGCAAGGGTTCGGCGCGCGCTGGGCTGTGCCGGCGAGGTGCGAGCAGCATGGCCGCTTCACGCGCCATGGGATGCCCACCTGCGATTCCACACCTGCAGGATGTTCATGGCCAGCAGGGTGACGAGCGAACCCGCCAGCACGACCACGGCCAGCGCGGTGGCCTCGGGATACTGGAACTGCTCGAGCTTTGTCACGATCAAGAGCGGCACGATTTCGGTCTGGCCCGGCAGGTTCCCCGAGATGAACACGACGGAACCGTATTCGCCGACGGCGCGCGCGAACGCGAGGGTGAACCCGGTGATCACCGACGGGGCGAGCAGCGGCAGGATAACGCGGACGAAGGTGCGAATACGCGAGGCCCCCAGCACGATGGCCGCCTCCTCTACCTGGGGATCCAACTCCAGCAGCACCGGTTGCACCGAACGCACCGCGAACGGCAGGCCGACGAAGACCATGGCCAGGACCACGCCAGGGGCCGAGAACGCGATGTGAATTCCGTGTCTGTCCAGCAGGGCGCCCACAGCACCATTGGGCGCGTAGACAGCGGTGAGCGCGATGCCCGCCACGGCGGTGGGCAGGGCGAGCGGAAGATCGATGATCGCGTCGACGATGTTGCGGCCGGGAAAGCGGTGGCGGACGAGCACCCACGCCAGCAAGAGTCCAGCCACGGAATTGATGCCGGCGGCCAGGAACGCTCCGCCGAAACTGAGCTTGTAGGCGGCAAGGGCACGGGGCGAGGCGATGGTGGCCCAGAATTCGGACCAGGTGAGCCCGAACGTCTTGAGCACCAGCGCGGCCAGCGGCAGCAGGACCATGAGACCGATGTAGAGCAGGGTGAATCCCAGGGTCAGCCGGAAGCCCGGCAAATTGCCCGCACGCCGCCCGCGCCAGAGAGCGGCCATCTACTTCCCTGCCGAGTAGATCTGGTCGAAGGTGCCGCCGTCGGCAAAGTGCGTCTTCTGCGCCTTCTGCCAGCCCCCGAAACTATCGTCGACCGTGATGAGCTGAACCTTCGGGAACTGCTTGGCGTACTTGGCGGCAACGCTCTCCTTGCGCGGACGGTAATGGTTGCGCGCCGCCACTTCCTGGCCCTCGTCCGAGTACAGGTATTCCAGGTAGGCGCGCGCGACCTCGCTCGTGCCGTGCTTGGCCGCGTTCTTCTCGACCACCGCGGCCGGTGGCTCGGCCAGGATGCTGGTCGCGGGAGAGATGATCTCGAATTTGTCCTTGCCCAACTCGTCGACCAGCAGGAATGCCTCGTTTTCCCAGGCGATGAGCACGTCGCCGATCCCGCGCTGGGCGAAGGTGGTGGTCGAGCCGCGCGCCCCGGAATCGAGCACGGGCACGTTCTTGTACAGCTTGCCGACGAAGTCCCGAACCTTGGACTCGTCGCCTGCGAATTTCTTGTGGGCATGGCCCCATGCCGCCAGGTAATTCCAGCGCGCGCCGCCCGAGGTCTTGGGGTTGGGCGTGATAACCTTGAGATCGGGCCAGGTGAGGTCGTCCCATCCCTTGATGCCCTTGGGGTTGCCCTTGCGAACCACGAGCACGATGGTGGAGGTGTAAGGCGAGGCGTTGCTGGGCAGCTTCGACTGCCAGTTCCTTGGCACCTTGCCGCCATTCTCGGCGATGGCGTCGATGTCGTAGGCCAGGGCGAGCGTCACCACGTCGGCATCGAGCCCGTCGATGACCGCGCGCGCCTGCTTGCCCGAGCCCCCATGGGACTGATTGACCTTCACATCGTCCCCTGTCTTCGCCTTCCAGTACTTGGCGAAGGCCGCGTTGAAGTCCTGGTACAGCTCGCGCGTCGGGTCGTAGGACACGTTGAGCAGTTTGACCTCCTTGGCGGTTGCGGGCGGGGCCGCGGCAAGCGCGGCCAACAGGGTGCAGAGAGAGATGGCTTTCATGGTCGTCGAGCTGCTCGTGCTGTGCGCTTCCTTTTAACGGGAATGTTGTCCGCTCTTAGAGACGCTGTCAAGGCCAAGTCAACACCACTCACGATATTCCGAGAATTCCCCCATATCTTCAGCCTCACCACGGCCTGTGTGGATTTTTTAGTGGACAACACGCGCGGCGCGCGGGATAGTCGTGGACCACTCTCTCGGAGACAGACAATGCGGAAACTGGTATTCGGCGCGACCTTCCTGGGCACGGCACTTGCCGTCAGGGCGGCGGTGGCCGGTGTATCGACGAGCCGTCAGGTCGCCGGTGCTCTGGCTATCCTTATGTTGCTCGCGCTGGCCTGTTTCGCCGTCGTGCTGCCAGCGCTGCTCCTGTCGGCCGCGCTCCGCAGGTTCTTCAATCCTGACGATCAGCTCGATGAGCCCCAGGGGTGGCTCTTCGTTCTGCCCGGCGCCACGGAGACACGCCCGCCGGCGATCGCCGCCGAGGGGTCGGCCAATCTTCGCAAGTGAGCGACGCCGCAGAACGCCGCTGCTTGTCCACAGGGGGAAATACCCATGCCACGTCCCAACAACCCAGGAAGAACGATGCTCGCGCCGCAGAGCTTGACCATGACCGAGCTCGTGAGCGCGCTGCTGGAGAGCTACCAGCGCGAACAGCGCATCACCCACGTCAGCACGGCTGTGCTACCCAGCCGCGACTCGGTGATCGCCATTCTGGAGTCCTTGCGCGAAGTGCTGTTCCCGGGGTACTTCGGCCGCCAGGGGCTCATGCTGGAAAGCCTCGTCTACCACGTGGGTGACAACCTGGTGACCCTGCACGCCCGACTTCTGGAACAAGCGGAGAGCGCATTTCGTCACCAGGCGGTTCGCGGCGGCCATGAAATCGACGGGGTTGGCGAGCTGGCTCTCGCCGCGACCAATGGCTTCCTCAACAGCTTGCCGCACGTGCGTGCCCTGTTGGCCACGGATGTGCAGGCCACTTTCGACGGCGATCCGGCCGCGACGAGCTTGGATGAGATCATCTTCTCGTACCCCGGTCTTTGGGGCGTGACGGTCTATCGGCTGGCGCACGAGCTACACATACTGGGCGTGCCGCTCATTCCGCGCATGATGANNGTGATCGGGGAGACGACCATCATCGGCAACCACGTCAAGATCTACCAAGGCGTCACCTTGGGTGCGCTCTCCACGCGCGGCGGGCAAACGCTGCGCGGGGTGAAACGGCACCCAACCATCCACGATCACGTCACCATCTACTCGGGCGCGTCGGTGCTCGGGGGCGACACGGTGATCTGCGAAGGCGCCGTCATCAACAGCAACGTCTTCGTCACCCAGTCGGTTCCCCCGCGCACCCGCGTCAGCACGAAGAACCCGGAGCTCCAATACCGGGACAAGAAACCGATCGATTTCAAGCAGGAACAGGACTGGGACTACAGCATTTGAATTTCTTTCCAGAAAGGAAATAGCCCCCATGTCCACCATCTTCGCTGACAACTCCCTGTCCATCGGCCGCACGCCCCTCATCAAGCTGAACCGCATCGCCGCGGGGGCCAAGGCCACCGTGCTGGCCAAGATCGAAGGCCGCAACCCGGCCTACTCGGTCAAGTGCCGCATTGGCGCCTCCATGATCAAGGATGCCGAGGAGCGCGGTGTTCTGGGGTCCGGCAAGGAAATCATCGAGCCCACGAGCGGCAATACCGGCATCGCGTTGGCCTTCGTGGCCGCCGCGCGCGGCTACAAGCTGACGCTGACCATGCCCGAGAGCATGAGTCTCGAGCGGCGGCGCGTGCTTGCCGCCTTTGGCGCAACCCTGGTGCTCACGCCGGGTGCGGAAGGCATGCCTGGGGCGATCCGCCGCGCCGAGGCCGTCGCCGCCGCCGAGCCCGATCGCTACTTCTTGCCCCAGCAGTTCAAGAACCCAGCCAATCCGCGCATCCACGAGCAGACCACCGGCCCCGAGATCTGGAACGACACCGACGGCGCCATCGACGTGCTAGTCACCGGCGTGGGCACGGGCGGCACCATCACCGGCGTCTCGCGCTACATCAAGAAGACGAAGGGCAAGCCCATCATCGCGGTGGCCGTCGAGCCCGCCGCCAGTCCGATCTTGACCCAGTTCCGCGCCGGCCAGCCGTTGCAACCGGGAAAGCACAAGATCCAGGGCATCGGCGCCGGCTTCGTTCCCGACACCCTGGACATCTCCGTCGTCGACAGAGTCGAGCAGTCGACCGACGACGAAGCCATCGAGACCGCGCGACGCCTGGCGCGCGAGGAGGGCATCCTGAGCGGCATCTCGAGCGGCGCGGCCACCGCCGTCGCCTTGCGCCTGGCCAAACGGGACGAGTTTGCAGGCAAGACCATCGTGGTCGTCCTGCCAGACTCGGGCGAGCGCTACATCTCGACGGCGCTCTTCGAAGGCATTGGCTAGCACCCGTCATCGACGCCAGGGCGCCACGCTTCAATCAGGGCATGATCGCTCCGATTCTTTCAAGCGAAACAGATTGAGGATCGATTATTCTCTTCGCCAACGTGACGCCAAATTGGAAAGTGGCCCAGGATGCCTATCCCGTCAACGACCGCTGGGTCTGGCTGAACAATTGCGGTACCACGCCGACCGGGCGCCACATCGTGGCGAGGATGCACGACTACTTTGGCAAGTGCGCCGCGCACGGCCCCGGTCCGGGGGAGTATTCGCCCGCTGCCTTGGGGCACAAGCTCAAGGCCGTGCTTGCGCGCCTGCTTCACGCCAGTCCGCACGAGATCGCGCTCGTGCACAACACAGCCGAGGCCATGCACATGGTCAGCCTCGGTCTCGACCTAGTGCCAGGCGACGAAATCCTCGTGCTGGAGCACGAGTATCCAAGCAACGTCTATCCCTGGCAGACGTGGCAGTCGCGCGGGGTCACGCTTCGGTCTGTCCCACTGGCCCCGACCCCCGACGAGTTTCTGCACAACTTCCGCCAGACGCTCGGCCCGCGAACCCGCGTTGCGGCCATGTCGATGGTGCACTGGTGCACGGGTCTGCCGCTCCCACTGGCCGAGATGGCCCCGCTTTGTCACGAACGCGCCATACGCCTGGTCATCGACGGCGCGCAAGGCGTGGGGCAGGTTCCCATGGATTTCCAGGCGCTATGTCCGTGTGTCTTGGCGTTCTCGGCCTGGAAATGGCTGCTCGGTCCGCTGGGACTGGGGGTCTTGGTCATCGACAACCAAGTTCTTTCCACGTTGAGCCCGGTGCTCAAAGGCACAGACGCAATGGCCGATCCAAGCGCGTACCTCCCATACCAAACAACCTTCAAAGCAACGGCCGACCGCTACACCTACTCGACCGCCAACTTCAACGACTGGGTCTACTTCGCAGAAAGCCTCGACTGGCTGGAAGGGTTCGGCTTCGAACCAGTGCAAGCGCGCATCCATCAGCTCACGGACGAGCTCTGGCAAGGACTCGAGGCTGCGGGATTCCGTTCGGCCTACGCGCGAGACTCGGGGCCGAGCAGCGGCATCCTGGCCGTGGACAAGCCTGGCGTGGACTGCCATCTGCTCGCGCATCAGCTGCGCAAACACGGCATTCTGGCCAAAGAGCGCCTCGGCCGCCTGCGCCTGGCTCCGCACATCTACATCGGCTCCGAGCAGATTACGCGAACCGTGCAGACGATCGACGAGCTCGCCACCGACGCGCGAGGGTGAGCGACCTCTCAACCACCGGCTGTTGCAAGGACGGAAGATTCGCATCTGGTTGCACGAAGCATCTGTTGCATGCTGCAACTATAAGTGCTAGCATCCCCGCATGGTGGCAAGCAAAGAAGTCCGGTCTTTCCGCAAGCGCCTTCGGGTGATCGAGCGAGCTGTCCTGGGCAACATGAAGGAAGAGTCATCCTGCTGCGGCGTCTCGCTGTCGCAGTGCCACATCTTGCTGGAGCTCGAAGAGCACGACTCGACTCCGGTGGCCGAGCTCATCTCCTACCTCGGGCTGGACAAGAGCACCGTCAGTCGCACCATCGACGGTCTGGTCACCTTGGGACTGGTTCTTCGCCGCGAGAACCCCAAGAACCGGCGCAGCCAGTTGCTAGCGCTGAGCGTCCAGGGCCGCACCATCGTCGCCAACATCAACGAATTATGCGACGGAAAGTACCACCTTCTGCTCGACAAACTAACGGCCGCTGAACGCAAGAAGGTACTGTGGAGCATGGATCGCATGGCAAGTCTGCTGGCCAAGGAGACACAAGATGGAAAGATTTGCTGCCCCACCCGCTGAACAGGCGCCATCGTACAAGCCAATACCGGCTACCACCAGCCAACTGACCTTCCGCGACCGACTGGTCCACTGGCGCGCCCGCTTCGGCATGGGACGCATGCACTTTCGCGTGGCTCCGGGCCTTCACCGGTTGGGGGCGCCCGACGGTACATCGCCGGTGTTTGTAAGCGCCAACTACCGACTGTCGTTCGATGCCCTACGCACCAGTCTCTCCGGAATGGATGCGTGGATCCTGGTGCTCGATACCAAGGGCGTGAACGTTTGGTGCGCGGCAAGCAAGGGAACCTTTGGTACCGACGAGCTCGTCCGCTGCATTGCAGAGACCGGACTGGCTGATCGCCTGCAGCACCGTCGAATCATCGTTCCGCAGTTGGGAGCTCCGGGTGTTGCCGGCCGCCAAGTCAGAGAACGTACTGGGTTCTCTGTCGTTTGGGGCCCCGTGGAAGGACGCGACATTCCAGCGTTCCTGCAAGCCGGACTGAAGGCTACGCCCGCCATGCGGAGCAAACATTTTCCGCTCGTCGAGCGCATCAAGGTCACTCCCATCGAGTTGGAGCAGGCTGTATTGCCACTTGCCCTGGTTCTAGCCTTGATCGCCGCGACCATGCTTGTCGGCGGTAGTCCTGTTACAGGATCTGCCTTCTTGCGGAAGGCCGGCCCCGTCGTGGCCGCCGTGTTGGCCGGTGCGTTCATGACGCCTATCCTCTTGCCGTGGATACCCTTCCGCGCTTTGGCTGCAAAAGGCGCTTTGGTAGGCGTCTTTTGTAGTGCTTTCACTTGCCTGGCCCTTGGCTTGAAGTGGCCCGCAAGCCTGGGCTGGATTCTGCTGCCGACGGCTTTGGCCTCGTTTCTGGCCATGAACTTCACCGGCGCGACGACCTTTTCCAACCCGTCCGGCGTTCGCAAAGAGCTGCGCTACGCCATTCCAGCGCAGATCGCTACCGCGGTCGCTGGCCTGGTGCTGGTCTTCCTGCTGTGAGGGATCTCATGATCTACCTACGCAACGTCGCTACCATCACCCTCGACGACAGCAAGTGCAACGGATGCGGTGAGTGTGTCCAGGTGTGCCCACGCGCGGTCTTGGCCATGGCCGAACGCAAGGCACACATTGCCAACCGCGACGCTTGCATCGAATGCGGTGCCTGCAAGCTCAACTGCGCCACTGCCGCGCTTTCGGTCGACAGCGGCGTGGGCTGCGCCGCGGCCATGATTCGGACCGTCGCCCGTGGGGCGATTCGCGGCAACCGACCAGCCCCGCCTGCTTGTGGCTGCTCCGGTTCGCCGGGGTGCGGCTAGCCAGTCAACCGAACCGGGGACGGTTCATCGGGGTGTCACGCGCAATTGGCGATGCTCTCGAACACGGTCTCAAGCCCGTGATATTTGACGGGTTGGCCGTGCCATTTAACGGCTACCCGGTAAAACAGAGCGGGCGCATCTGCATTTTCCGCGGCAATTCCGCGAGAACCGAATCGGTCTCGGATGGCACCGTCCTTGCTTCTGAATCTGCCCGATGCACCTCGCGATCGAACCACAGTCGGGTGAAACGATCTATTTCGACAACGCGGCGACCAGCTACCCCAAACCCGAGACGGTCTACCTGGCGATGGACACATTCGCCCGCCACGTCGGCGGTTCCGGCGGACGCAGCTCGCACCGCCGGGCNNGTCTGCTTTGGCATGAACGCCACCGAGGCGCTCAACATCGCCATCTACGGACTCGCGAGGCCGGGAGGCCGGATCGTCTCCAGCACCCTCGAGCACAACTCCGTCCGCCGGCCGCTGGCCGACCTGCGTGACCGCTGCGGCTGCGAGATCGTGTCCATCCCGGGCGACGCACACGGCCGGTGGGATCCGCGTACGGTCATCGCGGCGCTCGACGAGGACACCGCCCTGGTGGTCCTGTCCTGGGCCAGCAACGTCACCGGGGCGCTGCAAGAGATCCCGCCTGTGGCGCGCGCCTGCCGCGACCGGAACATCCCGCTGGTCGTCGACGGCGCGCAGATCTGCGGCTCCTATCCCGTGGACTTCAAGGCGCTCGGGGCCGCCGCGCTCGCCTTCACCGGCCACAAGTCGTTGCTCGGGCCGCAGGGCACCGGAGGTCTGGTGGTCGATCCCGAGATTGCCCCGCGCATGCAGCCGTTCAAGCGGGGCGGCAGCGGCACCGTGAGCCATTCGGAGGCCCAGCCCGAGAACCTCCCGGACAAGTTCGAGGCCGGCACCATCAACTGCCATGGGCTAAGTGGGCTCTACGCGGGCGCCACGTTCCTGCTCGAACACGATGTTGCGTCCGTGCGCGCGCACGAGATGGCGCTGTGGCGGCAGTTCCGCGACGGGTTGCGCGGCATCGGCCATGTGCGGGTCTACGGACCGGACGAGGCCGAGCGCTCGGTCAGCATCGTCTCGGTGACGATCGATGGAATGCAGCCCACTGACATCGGTTTTCTGCTCGACATGCGATACGGGATCCTGACGCGCACGGGACTGCACTGCGCGCCGGGGGCGCACGCGGCAATCGGCACGCTTCCGACTGGCACCACCCGTTTCGCCATGGGTTTCGCCAACAGTGGCGCCGATGTGGATGCCGCCTTGCACGCGCTCGCCCACATCCGCGAGCGACGCGAGCCGCTCTCCGACTCGGTGGGAGCGCGTGTTGCCGGGGTGGAGATAGGCACGTGATGCCTGGCCGTCGTTCACGGACACGCAGGCACCTGCCCCGGCCGCCGTCGCAAGGCGAGTATGGCCGGCTCAGTGACCGAAGTGAGCACAGCCCAAGCCAAAGGAGATCATGGACATGAGCAATACCGCGTTCTTGGTAGGCGGCATTCTCCCCTACCTGGCTGTCGTCGTGTTTCTAGTTGGCGTCGGGTACCGGCTTCGGGTTTGGTGGCGCGTGCCGCAACCAGCTCCCATGACGCTCTATCCGACGAAGGGCTCCAGCTTCGCTTCCTTGGCCAAGGAGGCACTGTTCTTCCCGAGCCTCTATCGCGGTGACAAGACCATGTGGCTCTTGTCGTGGTCTTTCCATGCGACGTTGGCGCTCGCGTTTCTCGGCCATCTGCGGGTCGTGACCGGCCTGCTCGACCGAGGGATGGGAAGCGTGGGGGTCGGTGCTCCGGGCATCGAGACACTCTCGGCCATCGCGGGCGGCGCCGCTGGCATTGTGTTGGGCGTGACGGTTGTGACCTTGCTCTTGCGCCGAATCTTCGTGGCGCGGGTCCGCGAGATCTCCAAGGCTCCTGACTTCCTGGCGCTGCTGCTGCTGCTTGCGGTCCTCACGTGCGGCAACCTGATGCGCTTCGGTGGAACGCATTTTGATCTGGCCCAGACGCGGACCTGGGCGGCTTCCTTGCTGGCCTTTTCTCCCGTCGTTCCCGCCAGCCCTGCCTTTCTCCTCCACCTGTTCTTCGCGGAGCTCTTGCTCCTCTACGTCGCGTTCTCGAAGCTCATGCATTTCGGTGGCCTCTTCTTCACGTTTTCCCTCATCAAGGGGAGTCAGCCATGAGCGACCAGGAAACCGTCCTCAAAGGCGTCAACGCCATCAAGGGTGGCCCGCGGGCTCTCCGGCTCTACATGGACGTGTGCGCGAAGTGCGGCACGTGCGCGGAAGTCTGCCCCGTCTACTACGGCAAGCAGGACCCGAAGTACAATCCCGCCAATCGTTCCGACCTCATCCGCAGTCTCTACAAGCGGCACAACACCCTGGCGGGCAAGATTTTCGGTGGGCTGTCCGGAGCGAAGGATTTCGACCAAGCCGAGTTCGAGGAGTGGCAGGACATCTTCTATTCGTGCACGACGTGCCGGCGCTGCGCTCAGTTCTGCCCAGTCGGCATCGACAACTCGGTCATTACGCGCAAAGGACGCACGATTCTGGATGGGCTGGGTAGGACGCCCGCCCGACTGCAGAAGGTGGTCAAGACCGCGCTCGATACCCACAACACCGACGGGGCTTCGGCCGACGCGTTCAACGCGGCGATCGCGTTCATCGAAGAGGAGATGCGCGAAGAGCACGGAGTCGACATCAAGATTCCGGTGGATGTCGTCGGCGCCGAGTACTTCTACCTGCCGCCTTCGGGAGACGCCCTGGTAAACATCGAAGCCACCATGGGCGTCGCCAAGGTCTTCCATGTGCTGGGCATGGGCGACAAGTGGACCATGAGCTCCAAGTGTTTCGATGGCGCCAACTACGGCCTCTTCACCGGCAACGACGCCCACATGAAAGCGACCAACAAGGCGTGCGTCGACGAGGCCAAGCGGCTCGGCGTCAAGGTTCTGCTCATGGGAGAATGCGGTCACGCCCATCGGGTGATGAAGCGCATGATGGAATCGAGCAAGTGGTGGGGAGACCTGCCGTTCCAGGTAATCAACTGCATGGAATGGACCGCGGAACAGATCCGGGCCGGCAAGCTGCAGTTCGACAAGAGCAAGAACCCCGAGTCCGTCACCTACCACGACCCCTGCAATTTCGCGAAATCCTGCAACATCATCGAGGCGCCGCGGGTGATTCTCCGCGCTGCGTGTACGGAGGTCCGCGAGATGACCCCGCATGGTGCCGAGAACTGGTGCTGCGGCGGCGGCGGCGGGCTGGCCGCCATGAACGAGATTCTGGAGTTCCGCATGACCGTGTCCGGGGTCAAGAAGCATGAGCAGATCAAGGCCACGGGCGCGGAGTACGTTGCTACCGCCTGCGCCAACTGCAAGCGCCAGCTGGCCCAGCTGATGGAGCACCATAAGGAGGACATCGCGGTCGGCGGTGTGCACGATATGCTGTCGCGCGCGATTCTCGTCGACGGCAAGGCGGCCAATCGAAAGTGCTATGACTAGCGGCCAGAGGAAACGACCGCCCCATGTACCCGCTGATGCTCGACCTGCGCGGTCGCCCCTGCCTCCTGGTTGGGGCGGGGCGGATCGCACACCGCAAGCTCTTGCAGCTCTTGTCCGAAGGTGCACGGGTGACGGTTGTTGCGCCCACTGCGATCGAGCCCGTCGCGCGGCTTGCCGCCGAGAGTGCGATCCGGCTCCATCCGCGCCGCTTCGTCGAGACCGACGTGGAGGGCTGCCGGCTGGTGCTGGCGGCCACCGGTGATCGCGCCGTCGACGCGCAGGTAGCGGGCGCCGCGCGCGCGCGCGGCATCTTCGTCAATGTCGCGGATGTGCCCGAGCTGTGCGACTTCCA
>PNBO01000393.1:30992-35083 GCA_003136095.1 Myxococcales bacterium
CCGCCGCCGAGGCCGACGCCTGCTACGACCGGTTCTTCGCCGGCACCGTCGAGCCGCACACCCTCGCGGCCCGCGTGCCGAGCGAGCGGGAAGAGGCCGAATGGAGCCTGCCCGCGGGCAGCTCCGCCCCTCGCGCGGACGCGGAACCCTCGCTCGGCCACGTTGCGCTCGTCGGCGCCGGCCCCGGCCACCCCGGCCTCATCACGGTCGCGGGCATGAACCGCCTGCGCTCCGCCGACGCGGTGGTCTACGATCGCCTGTCGATCCCGACGCTCCCGCTCGATCTGCCCGACACCGTCGAGCTCTATCCCGTGGGCAAGGAGGCCGGCAACCATCCGGTGCCGCAGGAAGAAATCAACGCGCTTCTCCTCCGGCTCGCCCGCATGGGCAAGCAGGTGGTGCGCCTCAAGGGTGGCGACCCGTTCGTCTTCGCTCGCGGCGGCGAAGAGCTTGCCGCCCTACGCGGCGCGGGCATTCCCTGCGAAGCAATCCCGGGCGTCACCGCCGGCATCGCGGTGCCCGCCGCAGCCGACATCCCGGTGACCTATCGAGGCGAGGCGGTTCGCCTGAGCTTCGTCACCGCCCATGAAGGCGGCACGCCGGGCGGAGCACCTCAGGTCCGCTGGGATCTGCTGGCGCAAGACACCCACGCCACCCTGGTCGGGTACATGGGTGTGAGCACCCTAGCCGAGGTCAGTGCCGCCCTGATCGCCGGCGGCATGAACCCATCGACCCCGGCCGCGGTCATCGCGCAGGGAACCCTGCCTGGCCAGCGCTCGGTGCGCGCCCCACTCTCCGAGTTGGCCGCCGCCGCGAAATCGAGCGGCATCCGGCCCCCCGCCATCTTCGTCATCGGCCAGGTCGTGGCGCACGCCGAGGCGCTGGAATCGCGCGCGCCGCGGCCGCTGCTGGGCGCGCGGATCGGCCTCTTCGCGCCGGCGGGCGAGATCGGCGATGCGCTGCAAGCGGCCGGCGCGGAGGTTCTGCTGGCCCCGGAGCCGCTCACCGCCGCCGCCCGGCTGGTCATCGGCTCGGCGCCACTCTCGGGCTGGATCGTGCGAACGCCGCGCGAGCTCGAAGCCCTCGATCGCGAGCGAGCCGCGCACGGCTTCTTGCAGAGCGGCACCCTGTGGTGCGTTGGCGCCTCGCTGACGGCCCTCGCCCGCGCGCGGACCTGTCCCAACGTGGCCGAGCTCGACGGCGGCTCTCCCACGCACGTGGTCGCCAAGCTGCGCGAGGCCCTGGGCGCGCCGAGCGGGATGCCGGCCGCCCGGTAGTTACAAGCCGGCCACCCGTGCTACGGGCACGCACCTTCAAGTCGCGTCGTACAGCTCATGGGACAATGCTCTTGCAGATCTCGGTGCACAGGCTGTGGCCGTTGTCGGCGCCGTTGTCGCATTGCTCGCCGAACAGGGTGTCCACGTACTTATCGCCGCAGTAGTGCGGCTTGTGGCATCCGGGCCCACAGCCCGTGGTATCGCCGTACTTCGCCGTGTTGACGCCGTCGTCGCACTCCTCGGAACCGTTCACGATGCCGTCCCCGCAATGGGGGCCGATTTCGCACTTGGTGGTGCAGCCGCCATAGGCGGTGTCGGAGTTGGCCGCGCCGTCGTCGCAAATCTCGCCGAACAGGCTGTCCAAGTGGTTGTCGCCGCAGTAATGCGGCTTATGGCAGCCGGGCGCGCAGGCCGTGGTCGCGCCGTACTTCGTCGTGTTGACGCCGTCGTCGCACTCCTCGGGACCGTTCACGATGCCGTCCCCGCAGTAACCACCCCACGTGCACTTCGTGGTGCAACCACCGTAGGAAGTGTCGTCGTTGGCTCCCGAGCACGTGGTCGGCACCGGCACCGTGCCGTCACCGCAATCACACGATTCCGCGCCGTTGACGACGCCGTCGCCGCACCTCGGCGTGCACACGGTGCGCGTGCGGTTGAACTTGCCGATCGTCAGCTTGTAGCTCGAGCGGCTCTGCCGGCGTTCGGCCTGGAACACCACAATCTCGTAGATCTTGCCCACCGTCAGGTTGAACTGCCCGGCGGTCGTGGCGGGATCCAGGGTGATGCTGCCATTGGCCGCCACGTGCACGCCGCCCAGGTCCACGGCCAGCTTGCCGTTCAGGAAGACGAACACGTCGTCGTCGCCCGTGAACGACAAGGCTTCGCCCCCTTGGTACTCGAACCAGTAGCGCACTTCGCTGGTGAAGCTAAAATTGTGCTTGGCCCGATCCAAATCGCAGGTTCCGAGGAAGGGGATCTCGGGTCCGTCGGGCGGCGTAGCCCAGCCACGATCGTCCAGGGGGAAGAAGGCAGGCGTCGTCCAGGCGCCATTACGATACACGCCCGAGTTGTCGTACAGGTAGGTCCCGTCGGCTTGCGCGGCGAAGGTCAGGGTGTCGATGACGACCTTGGAGTGGGTGGAGTCGTGGTACCAGGACTGGAAGTCGTCGGCGTTGGTGGTCATGGACTGGGTGATGTCCACGTCCGGGTTGTACTGAGGCTTGCGGTCGGCGCCGAGAGTGTCCTTGACGATGCCCTTGACCACGCCTGGTGGGGTGGGCGAGGGCTGCGCCACCTCGAAGTTGGGGTGCGGCGGGGGATCCGTGATGGTCGCGGTCCGCGGGATCATGTCGCGATAGTAGACGGGGATCTTCGTAGTGACCTCCGCCACGTTCTGGCAGTCCCAGCCGGGTTCGAGCTTGCAGTCGGAGGAGCAGCCATCGCCGGACTTTTGGTTGCCGTCGTCGCATTCTTCCTCGGGCAGCTTGAGGCCGTCGCCGCAGGGCGAGGTGCAGCCGTCGCTGCCGGTACACTTGGGCTCGGCCCGACAGTCCGTGGTGCAGCCGTCGCCCGGCAGGGTGTTGCCGTCATCACACGATTCGGCCCCTTCTTGGGTATTATCGCCGCAAACCGTCTTGTGGCAGGGCTCTCCTGCCTTCGGACAAGCAAACCCCGTCTCGACCGTGCACCCTACCGAGCAGCCGTCGCCCGCGTCGGTGTTGCCATCATCGCATTGCTCCCAGCCCGCGAGAAGGCCGTCGCCACACTTGGGCAGGCAGCGAACGCCAGGTGCTGGGCAAGTCCAGCCGTCCTCGACCTTGCTGCAGTCAGCGGAGCAGCCATCTCCGTCGGTGGTATTGCGGTCATCGCAGACCTCGTTGCCAGTGATGAGGCCGTCTCCGCAGACCACCGTCGAAACACATGCCTGGCCGGGGGTCGGACATTTCCAGTCGGTTTCGAGCCTGCACTCTGCCGTGCAGCCGTCGCCGGACTTTGTGTTGCCGTCGTCACACTCTTCGATTCCATCAAGAGAGCCATTGCCGCAAACCGCGGGCTTTCCCAGATCGGTTCCGCTTGGGGCGTCGAGAACAAACACGACAGGAGCGGTGTCGTTCGCCGAGGTTGGACGTGTGTCGGAGATGACTGGGCTGGCGTCCTTCTTGTCGGGTTCCATGGTCCCTCCTCCGGGGCTGCAAGCGCCGAATGTAAAGGCTGCCATTAGGCCGACTATTGTTACTCCAAGCCTGTCGTGCATCGTTCGAACCCCCACTTGTAGAATTGGCAGTAGCGGGCCTACCAATCCACACACTGCACTCTGGGCATGGTTTCGTTTGGTTGCAAGTGGGCAAATTGTGCTCTTTTCAGGCCTGCGCTGCTTAAGAGGTGGTCGGATTGCACCGGGTCATCAGAACAAGCCGGACGGCTCCCGCTGCAAGGTCAGGTGTTTGAACGCGGCAAGTCAGGCGATCAATCAATTCTCTCCAGGTAGGTCGTCGCAGAAGCCGGTGTCAGCTCGATTTGCGCGGAAAGGGGCTCAAGGAATGGCGGAACCTGGGCGATCCCAGGCGCCACGATCTCCAGTCGCCGGGCGGCGGAACATGCGAGCCAATCGCAGAGGATTTCGTTGACCTCTCCGTCGCTCATGCTGTAGCCGATGGCGACCAGCCGGCTGGCCTGGGCGAGGTTGGCGCGAAAATACTCGAGCAGCCGCCGTTGCATCAGTGGGGGATAGGGGTCGGTGAGGCGCGAGGTGCTTGCCAGCAGCGAGCGCCCGAGTACCTGGGGTTGGCCGTCGTTGTCGATGTACGGGATCTT
>PNBO01000233.1 GCA_003136095.1 Myxococcales bacterium
TCTGGAAGCCCATCTGATAGCCCCCGCCCAGGCTGACGAAGAACCGGTCGGTGAGATCTGCGGCGCAGCCGACGCCAAACGCCAAGACGAGCCCACTAGAAGGAGAGGCGTCGTCAGACGGGGATATGCGCGAGTATCCCGGCAGCACCTCGGCATAGACGGCGATCGAGTCCACGAATCGGAATTCATACGCCACCCGCGCCATCAGGTCGTATTGCCTGGCCACGGCCGGGTTGGCGGCCTCCAGAGGCTTAGGCTGCACGTTGAAGATCACCTGCGGTGCGACGCCCACGACCAGCCCAGGCAGGACCTCGTACCCCGCCGACAGCCCCAAGCCGTATGCAAAGGATGCCTCAAAGGAAGCGGTCGTGGTGTACGTATCCGAGAACGTATACCTGCCCATTGCCATCGGTAGGAACGAGAGACCAACCTGAATCTTCCTTTTCGATGCCGCGGGCTGCACCGGTGCGGGTGTGGCCACGGCGACCGCTGCAGCGGGTGCCGGAGCAGTCGTGGCATCCGCGGGCTTGGTTTCTTGAGCGCTGGCCGTGGTAGCCAGCGCAAACAGGGTCATACCAACCAGGGTGCTTACCTTGCGCATTTTGTCCTTCTCGATCGCTTGGGTGGGTTCCGTCAAGGGGGGCGAATATATCGGATGTGTTGCTGCAAGGCGAAGGAAATAATGATGCGAGTAGCTGGCGGCTTCCTTTGCGCCCGGGTCAGAATATGCAAGAGATTGACACGTCGTGACCAGGAGGTCGGAACGCGATGGAGTAGACTGCGGCCCATGGTTGAGACACGCCTTTCAGCTCGCTCCGGACGTGGCCGAACGTGCCGGCCTTGGTCCGCATGCCTCGGATGGCGGGTACGGGGCCCTGCGCCTCGCACAGCGACGACGCGGTCCACCCGCGCCTCCTGTCTCCACCGCCTTTGCGTCACGACGTCATCGCCCGAGGATTGCGGCGTCGCTTCGCCCGAGGCGTGGCATGGTTCTCCAACCAGTTCCGAGAACCGCTACACCCACCTTCTGGCGTGGGACGCACCCGAGCCCGTGGCCTTGTTGATCGGGCGGCATTTCCTCGTGGTACACCGGCCATGATCGAGCTCCGCCAGCAATTCTGAGCGTCCTTCCGTGTCGCGCCTTGGCCTCACAATTGTTGTCTTCGTCCAATTCGCAGCTCTCATGGCTGTCTGCCTTCTGATTGGGGACAATGGCTGGGATGATGGCGCCATCACCCTCGCCTATTCGAGGACTTTTGCTCACCACGGCCTGGTTGCGCTGACCCCGCATTCCGAAACCGTTGAAGGTTTTTCGTCTCTCTCTTGGTTCCTCCTCAATGCCCTGGTGGCGCTCGCAAGGCCCTCCTACCACGCTTCGATCCTTCTTTCTCAGGTTCTGTCCGTGCTTTGCATTTGCGCCTCCACGGTGTTGCTGGGAAGGACATGCGCTCTTCTTCGATTGGACAAGCTCTTCTCGACTCTGACCGTGCTCACCTTTGCCGCCTGGGGCTGCTCCTTCTCCGAGGCCAGCAACGGAATGGAGATGGGCCTCTTGGCCGCCGCATTCCTCCTCATGGTGAACGAGCTGCTGTTGCCCCAGCCACGCAGGTTCTTGCTGGGCATGGGCGTTGTCTTGGCTGTGACCACGCGCTTCGAAGCCATCCTCTACGTCGCACTGCTCGCCCTGAGTGTTGTGTTTGTCCCGAAGCGCCGCGCTTTCTGGGCTATGCTCCTCACGGGTTTGGGCGTTGTTTTGCTACTTTCGAGCTGGCGGGTGGCCGTATTCTCGGATGTTCTACCAAACACGTTCTGGGCGAAGCGGTGGCCACCCTACGCAGCATTCGATCTTGTGGGCCGACTGACCGGGGCTGTGGAATTGCCAAGCTTCTTTCTTGTGCCATTGCTCGCACTTGCGATCATGCTGCGCCTTGGTTTCGATCTCGCGAGCGTCCTGCAGACACGCCGCCACGCTTTCTTGATTCTCGCCTGCCCGATCTTGGGAACCGTTCTGATGGGCAGTCTGATCGGAAAACACTGGGGCTACGACGGGCGCATGCCCTACTTCGCGTTCCCGCTTGCCTTGCTGTTGTTCTCGCTGGTNNTCGAGCGAGCTAAGCGCCGCATGCAACGGTGGGACCTTCGCAGTTTCTCCTCGTACGTACGCCGAAACCGGCCGGGCTTTTCGTCGTTTCGTGTCCGCCGCGGACCTGCAACACCCGACCGTCCTTACGCCGGACGTTGGTGGTCTTGCTCTCTATTGTGACGAATTCAGAGTCGTTGACCTCGCTTTGCTTTCCAATCGCAGGCTTGCTCATCGGGGCCAGGTGGCCCTGGCGGAAGTTCTCGAAACCGAGTCGCCCGAGCTGGTCGAGGCTCATTGGGAATGGGCCTCCTCGGGGAAGCTGTATGAATTGCCCTACTTCCGTACTCACTATTTGCCGGCCTTTGCCGGCGGAACGAAACTCTGGGTTCGACGCGACGTCGCCAAGGCGATTGAAAGCAAGGGACGCGGGTGCCGGCTAGCCGCGGACCGAGGAGATCTTGAAAAGGCGCTCAGCACCCATCGCTACGCAGGTCACGACTTGCCCGAGGATCGAAGGGCCTTCGAACGTCCTGGAGTGGTCTTTGCGCTCAACCAAGCAGACCCCACCACAGAGAATCTCTGCCAATAGCGTAGCTTGGAAGGGCATGCGCAGTCGAATCAGGTCTTCCGGAAGTAGAAGAAACCGTCGCTGCTCACGTAGTTTTCTCCGACGAATCTCAGGAACCTCGACCCCAGGGTGACGAGGCGCTCGTCGAGCGCAATCAGGCGGGGCCGAATCTTCCCTTGCTCCAGCGCGTCGACGTAGGCATCCACCTGCGCTCGCGAAAGCATGGCCAGCGCTTCTTCGTGCAGGAAGTAGTGGGGTAGGGCATGCGGACGAAAGACGCCGGTCCCTTCCCAGCCATCCATCACCACGTCCGTCGGCTGCGTGCGTTCGAGCACGTAGCGCAGTCTGGC
>PNBO01000320.1 GCA_003136095.1 Myxococcales bacterium
GCCTGGTACGATCCAAGGGAGGATTCTCATGATGAACGCTTCAGACAATCGTGAGTCGATACTGGGCGAGCTCGCGGCGTTAGCGCCGTTACAGGTTTCGAGGATCGCAATTGCCGACGACGACCCCGACAGTCTGGCGCTGCTGCGGCTGGCGCTGGGCAACCCCATGACCGAGATCTGCGAGGCGACCAACGGGGTTGAGCTGGTGCAGCTTCTCCTGGAGAACGACCCGTTCGACTTGGTGGTGACCGACGTCCTGATGCCGTGGATCGAGGGGCTTGCCATTCTGCGCTCCGCTCGGCGGGCGGACGTCATGACGCCCGTCCTGCTCATCACCGGGCTCACGCGTCCCGATCTCGAGGCCGCGGTCGATCGCCTGGGCAATGCCAAGTTGCTGCACAAGCCGTTCGGGATCTCCGAGTTGCGCGCGGCAGCTCGCGATCTGATGATCGGGCAGCGGCTATCGTGATTGCCGCAGGCGTGGACGCGGCCCCCGCTCGCTGCTATCGCGGGTCCTCGTCCTTCTTGGCCTCGCGCGATTCGAGCCGCTGGATGGTCCGGCGATCGATGCCCAGGATGTTGGCGGCNNGAGGTCTTGTTTTGACCGGTGTGCGCGAGCACCCGTTCGATGTAGCGGCGCTGGAGCTCCTCGAGGGTCGGCCAGTCGCTGTCGAGCGACACCGGCTTGCCAGTTTCGGCGCCGGCGGCGAGGACGGGCAAGTCCCCGGGCAGGATCACTCCTCGCTGCGACATTGCGACCGCGCGGGCGAGCGCGTTTTCCAGCTCCCGCACGTTGCCGGGCCAGGGGTAGCTGCGGATGAGGTACATCGCCTCTTCGCTGATATGCGGTTCGGGACGGCCGAGGAGCGCCGCATGCCGGCTGGCGAGGTGCAGGGTCAGCGAGATGATGTCATCGCCCCGGTCGCGCAGCGGGGGCACGTGCAGGGACACGACGTCGAGTCGATAGGCCAGATCCCGTCGCATCCTTCCCGCCGCCACTTCGGCCGCGAGATCGCGATTGGTTGCGGAGATGACCCGGACGTTGACCTTGATGGGGGCAGAGCCGCCCACGCGCCGCACCTCGCTTTCCTGCAACACGCGCAGCAGCTCGCCTTGCATCTTGGCCGGGACGTCGCCGACCTCGTCGAGGAAGATGGTGCCGCCCTCGGCCGTTTCGAAGAGGCCCTTGTGGGGGCCGCTGGCGCCGGTAAAGGCGCCTCGCTCGTGCCCGAACAGCTCACTCTCGAGCAGGCCTTCCGCCAGGGCGGCGCAGCTAAATGCGACGAAGGGTTGGCTGGCCCGGCGGCTGCGCTCGGCAATGGTGCGCGCGACCAGCTCCTTGCCCGACCCGCTCTCGCCCTTGATCAGCACCGTGGCGTCGGTGGGCGCGACGTGCGCGATCTCCTTGTACAGATCCAGCATGGGGGGACAGGTTCCGACGAGGATCTTGTGGCCGGCGATGGCGGAGCGGAGCGACCGGTTCTCCGTGGCCAGGCGCCGCCGCTCCAGGGCGCGTGCGACGGTTGCTCGCAGCGCCACGATGTCCACGGGCTTGGCGAGATAGTCGGCCGCGCCGCTGCCGATGGCGTCCATGGCGGCGCCCGGTTCGGCATAGGCGGTGATCAGCACCACCGGCGTGTCCGGGTACTGCCGGGTGACCGTCTCCAGCACCTCCAGCCCGCTGGCCCGGGTCATCTGGATGTCGCTCAGCACCAGGTCGAAGGCGCCCGCCTGGAGTCGGTTGAGTGCCTCGCGACCGTCGGACACGGTCACGACCTCGTAGCGTTCGCCCCGGAGCACGGTGGCGAGCAGCTCGAGGGTCAGGTCGTCGTCTTCGGCGATCAGGATACGGGCGGGCGAGGACACGCAGACAAGACTATCATGCAGACAGTGCGAGACCGATTCTGACTTTGAAGGAGGAGCTCGTTGACCAGCGGCAAGCCCAGGACCAAGGCACTGAGCGGCTGGCCCGTGATCGTCGGGCTCGGCCTGGTCACCGCGCTCGTCTGCGGGATGGTCGGGCTGGACGTGTACTTCGCCGAGGAAGAGTCGCTGCGGACCATGGACATCATCGAGAACGCGCAGCGCTCGATCCTCCTGCTCAACGACATTCGCCTCGACGCCAAGCGCCTGGCCACGGCGAACGACGCCCGCGAGATCGAGCGGTGGAAGCAGGACATTGCGGAGGATATCCGCAACTACGATCCCATCGCCAGCTACCCGGGCGAACGCGAGGAGTGGCTCCACCTTCATGACCTCCTCCGCAAGCTGCCGCTCGCCCTCGGCACCACCCCGGAATCCGCTCTCGCCCTCGAAGAAGCGATCGACAAATCGTTCAATGATCTGGTTGAGATCAACTCGGCCGCGGGACGGGGCAACCTCACCGCGATCAAGTCCGCGCACCGGCAAGCCATCTGGAGCGACGTGGTGGTCGGCGTCATCGTGCTCGCCATCGTGGGCCTCATTTCCGGGTGGCTCCTGCGCGTGCTGTCTCGCCAGCGCCGGCTGGTTATTGAGCGCGTCCAGCTGCTGCGCGAGAAGAACGTCGAGCTAGAGGCCTTCGCCGGCCGCGCGGCTCACGACCTGCGCAGCCCGATGAATCCGATCCGTGGCTACACCGATCTCATCATTGAATCCACGGAGCTGCCGGAGAACGTCGCGGCGATGGCGCAGCGAATTCGCCGGGCCGTCGACCGCATGACGCGCGTCGTGGACGACATGCTGGCCCTGTCGACCTCCGGGCGTCCGCCCGAGGGACGTTCGTCGAGCTCCGTGGTCATCGTCCACATCATCGAGGAGATGGGCGCGGAGTTACAGGGCATCGAAGTCGTGACCCGGCTGGAAGCGGGGCAGGTCGCCTGCGCGGAAGGCGTTCTGTCCCAGGTCCTGCGCAACCTGATCGGCAATGCGATCAAGTTCCGCGCCCGCTCGCGGCCATTGCGCATTTCCATCAAGACCCGTGACGTCGGCCCGATGGTCGAAATCGCGGTCGAGGACAACGGCGTCGGGATGGATC
>PNBO01000324.1:0-1140 GCA_003136095.1 Myxococcales bacterium
GACGTTCAAGAGACGATGAACAAGGTGGTGAAGGCCGAAAACGAGAAGGTCGCGGCCGTCGATTTCGCCACGGCCACGGAAACCATGGCGGATGGAGCGCGCCGAGCGGAAATCAAGAAGGCGGAAGGAATCAAGCAGGCCAAGATCCTCGAGGCTGAAGGCGAGGCCCAGGCTATCCAGCTCGTGAACGAGGCCGCTGACAAGTACTTCGTTGGCAACGCACAGCTCCTGCGCAGGCTGATCACGGTCGAGAAATCGCTCGCCACGAATACCAAGATCGTCGTTCCCATGAATTCAGAACTGGTGAACATCATCGGCGAAATGGCCGGCATCGTGCCGCTGGCAGGCCGAGGTGCCAGCGCGGAAAAGCCCTATANNCGCGGGCCGCGAAGCGGCCATAGTGCCTCGCCCACGCAGTGGGAGAGGCGGACGCGCGAAGCGCGGCCGGTGAAGGCCTCTGGTGCTACTTCTTCGCCTCGCCGGTTTCTTCCTTGGTCTTGGCCTGCTTGGCCAGGCGTGCGTCGAGATCGCGTTTCCGCGCCTTGTAGAAGCTGACGTCCTTGGTGGGTGCCCATTTCAGGCCGGCCTCGGGGGTAGCGGCGCCGCTGGCCCTCAGGCACTCGTCGAGCACGACGTAGCGGGTCTCGTCGGACTTCATGGCGGGCAAGGTCCTCTTGCACAGGGCCTCGGCCTCGGTGGCGAGCTTTCCAGCCTCGTAGTGCTTGATGAGCGGCTTGAAGGCCCGCAGATTGGGCCGTTCGGCCATCGATCCGCGTAGCGCCCCGACGCCGGCTTCGGTCTTTTCCGCGGCCAGCAGCATCTCACCCTTGCGGGCAAGAAGATCGGCGGCGTCGTCGGGCTTGGCTATTCTGGCCTCATCGAGGCACTTGACGGCCTCGTCGAGGAGCGACGGGGAAATCTGCCGGCGCTTGGTGACTCCCTGGGTGTAGAGCTGGGTCACGTTGTAGGCGAAGTCCAAGGCCTCCACCGCGCCGCCCGGGGCGTTGAGGGCCCGCGCCCGCATCTTCTCCATGAGGTCGACGATCTTCTGATCGTTGGCCCCCGTCGGAGCCGCCGCCTGCCCCGGGGTCTCCCCCGGCTTGGGTTTGGGGTGGCACGCGGACAGCGCAACGCTGGCGA
>PNBO01000324.1:1178-4959 GCA_003136095.1 Myxococcales bacterium
TGGGCCGGCAGGAAGCACGCCGCCCGCGAGCGCCGCGAGTGGCCCACGCGAATGCCGAGCAAGGGGGCCTGGCCGGCCAGAGCGAAGGCGTCCTCGTCGTTGTCGTCGTCGCCGACGTAGATGGCGGCGGTGCAACGCAGGCGCCGGCACAGGTGGAGCACGGCCGTGCCCTTGTTGGGTGCGCTGTCGGGCAGCAGGTTCACGACCATCTTGCCGGCGACGATGCGCGCGCCCCGTAGCCCGGCCACCGCATCGAGAACGAGCCGCCGGACCGTGCCGCGCGCGGCCGCCCGCCGATAGTGAATCGCGAGACTTGCACCCTTGTCCTCGACGACGACGCCGGGGACACGCGGCAACCTGACGGCAAGCTGCGCGCGCCACCGCGCCACCCGCCTTTGCGCGGCAGCGAGGCCGCGCCATGGTTCCATGCCGTGGTTGCCGAACACGGCGCGCAAAGGGATGCGCGCCACCTTCTTGCCGATGTCCGCGCGTGCCCGCCCCGAGATGACCACGCACGGGTAAAGGCGCGCCACCTCCGCCAGCCGCGCGGCGGTGCGCGGCCGCATGGCCGCCGCCTCGGGATCGCGCACGATGGGCGCCAGTGTGCCGTCGAAGTCGAAGGCGAGCAGCACGCGCCGCCGGGCGAAGTCGCGCAGGGTCGCAAGCGCGCCGCGGCTCAGGATGTTCTTCATTGCCCCAGTCCGGCGATGCGGCCGAGATCCTCACCCGCGGGACCAGGCAGGCTCGCCTTCTTGCGCAGGCGTGCGGCATCGACCAGCATGCGCCCGGCCCAGCGGTACACGTTGAATTCGGCCAGGAAGGCGCGCATGGCACGCATCCGCTCGCGCTGCTCCTCCGCGGACATCTTGAGCGCCGAAGCGAGCGCCGAGCTTGCCTCTTCCAGATCGTAGGGATTGACCACCAAGGCCTCGGCCAGCTCGCGGGCCGCGCCGGTGAACTGGCTCAGGACCAGCACGCCGTGCTCGTCGTCGCGAGCCGCGACGAACTCCTTGGCCACCAGGTTCATGCCGTCGTGCANNGTAACCCTCGCGCCCGAAGCGCGCATTGATGCGGACGGCGGTCTTTTCCACGGCCTGCTCGAGCTGGCGGTAGTGTTCGATGAGGCTGCGGCTGGGCGCCGCGAGCTGCACGAAGGTGAAGCGCCCGACGTACTCCGGGAAGCGTTCGAGCAGGCGCTCGACGGCGAGGAAACGCTCCTCGATGCCCTTGGTGTAGTCGAGGCGATCCACGCCGACGCCGAGGAGCGCGTCCTTGCCCAGGCCCAGCTCGGCGAAGACAAGTCGCCGGCATTCCTCGACGGCGGGCGCCTTGCCCGGCCATTCCATGGGCCAGGCGATGGAAATGGGGTAGGGGCGGACCAGGGTCGGCTGGCCGTGCTGGACCACGGCGCTTTGCTCGCGATCGATGCGCGCCTCGAGGTAGCGATCGACCGAGTCGAAGAAGTTGTTGCAGTAGAGCTGGGTCTGGAAGCCCAGGATGCTGCTGCCGAGCAAGCCTTCGAGCAGCTCCGCGCGCCAGGGGCAGATGCCCAGGCGCTCCGAGTTCGGCCAGGGGATGTGCCAGAAGGTGATGACGATGGCGCGGGGCAAGCGTTCGCGAATGAGGCGTGGGGCCAGGGCGAAGTGGTAGTCCTGCACCAGTACCACGGGATCGTCGGAGTCGGCTTCCTTGCACACCGCCTCGGCGAACTTGCGGTTGACCGCGGCGTAGGCGGCCCAGTCCTCGGCGCGGAAGAGCGGTCGCATGTGCGCCAGGTGGCAGAGCGGCCAGAGCCCCTCGTTGGCCAGGCCATAGTAGTAGCCCTTCTCCTCGTCAGGGGTCAGCCAGACCCGCCGCAGGGAGTAGGATTCGTCGCCGGGCGGCACGCGCACGTGGTCGTGGCGATCCACGGAGTCCCGATCCGCGGAGCCGCTGCCATGCGCGACCCACACGCCCGAGCAGGCGCGCAGCACGGGCTCGACCGCGGTGACCAGGCCGCTCGCCGGGTGCAGGATCTGGATGCTGCCGTCCTTGGCGCGGTGGTGGATGTAGGGCTCGCGGTTGGCGAGCACGATGACCTTCTCGCCGGGGAAATGCCGGACCAACGTCTGCTTGAGGCGCTGCGGACTCCAGGCGCCGCCTTGCCCGTCCTGCTCGCGCTCGGCGGCGATGCGCTCGACCAGCTCGCGCACGTCATGGATGATGGGCAGGAATTCCTTGCGCCGCGATTCGCCCTGGATGAAGCGCAGCAGTTCCTTGCGGAACCCGCGCCACGACAGGCGCGCCGCCACGATGGTGATGACCGAGGCGCCCAGGGCAAGAAGCCCGAAGGCGACGAAGAGGAAGCTGCGGGTCTTGGCCTCGCGGCGCTCGACGAACGAGAGGTCGTGGACCAGGACCAGAAGACCGGGCGGCTGCCCGGGCACGGCGAGCGGCACCACGCTGACGTGGACATTGCCGCCGGGCACGTTCCACACCGCCCCCCATATCGGGGATGATCCGGCTGAGGGAGTGGCCCAGGCACTGGCTTCGCCCATGCGCTTGACGATGGCCGGGCAGGTGAGCTGCGCCGGCAGAAGTGGCGTGCGCGCCAGCATCTGCCCCCCTTCCGTGCACGCGGCCGCGGCCAGGATGCGCTCGGTGCGCGCGAGATTGGCCAGGATGGAGGCGAGGGCCTCGGCCTGGCCCGGCGTCCAGCTGGCGAGCAAGGCCTGGCGCGCGCCATTCGCGACGTGGCCGCTGCGCTCGACGATGTCCTCCTCGAACCAGTGCCGCGTCGTGCGTTCGACGACCAGCGCTGCCACCCACGCCAGGAGGGCGCCGGCGGCAAGCAGGACAACCAGGAAGCGCGCGACTCGTTTCATCGTTCTCTCCACTTCGATGTATGCCAGCCCCTGGCAGGCGGCGGAGCACACGCGTCAGCGAGGAGCTTCCATGCTACGCGGGCTTGGCAGCGCGTTCAAGGACATGCGACGGAACTGTAATCCAGCCACCAGCGCAGCGAGGTCGCGGCGCGCCTGGCAGGAGTTTGTGTTCCAAGGCGAAGGTACTCGCCTGACCGGGCGACGAGGGGTGGACGTGGACGTAGACGTTACCGTGGCCGTAGCCGTGGCCGGACATTTCGGACGCCCCAATCCCAGAGACTCGGCGAACCGTCGGCTGCTGGCAGAACCAGAAAGGTCACCGCACAACGATGCATATCGAGTCTCGGGAAGCCAAACCTGTGAAGACATCGCTCGCACAACGGAGAAGTTGCTCGGCCACGGCCACGTCTACGACCACGACCACGGTGACGACCGCCTACTTCACCCAGTGGGTGACGGCTTCGTCGCACCAAACGCCAAGCACCACGGCTGGTCACGCGGTCCCCGTGGTACTCTTGCGGGAAGCGCCATCCGGCGGAAGGACCCACGGCCAGCATGACCAAGCGAAGCGGCAGCGCCAGCGATCCCCTCTGGTACAAGGACGCCGTCATCTACGAGCTGCACGTCAAGGCGTTCTTCGACGGCAACAACGATGGCATCGGGGACTTCGCGGGGTTGCACCAGAAGCTCGACTATCTGCAAGATCTCGGCGTCACCTGCCTGTGGCTGCTGCCGTTCTTCCCGTCCCCGTTGCGCGACGATGGCTACGACATTTCGGACTACTGCAACGTCCATCCCCAGTACGGCACGATGGAGGAGTTTCAGGACTTCCTGGCCGCGGCGCACGCGCGCGGGATGCAGGTCATGATCGAGCTGGTCGTCAATCACACCTCGGACCAGCATCCGTGGTTCCAGCG
>PNBO01000266.1 GCA_003136095.1 Myxococcales bacterium
GGCAAGGCCTCGCTCCTGCCCGTCGGCGTCAGCGCTGCCGAGGGCAGCTTCGACAAGGGCGACGTGGTCGAGATCCACGACGGCAGCGGCCGCGTGCGCGGGCGCGGCATGGTCAACTACGACGCCGACGCCTGCCGCAAGCTGGCCGGCCGGCAGTCCGACGAGATCGACGCCGTGCTCGGCTACCGCGGCTACGACGCGCTCATCACCAGGGACAATCTGGTGATGGGCAGCACCTAGACTCTCTCTGGTTTTACTTCGGGCTCACGGTTGCCGAAGTGGGTTTGCGCATGCCCGGGGGCACCGACTTTCTGGCCTCGGCGTACGAGGCGTAGGCATCGGCCTCGACGGGGAGGAGCACGGTGAAGGTCGCGCCCGAGCCGGGCTGCGAGCGCACCTCGATGGTGCCGCCGTGGTTCTCGATGATGCGCTGGCTGATGGGGAGGCCGAGGCCGGTCCCCTTTTCCTTGGTGGTGAAGAAGGGAATGAAGAGGTTGCGTAGATCGGCGAGGGGAATCCCGATGCCGTCGTCGCGGATGCGGATTTCCAGGAAGGCGGCGGCGGCGCCACGCCGGGTTGACCGGCGCAGGCTGGTCGTGACCTGCAAGCGGCCGCCTTGCGGCATGGCATCGAACGCGTTGAGGGTCAGGTTGAGGATGACCTGGCGAAGTTGTTGGGCGTCGGCGCGCACCGGGGGCAAGCCGTCGAGCAGGTTCATGACGATCTCGACGTGCGAGCCGCTGCGCTCTCTCTCGATGAGGTTGAGGGTCTTGCGAACCACGTCGTTGACGTCGAGTGGACTTTGCTCGCCGCGGTAGGGGCGCGCGTAGTCGAGGAACTGCGAAACGATCTTGTTCAGCCGGTCGACCTCCTCGACGATGATGCCGAGGAATTCGCGCGTGCTGCCTTCGGGCTGCTGGCCCTCGACGGGTTGCAGGTACTGGGCCGCGCCCTTGATCGAGCCGAGAGGGTTTCTGATCTCGTGCGCGAGGCCGGCGGCCATCTGGCCCAGCGCCGCGAGACGATCGCGCTCCTTCATGCGTTCGTAGATCTGCGAGTTCTGCAAGGTCACGCCGATGGAGGCGGCCACGCTGCGGAAGAGCTCGATCTCCTCCGAGGAATAGGCCTCGCGCAGGCGCTCGTCGCGCAGGACGAGCATGCCGAGGAGCTGCTCCTCGCCGAGGATGGCGAGGACGACGGAGCCGTTCACCAGCTCGAGGGCGCGGACCACGAGGAGAAGCGCCTCGCGCTCCTCACCCTGCCGATTGCGCAGGGCGAGCAGCTCGCGCTCCAGTCCCTCGACGGAAACCACGCCAGCGCGGCGCAGGCGTTCGAGGAAGCCACGGTGCGCGACCGCATCGATGCGTCCCTCGGGCCGTGGCCCCACGTGGCCGATGAGGTCGTAGGCCGAGCCGTCGGGATCCACGATGTACATCGAGGCGTGGGTCACGCGTCGCGAGTCCTCGAGCGCGGAAAGCACCCGCGGCACCAGGTCGCGCACGTCGATGACGTTCATGAGATCGGTGCGCAGGCTCTCGATACGGCGGAAGAGCTCGTACTTTTCCTGGAACATCCAGCGATTCACCACGCGCTCGAGCAAGGCACGCAGAGGCTCGAAGACGATGATGATGGCGGTGGACGCGATGAGCGCGTTGAGGAAGAGGAGGCCGATCTCGTTGAGGTCGACGAGCTTGATGAGCAGCAGACCAAAGATGAGGGTGGCGATGCTGGCGAGCGCGGCCAGCACCACCATGCGGCCGAGCAGCTCGTTGAGGTCGAGCAGGCGGTAACGGACGAGGGTCTGCGAGAGGAAATAGAGGTAGATGGTGATCAGAATGTTCCCGAGCGACGGCATCCAGGGAACCAGGTCGAGCGCCGCGGCCGTCACCGTCGCCAAGCCGCCGATGAGCAGGTAGAGCAGGCGGATCTTCTCGACCCGCGACGGAGTGCGCCGGTAGCGGCGATAGAGGTAGTAGACCGAGAGGTAGAGCCCGAGGAAGACGTACGTAAGCAGGCCCAGGTAGAACCACTGGTTGGTGTGGACCGGCGTCGTGAGAAAGAGGCTGGAAAGCAGCGCGAGATAGAGCACCACCGCCCCGGCCAGCGTGATGCGCGACATGGGCGGCGGGCCGGCTTCGTCGCCGAGAAAGGCGCGGAAGAACCGCTGCGCCGTGGCCGGCAGGGACACCGCGGCGAGCATGGCCGCCCAGCGCAGGAGCGAGCCCGATTCCTGGGTCGAGCCGAGGAAATGGAGCAGCCGCTGCACCGCCACGTTGAAGGCGAAGGTCGCGAAGAGCACGTGCACGCTCCGCCGCGGGTCGCGCAGCAGCACGGCGCCACCGACGGCGAGTCCCACGATGGCGGCTACCAGGGCCGAGAGCATCTGCGTATTCACGGCAGATCCATTGTAGCGCCTTTGCCCACCATCCCTCCGTCTGTTAGCATATCGCTGGCATCATGGATGCGGCCGACTGGCATAGGTCGCTGCGGCGGCATGGTTTGAAACGCTACCCTCGCAAGGGCGACGGGCCGAGGAGTGTCCGCGCAGCCTGGCCTCCGCCCCCCGCGCCCCAGCACGCGTCGGCGGAGCCGGGCTTTGCCCGGCGAAGCCATAGCGCGGGAGGGGTTGGGAACCCTTTGAGGGTTTCCATCTTGGATGGAGAAACGCCGTGATCAACTCGGCGGTCCTGGTGCTCAACCGGCATTTCCAGCCCATCCACGTGACCAACGTGAAGCGGGCCTTCGCCCTGCTCTATATGGGCGCGGCCCAGGCCGTGGATCGGCAGTTTCGCACCTTCGATTTCGATAGCTGGGTGGAGCTCTCCGCCGAGATGGGGGACGACGTGATCCGCACTGTGAATCGCGCCATTCGTGTGCCCCGCGTGATCCTTCTGCAGGTCTACGACCGAATCCCGCGCGCCAAGGTGCGCTTCTCGCGCCACAACATCTACACACGTGACAACAACACCTGCCAGTACTGCGGCCACCAGCTTCCGCGCGCCGACCTGAACCTGGATCACGTGGTGCCGCGTTCGCGCGGCGGCCGCACGACCTGGGACAATGTCGTGTGCTGCTGCGTGGACTGCAACATCGCCAAGGGCGCCCGCACTCTGGAACAGGCCGGGCTCAAGCTGCTCAAGGTCCCGACGCGTCCGCGCTGGACGCCCACCTTCCGGGTCGGGGCCGATCGCTTGCGCTACCGAGACTGGCTACCGTTTCTCGACCTACCCAACGCGTCGTACTGGAACGCCGAGCTGGTCGAGTAGCCGCCCGTGCCGCTGCCATCATTCCGGCCTGCCATGCCGCCCACCCCGCTCGCCGGTCTGCGCGTCTTGCTCACTCGCCCCAAGAGCGAGGGCGCGGATGACTGGGTGATGGCCTTTGCGGCGGCCGGCGCTGTGCCCGTCCACTACCCCACCGTCGCCATCGTGCCGCCCGTCTCGTGGCAGGTTCTCGACGAGGCCGTGGCCAGGCTCGCCGGCTACGATTGGATGGTCTTTACCAGCCAGACCGCCGTCGCTTCTGTCCTGGAGCGGGTACCGGGACAGCGGTTTCCACCTGCGATACGCGCCAAGATCGCGGCCGTCGGGCCCACGACCGCGCGGGCCATCGAGGGTGGTGGAGGCGTGGTCGCGCTCTTGCCCGAGGACAACCGGCAAGAAGGCCTGGTGGAGGCGTTTCGCTCCGTGCCAGCCGGAACGCGCGTGCTCTTCCCCATCGCGGACGGCGGGCGGACCCTGCTCGCCGAGAGTCTGCGCTCCCGTGGCTGCGTGGTAGACGTCGTGACAGCGTATCGGACCCTGCCCAAGCTCGATCTTGCCCCCCCACCCGCTTTCGACGTCGCCACCTTCGCAAGCCCCTCGGCGCTGCGCGCCTACCTGGCCCATGCCGGCCGCGAATCGCTGGCCGGGAAGGTGGTCGCGGTCATCGGCCCGAGCACGGCGAAGGAGGCCGCGGCGAACGGAATTCTTCCCGCTGTCGCCCGGACCCCCAACGTGGACGCCCTGATTCTCGCGATCGCGCAATCACGCACCAGCCAAGGAGATCCCTGATGTCGTTCCCCGAAACCCGTCCCCGCCGTCTCCGCCGCACCGAGGGCGTGCGGCGCATGGTTCGCGAAACCACCCTGTCGGTGGACAACCTGATGGTTCCCCTCTTCGTCTGCCCCGGCAAGGGGGTGCACCAGGAGATTCCGTCGCTGCCGGGTCAGTTCCACCTCTCGGTCGACCAGCTTGCTCGTGAGGCCGAGACCATCGCCAAGCTCGGCATTCCTTCGGTGATTCTCTTCGGTCTGCCCGAGAAGAAGGACAGCGTGGGCAGCGAGGCCTGGCACCCGGAGGGCATCGTCCAGCGCGCCATCCGGGCTCTCAAGAAGGCAACGCCCGACCTCGTCGTGGCCGCGGACTGCTGCCTGTGCGAGTACACCACGCACGGGCACTGCGGCGTGCTACTCGACAAGCAGGCCGGCGAAGTGGACAACGACGCGACTCTGGAAAACCTGGCGCGGGCCGCGCTGGCCCAGGCCCAGGCCGGCGCCGACATCGTCGCGCCCTCGGGCATGATGGATGGGACCATCGGCTTTCTCCGCGATGCCCTCGACGAGGCCGCGCACGACAGCGTGATTCTGCTTTCCTACGCGGTGAAGTACGCCTCGGCCTACTACGGCCCGTTTCGTGTCGCGGCCGATTCCGCGCCCGCCTTCGGGGATCGCCGCGGCTACCAGATGGATCCCGCGAACGTGCGCGAGGCCATCCGCGAGGCCGCTCTCGACGTGGAGGAAGGCGCGGACATGATCATGGTCAAGCCCGCCCTGCCCTACCTCGATGTGGTGGCGGAGATCCGGCGCGAATTCGACGTGCCCGTGGCGGCCTACAATGTTTCCGGCGAGTACCTGATGCTGAAAGCCGCTGCGGAAAAAGGCTTCCTTGACTACGAGCGCGCGATGGTGGAAAATCTAATGTCTGTGCGTAGGGCGGGCGCCGATTTGGTCGTGACGTATCACGCCAAGGAGGTCGCGGAGCTGCTCTCGAAGGCTTCGTAGCTGGCAGCACAGAAAAGTGCATCGGTGGCGTTTTTGTTTGTTGACAAATGGCCGCCTATGCCTATTATCCCACTCCCCGTCGCGGGGGAGGCTACGAGAGTGGCCGAAGCCGTGGCCGGGACGTCGGTCTCTGAAAGCTGAATAGCAAATCGAGAAGATAGAAAAACCGATCCCGGATGCCTTCTTCGGAAGGCGGATGGAATCGGCCCTGAATCCTTGAGTTGTTAGTATGCCCAGGGGACAGCCCCTGGAAGGATCAAATCGAAAATGCATGAGGCTTCGGCCCCATGTGTAAGTTTAATTGGAGAGTTTGATCCTGGCTCAGAGCGAACGTTAGCGGCGGGCTTAACACATGCAAGTCGAACGAGAATGAGGGGGCAACTCCTCTAGTAAAGTGGCGGACGGGTGCGTAACACGTGGACAATTTACCTTCCGGCGGGGGACAACAGTTCGAAAGGACTGCTAATACCGCGTACGTCAGCGAGGGCTCCGGCTCTTGCTGAGAAAGATGGCCTCTCCTTGGAAGCTGTCACCGGAAGATGAGTCCGCGGCCCATCAGCTAGTTGG
>PNBO01000152.1 GCA_003136095.1 Myxococcales bacterium
GCCGTGGCCAATGCCCTCGGGATGGATGCCGTGGGGGTGGACCTGTCGTCACGAATGTGTCGCCGGGCACGGACGCTGCATTGGGAAGTGGACGAGCCTGGCTAGCGGCTTGCGTTTGTTTTGAAACCATTTGCAGCCGCACCGCGACCCGCTACGCTTTCTCGGGCACAAATCGGCAGGAGAGAGGACATGAGCACGACGGATCGCCGCACCTTCATGCAGGCTGGCCTCGCCATCGGCGCGGTCGGCGTGGTGGGGTCCACCGGAATCGGGCGCGCCCTCGCCGCCGCGGCCAGACCCGACCTCGTCGCGGTCAAGGGCGCAGACGCCTTCGCCAACACCGTCAAGGCGCTGGAGGCGCTCGGCGGAATGAAGCGATTTGACATCAAGGGCAGCCGCGTCGGCCTGCTCATCAATGCCCCGCCGCACTGGCGGCTCGAGGGAAGCCACACCCGGATGGAGGTTGTGCTCGCGGTCGCCAAGCTGTGCCTCGAGGCCGGAGCCAAGGAGATCGTCACCCTTCCGGGGCTTGCGCCCAAGTACTGGACCGGCTCGCCGCTCTGCGAGACGCACGCCAAGGTGATCAAGTCGATCCAGGAGTGCTCCGGAAAGACGGTGGAGATGAAGATCCCCAAAGGCCTCCTGCTCAAGTCGGGGAAGGTTCGGCCCGAACTGCTCGACGTGGACTTCCTCGTGAACATCCCGATCGCCAAGCACCATGTCGGAACCATGTTCAGCGGCAATCTCAAGAACATGATGGGTGGCCTCGATCACGAGACAAACGCCTTCTTCCACACCGGCTCCGGCAAGACCGGTTACGAAGACGTGGACTTCCTCTCACAGTGCATCGCCGACCTGAATACGCTGCGAAGGCAGAGCCTGTGCGTCGTCGACGCCACGGTCGTCCTCGGAACCAATGGCCCCGCGGGCCCCGGCGATCTGCTGAAGCCGCGGAAGGTCGTGGCCGGCACGGATCCAGTCGCAGTCGACGCGTACTGCGTGATCCTGCACGGCCGCAAGCCGAACGATGTGGTGATGCTCGCCAAGGCCGCCGCGGCAGGAGTCGGGCGCGCCGACTTCCAGAAGCTCAACGTCCAGGAGATCCCGATCTGAACCTGGGCTGCTTGCCCCAAAACTGGGCAACCAGGACAATGTTCTCGTCTATGTCCGTGATGAAAAGCTGGCCTCTCGCGACAATCCTGCACCGGCGGCGGCGCCGCCGCGCGCACCTCCCACATACTCATCAACAACTGCCACAACGCGACTTCTCTGGGATTCTCCGTTGCCGACAACCTGGGGCAGGGAAGCGTTCCGACGGGCGCCCAGGGCAACCGCGTGCAATCCGTGGTGACGGCAGATCCGCAGTTCGTGAATGCGTCCCGGGGTGACCACCACACCCAGAATCCACAGGCGGCTGCCTATGGGGCCTCTGCGCCCTGACCTCTGGCCCCGCAGATCAGGACGCTCGGCAGGACCCGTGGGCGGATCTCGACCACGGGCGCCTCACACAAACCACGGCGCCGCTCAGGCCGAGCGCCTCGGTCGCCGGGGCCATTCTGCTCTACGAAGCGGTTCGGCAACGGAAGCCGGCCGCGCAACTGCGGCGATGTGAAGGGCTGGGGCAGATTACTTCTTCTCGGGCTTCGGTCCCTTGCCGGGCCCACCCGATCCACCTGGGCCATCCGGGCCCTTGCCCGGACCAGCGCCGTGCATGCAGGGGCATTCGCCGCCGTGCATGCAGGGGCATTCGCTGCCGTGCATGCAGGGGCATTCATCGCCGTGCATGCCAGGCATACCCGGCCCGTGCATGCCAGGCATGCCGGGGCCCGCATCGTGGTCATCCGCCCACTTGGACCGCTGCTCTGGTGTCAGCAGTGCGTGGATCTGCAGCTTGGCGTCGATGTGAATGCCCCATAACTTGTTCTGGATGGCACTCATCTCGGCGTGCTTGCGCTCGATGGCTGCTCTGTCGGGCTTGTCGACTGCCCAAAGAGGCTGCATCTCCTTCATCTTGGCGGCCATCTCCTTGTGCAGGGGCTCGGCCTGCTTGGATGCGGCCTCATGGATCTTGTCCATCTTCTGCTTCTGCTCGGGCGTGAGGTTGAGATCCGCGGGCGGTCCCATGGGCTTGCCTGCCTTGGGCCCCTCGCCTTTGGCCTTGGGCCCGCGCTCGCCCGCCTGGGCGTTCGCTGCAAAGCCGGCCAGAAGTAGGGCTGTAACTCCGACGAATCTGAGGACTGTGTTCATGGGGTTCCTCCCTGAGTTGTGGCCTGGTTCTGGCACATGCGGCGGTTTTTTGCACGCCCCAAGGCCCAGGCAATCGTTCGCTCTCTTCGGCGACCTGAGCCGTGGCGATGCGTTTTCGGAGCGCACGGGTTCGCACGCTGGTAGCCTCAGTTCGCCTGCAAACGATAGACGGAGAAGACCTCGTCGCCGACCATTCCGGGACGGCTGGTGAACAGCAAGGTGCGCGTGGTGCCGGCAGGCGGATCGGGAAGCCCGTAGATGCAAACAATCAGAACCGGGCTCTTCCGTTCTCGCGAGAGCGCGACGGCACGATCCATCAATTCGTTCGTCGAAAATGGCCGATGGCGGTTGTGGAAGACCACGGTTTGGTTGAATTCTTCGGTTTCGGCGACGAAATAGGGCCGACCGAGATAGCCAGCGACGGTAACGCCAAAGTAGTCGGGTCCGGCGATGATGGGGAGATCCTGCAATCCCTCTCGGCGGATGAAGGCCGCGGTTTCCCGGCCACCAGAGAAGACTTCACGGGTATCCATGACGGTGGCGACCACGAAGCTTTCTGTCTGAAGCGCAAGCAAGCCGATGAGCAGCGACGTGGAAAGCCAGTGTGAGCGCCTGGGAAATTGGGTCCGCGCCAGCCAGCATCCAGCGAAGAGGAACATGAAGAAATGCCCCCAATGGCGGGGGGCGCCCTCGAACCGGACCTGCTGGAACGCCAGCATCGTGACGACGGCGACAACGTAGACCAGCATGAACCGCCACGATCGGTAAAGCGCGACGGTCGCGAGCAGCAAGACGCCGCCACCCACGTAGTTCGGCCAAGCCGACTTGTTCTCCCAGAGGGTGGTGCACCCGTCCCAGACATCGTGCATCGAGAACTTGCGCCAGGGCAGGAAGCCAGCGGTGAGACGATACAGCATGTCGGGCAACGCCGCGGGGGTGAGGGAGCCGAAGTTGAAGGCAGGAGAAAACGGATTCGGCTCAGGTGGTTCGATGGTGAGGACGCAGAACAGCATCACGGCCGCGGTGATGACGACGGTGACGAGGATGCGCGGCGAGGCGGAGAGGGTGAGCTCCGCCGGATACGAGCCGATGCGCCGCAACGAGATCCCGATCTGATCGAGAACGAAAAATGCGAGCAGGAAGATGCTCATGAACAGGCCGTAGACACTGGTGAGAGACAACAGGCCAAGCGCGACGGCCAGGGCAACGTAGCGGGTTCGATAGGGGTGGTAGAGCGCGCAGAACAGGCACAGCAGGAGCCAACCGAGCACGTAGTTGCGTGCCATCACGGTGTACTCGTAGCCGAAGTAGTAGGTGAAGAGCAGCAGCACCTTGAGGTAGCGCGGGAAAGGCGCGAAACGCGCCACCAAGACGGCGGCCGCCGTGGCCGCTGCGATGGTTGCGGCCTGAACGCCCCAGGCCGATTTCACGAACCATGACCAGAGATGTAGATACCAGAACCAGAGCGGGGGATGGCCTTCGTAGATGCGGTCTCCGTCCACCAGCTCGGAAAACCCGTGCGCGAGGCGCGATAAGGTCCACGCGTGGATCTCGTCGCGCCACATCTCGTGGTGGGCGTGCATCCAGATGAGAAAGGCCAGGTAGGGGAGGCAAAGCAGGAGCGTGAAGGTCCACCCGGTTTCCCGGTCCTTGGCGAGCAACCTGAACGCGCGTGGCATGGTCATGGGCCGTAGCCGCGCGGTATCCGGTCGCCGAGCGCCTCCTTGCGGCTTCGATTCTCGGCCTCGAGGTAGTCGGCCTGCTGCTGCAGATCGCGCCCGGGCCACACCGTCCGCCACGCTGCCAAGAACCGCAACGGAAGCGGCAGGTTCGACCCGCCTGACTCGTGCTGCCTACTGCGCACGAATGGCCTTCTACACCTTTTCGCGTCCGCCACAAACCTGCCGACTCTTCCATCAATCGTCGGGAGTTGCCTCGCTTTTCGACGATCCCTTTTCGGCACCGGACGCCCTATCATCCCCGTAGGTACCCGCTAGGACCACGCCGCCGCCTGAATCTACGGGTACCATCTTCGCGAACAACCAAGACGAAGGAAGAATCCATGCACAGCAAGCACCAGAAGCGGAGACCGTCGTTGCGCCATGCCGAGATCACGTTACTGGCGGCGGTCGCAGGTGGAGTGCTGGCGTGTGCATCCACGCCCGACAACCGGCCTCGCGACAACCTCAACCCACCGCCGCCCGCCGCGAGGCCGCCCGCGCCGCCGCCGCCCAAGCACGAGGCGAAGGTCGCAGAATCGCCCGAAGCCGTGGCTGCGAAGCTGGGCGTCGATCCGGCTGGGCTCAAGTGGAGCCCCGGTCGAACCAGGTACGCGGCGGCCATCGCGCCCAAGGCAAGCGCGGGAAAGGGTGCTCTCTATCGACTCGCGGTCTTCGGTGCCGCGGGCGAGCACCGCGCCGAGGTCGACGCCGCCCGCCCGGGCGTGGTCGAAGATCTGCGCTTTCTTGGCGAATCTCGTCTGATCTACCGGATCGTGCCGCCCACCCGGCCGCTCGACAAGCGTGCGAATCGGCCGAGACCGACCGAAAAAAAGAAGACACCTCCTGCGCCCACCACGCTCTACGTGATTCAGCCGTTCGCGCCGATCGCCGCGCCCGTGGCTTGCGAGGGGCGCAGCTTCATCTTTTCGGGCCATGGGGATCACGTCGCCTGGGTGACCGGCGAGCCCGGGCGGGAATGGCTCGGCGCCGACGGGGCACAAGTCTACCCGCGCGCTGGCGTCACCACAATCCAGGGCGAGCCGGCCTGGTCGTCTGACGGCAGGAGCCTGGCCCTGATCGAAGGCGGGGCCCAGCCGAAGCTGGTGGTGCTGGTCGAGTTCGACAATCCACACGGCGATAACGTCTGGCCGCTGCCACCCGAGGCAACCGATCCGACGCTGCGTGTGTTTTGGGCCGGGGTGGGTCGGCTGGTGGTGGGTCACGAAATGACCACGCCGGTGTTCGCCACGTCGTTTCGCCGCGAGTAGCCTGTCCTTCGCCCAAATCCCATCCCGTGCTGTCCACGGCCTGCGCGACGCCGTTGTGCTCTCTCCATCCCACCACGGCGACAGCCGACGGGTGCCGTGGACACCACGGGACTGCAGCTCAGACCAGCCGAGACCTGCTCGCTACTGGCCGAGCTCGATGGACTTGGACGTACCGTTGATCTCGAAGGTGAGGTTGTTGATCTTGGCCGTGCCGGCGGTGTTGTCGTCGACCTCGGTGCCGACTTCGATGCGCGTCAGCCACATGTCAGTGGTGAACCCGCTCTTGTAGGTAGAGTTGTTCATGATCGAATCGAGCATGGCCTTGATGTCGACCTTTCCGGAGAACGTATTCTGGGGGCCGTTGTTGAGGTTGAAATTGAAGAAGCGCCAGCCGCTGGACCAGGTATCACTCTGATGACAGAGAGTGTAGTTGCCAGTGGTCAAGCTCGCGGTCACCTTACACGGCCAACCATTCGGCGAAGTCATCCGGTCGCTATTCCAACCCAGGAACGCGATGATCTCGGCGTAGACGCCCCCGTCGGAGGTCGTGGCGGGGTTGTTCTTGCTGATCCAGAACTCGAAGTTGGTGTCAAAGTAGGTTGGGTTTGAATACGTGCTGGCGAAATTGTCGATATTCACGCTCGCGCTGGTGAGGTTCTTGATCTGGATGGGCAACAGGCTGGTTGAAGAACATTTCGGGCTGGTCAGGAGCGAGCTGTCCTTACCAAAGGGAGCAACCCCGAACTCGACCTCCGGAAAGTCGGGATCTGCTTTCGCGCCGCCGCAGGTGGGGCGGTTGAAATCGTAGCCAATGGTCTTGTCGGAGTTGACGTATACTTTGTAGGTCGCGCTGCCGCAGCTGAGCGCGTCGGCGCCCCATCGGTTGTTGATCAGGCGCATGTCGCCCAGATTCAAATACCCCTTGGACGTGCTCGTTGAGGCACCGGGCTTGGCCAGGNNGGAGGTCGTGCCGCCCGAAGACGACGTGCCGCCCGTGGAGGTCGTACCACCCGTGGACGTCGTGCCGCCGCTGGTGGTCGTGCCGCCCGTCGCCTTCGTGCCGCCCGACGAAGTCGTGCCGCCCGAGGAAGTCGTGCCGCCCGTGGAAGTCGTGCCGCCCGTCGCCTTCGTGCCACCCGTGGAGGTCGTGCCACCCGTGGAGGTCGTGCCGCCCGAGGAAGTCGTGCCGCCCGTGGCTTTCGTACCGCCCGTGGACGTGGTGCCACCCGTGGAGGTCGTACCGCCCGAGGAAGTCGTGCCGCCCGTGGACGCCGTGCCACCCGTGGACATCGTGCCGCCCGTGGACGTCGTGCCGCCTGCCCCTGCCGCCCCCCCAGTCCCACCAATGTTGGTGACCGTGGGAGCACAGTTCGTGAGCCAGAATAAGGTCGCGAGGGAGGTGCAGAGGCGGACTACTCTCGATTTCATTGGTACTCCTAGGGGCGATGGTTGCATCTGTGAGTTAGGGGGCCAACGGCAGGTCCTTTTGTCAAACAAACGGCGCGGCGCATCGGTCCGCGTCCAATCTTGTGACATTTCGCTCCATGTGCCTAGCCGTTTCGAAGGGTGGTTTTTTGCGGGTCGAGGAAGCCTTCACCCTAGCGCGCGCCGCCAGCGGGCCCACCCGAAGGCGTGCCCGACCGTGCGATCCGCATGCTGAAAGGCTGGTCCCGACCACTCGGAACAGTCTACATCATCGCCGGCTCGCCGCAGTCGGTTTCAGTTCAGCCGGTCATCGCGTTGTCCCAAGACTCATTGCCGCGACTCCTGCTCAGGCCCGGACTTCCAAGCTGCCCATCCCGGCGAATTCATGCCAGAATCATCATGATGCATTTTCGGACACCACGCACTCTCCTCTTGGCCCTGGCCTTCGCCGCAAGCTGCGCGCGGGCCGGGACGGTCGACTCGACTGGGACGGGTGGCTCGACCAGAACCGGTGGCACGATTGGAACTGGAGGTTCGACCGCGACGGGCGGTTCGACCGTGACGGGCGGCGCGATGGCGACGGGCGGCGCGACCGGAACGGGCGGCTCCACCCGAACAGGTGGTTCAATTGGAACCGGAGGTGCGGCCGGTCAAGGCGGCGGCTCGTCCGGCACCTCTGGCACGACCTGTGGCGGCGGGGGCGGTTGCGACGGGGACACAGCCGACGCGGGCAGCG
>PNBO01000034.1 GCA_003136095.1 Myxococcales bacterium
GGGGATTCGGGGTGCGGATGGCCGTCCGGAAACAACAACATGCAACTCATGGATGCCGTCGTGAAAGCGGTCACAGATAACTTCTGCGTCGACATGAATCACATCTATGCGACGGGTTGGAGCTACGGGGCGAGCATGTCCTACGAAATCGGGTGCGAGAGGCCGTTGGAGCAGGCCGCCACCAATGGTTGGGGGGTCCGTGCTATCGCCGTCTACGCGGCCGCCCAGATGAGCGGCAGCTGCAAGCCCAGCACCGCCAATCCGGTCGCCTACTACGCTTCGCACGGAACCCACGATTCGGTGCTGAACTACAGTGGCGGGGTGACGCTAGCCCAAAACATGGCCACTGCCAATGGCTGCACCTGGCAGACTCCTACATCGGTTTCGAGTGGCACTCACGTCTGCACGAAATTGACGGGCTGCAAGGCAGGGTACCCGCTGGAGTTTTGCTCCTTCAACGGTGATCACACCGCGTATCCGGACAACGGCACGGAGTCGAGCAGCTGGGGACCGCAAGAAGTCTGGACGTTCTTAAGCCAGTTCTGAGAACCCGGGCTTCCCGGGGTCGGCCGGCGCGGGGGCGGCTGCGAGAGCTGTTGTTCGACGCGGGAATCGCCGTTTGGCGCGCCCCCAATGGCGATTCCTCGTGCAGCCGAGGTCTGCCGGGTAACTACTCAAGGCTGACGACCTTTGGAGACAGATGAGCTTGCTGCCGCGTGGGCGCGCCGGTCATTTGTGCGCGATATCACTTGCAAATGAATGCAGTTCTGGGCAAAGTATGCCGCTATGAGCCATAGCCGCATAAGCATAGCGAGTCGCTTGGTTTTGAGCTCCGCGGTTGCTTTCATCTCGTTCCTGCTCTGGACGTGGCCCGCGATCGCCGCCAGCGAGCAAGCCCAGGAGCGAGCGGCTCGAAAGGCCTGCCTGAGCGGCGACTACGCCAAAGGGGTCGACATCCTGGCGGACCTGTTCGTCGCCACCAAAGATCTGAACTACATTTTCAACCAAGGCCGTTGCTTCGAACAGAACCGTAGGTACGAAGACGCAATTGGGCGATTCCGCGAGTACCTGCTCGCGGGTAGTGAGAAGCTGGATCAGAGGGACAAATCTGCGGCCGAGCAGCACATTGCCAAATGCAACGAAATGCTCGCCCAGGATCGGGCCAGCTCAACCACGCCGACCGCACCGCAGGCGTTGGCTCCTGCTCCTCCGCCCGTAGTCGCATCGACGCCGGAGCCGGCGCCAACCCCAGAGCCATCGACTCTCGTCGTTACCCAGCCCGCGACGCAGCCCGTGCCTGCGCCCGCGCCAGCTTCAGCCGGGGCGGGCTTGCGAGTCGGCGGCATCATCGCCGCATCCTTCGGTGTCGCATCCTTGGGCGCCGGAGTCTTGTTCAATTTGAAGGCCAACAGCATGATCAGCGACATGAAGACGACGGTCGACGGCTACTCCCCAAGCAAGAATTCCGAACACGATACGTACAAGACCTTGGCGTGGGTCGGCTACGGAGTCGGCGCAGCCTGTGTCGTCACCGGTGCGATTCTCTACGGGGTCGGCCTCAAGGCAAAGTCCAGCTCGTCCCCCAGCGTCGCTCTGGTTCCCGTGGTTGGTGCAGGTCAGGCGGGGGCTGTACTCACTGGAGCATTCTAATGAAGACTACGTTTTTCATTCGCCAAGGGAATCTCGTCCGTGGAGGCCTCTGGGCCGCTGCTTTCATGTGCCTCGGCGCTACCGGTTGCTTCAGCAGCCTCAACCCGACCGACCTGAAATGCAGCAAGAATGAGGGGTGTCCCCGCAATTACTTCTGCTCGACCACCGCCGGGACCTGTGTTCCCGGGACACCACACGATGACGGCAGCCCCGATGGCACGGAGACGAGCCCAGCCGCCTCAATTGACGGCAGCACCGATCTGCCGAGGGGGAGTGGAGGTTCGACCTCTTCACTCGACGGCCCCATCGCGACGGGCGGGAGTGGAGGCACGACCTCTTCGCTCGACGGTCCCGTCGCGACCGGCGGGAACGGGGGCTCGACCTCTTCGTTCGATGTCCCCATCGCGACCGGCGGGAGCGGGGGCACGACCTCTTCGTTCGATGTCCCTATGGCGACCGGCGGGAGCGGGGGTACGACCTCCTCGCCCGATGTCCCCATGGCGACCGGCGGGAGCGGGGCCACGACCTCTTCCTTCGATGTCCCCACCGCGACCGGCGGGAGCGGCGGCTCGACGTCCAAGCTCGATGCCCCCACCGCGACGGACGGCATCGACGCCCAGACGATCCTGCCCAACGGCTCGACCTGCACGGCCGATACACAGTGTACCAACGGCCACTGCGTCGATGGCTTTTGCTGTGCGACGGCGTGCACCGGCTGTAATGCCTGTTCCAATACCCTGACAGGCAAGGACAATGGCACCTGCGCCCCAGTACTCAGCGGTCAGGCCGCCCACAATGCGTGCACCGACGAGACTGCGACCAACCAATGTGGCAACGACGGCACCTGCGACGGCAAAAGCGCCTGCCGCAAGGTGGGCACGAGCCACACCTGCAAGGCGGCATCTTGCAGCAGCGACGGCAAGACCTTCACCCCCACGACGACCTGCGATGGCAACGGCGCCTGCACAATTGCGATCCCGCAAGACTGCGGCGGCTTCCAATGCGTAACCGCCGGGTGTCCTAAGACCTGCATCGTGAACAGTGATTGCGGCACGGGTAACTATTGCGACACCTCGACGGGAAAGTGCGCGGCAACGAAAAGCCCCGGAGCCCCAGCCACGAACGGCTACGAATGCACATCGGGTGTCGTGGCCGATGGCGTCTGTTGCGACAAGGCCTGCACCGGTTGCAATGCCTGCACGAGCGCCTTGAACGGACAGGCGTCAAACACGACGGGATCGTGCCTCCCCGTCGTGGCCGGCAAGTCCGCACCCCACAGTGCCTGCCCGTCCGGCACGGAGTGTGGGATGGATGGCAACTGCGACGGGAATGGTGGATGCCACTACCCGCTCGAGGGAGCCTCTTGCGGTACGTCCTCGTGCAACTCCACCACCTCGATGCTGACCAAGGGCACCTGCGACAGCACGCACGCCTGCCAGCAATCCACCGGCGCATGCCCCGGTTTGATGGCGTGCGCTTCGGATTTGACTTCTTGCAAGCCTGCGCCTTGCTCAGTGGATGCGGATTGCGCCACGGGCAATTACTGTGCATCCGGAACATGCGCCAGCGCGGCAGGCAGGAGCGCGGGCTGCGGCAAGGCGCCCACCACTATCACGAGCGGCCAGTACAACAACGGCTTGCCCATCTCAATTACGGTCAATGGCTCGCAGCGTCGGTACATCCTCAACGTGCCGACCAACTACGTCAACACCACAGCGTACAAGCTCATCCTCGCCATCCACGAGCTCAATGGAAACGACGTGGAGATGTACAACGAGAGGTATTACGGTCTGCTCCCCCTGTCCAACAACACCGTGATCTTCGCGGCCCCCAACGGGGTCAATGGCAGCACCCCATGTTCGGGGACGGTGAGCGGGGATACGGGGTGCGGATGGCCGGCCGGAAACAACAACATGGAGCTCATGGATGCCGTCGTGAAGCAGGTCACCGACAACTTCTGCGTCGAAACGAATCACATCTATGCGACGGGTTGGAGCTACGGGGCGAGCATGTCCTACGAAATCGGGTGCGAAAGGCCGCTAGGCGGGCCGACCGCAACCGCAACGTGGGGGGTCCGCGCCATCGCCATCTACTCGGGAGCCCAGATGAGCGGCAGCTGCACCCCCAGCACCGCCAATCCGGTCGCCTACTACGCCTCGCACGGAACCCGCGATACGGTGATGAACTACAATGGAGGGGTGACGTTGGCCCAAAACTGGTCCAATGCCGATGGGTGCACCTGGCAGACTCCTACATCGGTCACGAGCGGTGCTCACGTTTGCACGAAGATGGCCGGCTGCAAAGCGGGTTATCCGGTGGAGTTCTGCTCCTTCAACGGTGACCACACCCCGTTCCCGGATAGCGGCTCGTCGTCGAGCAGCTGGGGACCGCAAGAAGTTTGGACGTTCCTCAGCCAGTTCTGAGAACCCGGGCTGGTCGGAAAGTCATCGCTGGGAACTTCTCACGAATTCGAGGAGATCGGTCTCTTTCTTGTATGGAATGTCCTCGCTCCCAGCACGGCTGCCATCAGGCCTGCGCTACGGGCAGGACTGGGTCGTTCCACCCCAGTTCACCCCGGTATCGGACTGTCCGGAGGTGAAGTAGAAGGCGTAGCCGCTGTTGACCTTGGCGGGTAACGTGCCGTTGCTTTGGGTTATGTTGACCTCATTGACATAGAGCTGGCGGCTGCCCGTGTTCCAGTCGGACCACCAGCTGATGTTGTCGCAAGTGACGACACAGTAGGCATTCGTCGTATTGAAGTGAGTGATCTCCGCGGGGTTACCGGAAAGATTGACGCACGAGATGACGGAGACCTCCGCCGAGTTGGCGGAGCTGCAGTTGCCGCCGGCGTCGCTCGCCGCGGTCACGACGTAGTAGTACGCCGTGTTGTTCGCGGCCGTCGTGTCCATGTACGGGGATCCGGATGACGTACCTACCGACGCGTACCCAGAGCCGCTCGTGGTGCTTCGCTGCACGTTGTACAACACCGCGCCGGTCGAGTCCGTCCACACCACCTTGACCCGGGCGTTGCCCGCTCTGATCGTGCTCAATCCGGTTGGCGCGGCGGGGATGACGCACGACCGAGTCGAGACCGGGCTCGACTGGGCCGATGCGCACTGGGCGTTGGCGTTGCTCGCGCTGACCTCGTAGTAGTAGCTCGTGCCGTTGGTCAGGCCGCTGGCTGGATCGGTGTACGTGGCGGCGGTCTGGTTGGTGCTGATCGCCGTGTACGTGCCGCCCGAGCTGGTGCTGCGGGACACGGTGTACGCGGTTGCTCCGCTGACCGCGGTCCACGCGATGGTGATCGCTCCATTCGAGCTCGTGGCGGTCAAGCCCGCGCTCGGTGCTGCCGGTGCAGAGCACGCCGTGGTCGTCGAGGTTTCCGCCGAGGTGGCGGTGCACACCGAGCCGACGGCCGTGACTTGGTAGTAGTAGGTCGTGTTCTTCACCAGGCTGGTGTCGGTATCCGCGTAGGTCAGGATCGTCCCGGCCACGCTGCCGATGGAAACGTAGCCACTGCCGCTCGTCGTGCTGCGCCCGACGCTGTAGCTGGTCGGCGTGGGGGTAGAGGCGGTCCAGGTGATCGTCACCTGCACGCTTCCCGAGGCAGTCGCTTTCGGGCTGCCCGGCGCGGTCTGGGTGCAGGTCGGGACGGGCGTCGCGGAGGCCTCGGTGCTGTAGGTCGAGCTGCACGAACCGTTGCTGGCGCTGACCTTGTAGTAGTAGGTGGTGCCGTTGGTGAGATTCGTGTCCGTGTAGCTCGCGACGGTCGGGTTGGCGATGGTCGTGTAGGTGCCTGCCGACCCCGTCTTGCGCGCCAGCGTGTACGAGGCGGGGGCGGGGGACGAGGCAGTCCAGCTAAGCGTGATCTGGCCGTCGCCAGCGGTCGCCTGGAGGGTGGTCGGCACCGACGGCGGAGTGCACACCGGCGTGGCGGAGGCCACCGCGGAGTCGACCGACCAGCACGAACCGTTGCTCGCCGCCACCACGTAGTAGTATTTGGTGCCGTTGACCAGCGAGCTGTCGAGGTAGCTCGTGGCGGTCGGCGTGGCGAGCTGGGTGAAGGTGCCCGTGCCGGTAGTGTTTTTCGAGACGCGGTAGAGGGTTGCGCCCGCCGACGCGGTCCACGCCAGCGAGATTTTCCCGTCTCCCGCCGTCAGGGTGACTCCGGTCGGCGCCGCGGGTGGCAGGCAGGCAGGCGTGACGGAGACCCGTGCGGAGTTGCCCGAGCTGCAGGCGCCGTTGCTGGCGGTCACGACGTAGTAGTACTTCGTGCCGTTGACGACGTTGCTGTCCGTGAAGGTCGTCTGCGAAGTGGAGTTGACCAAGGCATAGGTCGAGGATCCGTCGGTGTTCCGGTACATGGAATACGAGGTCGCTCCGGTCGATGCGATCCAGTTGAGGGTGACCGAGCTGTTTCCCGCCGTCGGGGTCAGGCCCGTGGGGGCGGCGGGCGGCGTGCAGGCCGGCGAGGCCGGTGCCTCGTTCGAGTTGGCCGAGCTGCAGGCGCCGTTGCCGGCGGTCACGACGTAGTAGTAGGTCGTGCCGTTGACGACGTTGCTGTCCGTGAACGTGGTTCCGGTGGTGACGGTGCCAACCGTGGCGTACCCGGTGCCGGTGGTCAAGCTGCGCGCCACCGAGTAGGAAACCGCAGAGGTCACGACGGCCCACGACAGCGTAACGGTGCCGTTGGCGGGCGTGGCGGTGATGACGGGAGGCGATGGCGGCGTGCATTGTCCGACCGGGGCCACGGACACCTCGGACGAGCTCGCCGATTCGCAGGTGGCGATGGTGTTGATCGACGACACGACATAGTAGTAGGTCTTGCCTCCCGTGAGGCCGGTATCGATGAAAGGCGAGGAGCTGGTCGTGGGCGAGCTGACGAGCGTGGTGTAGGCCGTGCCGCTGGTGGTGCTGCGCTTGACGTTGTAGCCGGTCGCCCCAGCGGCCGCGCTCCACGTCACCGTGGCTTGCAGCGTTCCCGGTGTGGCCAAGATGCCGACGGGCACCGCCGGCGCAATATACAGAAGGTCCGCCGGGCAACCCACGCCCGATCCAGTGCAGGCCTCTGCCGGGTCGCACTTGCTGCCGTCCGTCGAGGCTCGGCAAACCGTGATTGCCGGCGCCAGGGTGTCGACGGGACAGGCCGCGGTGCTGCCGGTGCAGCTCTCCGCGACATCGCACAACCCCACGGCCGCGCGGCAGACCGTGCCCGCCTGCTTGAAGCCGTCGACGGGGCAGTCCACGCTGGTCCCCGAACAAGTCTCCGCGATGTCGCAGTCGCCGGCGGCTGGGCGGCATTCCTTCCCTGCGGCCGCCAGCTTGTCGGGCGGGCAGTCGGGGCCGAGTCCGTCGCAGCTCTCCGCAACGTCGCACAGCCCCGCTGCTTGCCGGCACACGGTGCCCGCCGGCTTGAGCACGCCCGCGGCAATGCAGGACCTCACGGGCACATCCGGGTTCGTCGCGGGTCCGTCAACCGCTTGATCAATCGCTTGCGCTTGCGGCGCATCCCGCGAAACGTCGAGCCCGCCGGCCTCCGACACCGTGGCGACCGGTGTGTCTTCGGGTGCCCCCGAGGCGTCGACATTCGAGCTGTTGCCGCAGGTGCCACGGGTCGCGCATTCGGCGACCTTCTCGGGCTTGGTGAGATTCACGCAAGCGCCCGCAAAAACGATCAAGCCGACGACGATGATTCCGCGCATGGGCCCCCTTGCGGTCATGCGCGGAAGCCCGTGCTTCCACGGATTGACCTGCT
>PNBO01000212.1:0-31116 GCA_003136095.1 Myxococcales bacterium
GGCCACGCCAAGGGCGCGTTCACCGGGGCGACGGACGCGCGCGCCGGCAAGTTCCTGGAAGCCGACGGCGGCACGCTCTTTCTCGACGAGATCAGCGAGTTGCCTCTCGGCCTGCAGGTCAAGCTGTTGCGCGTGCTACAGGACCGCATCATCACCCCCGTGGGCGAGTCCAAGACCCGGCAGGTCGACACGCGGGTGGTGGCGGCTTCGAACAGCGATCTGCAAGCGTTGGTCAAAGCCGGGAAATTCCGCAGCGATCTCTTCTTCCGCCTCAATGTCGTTCCTATCAACCTGCCGGCCCTGCGCGAGCGAGCCGAGGACGTGCCGGCCCTGTGCCAGCACTTCTTGGCATCGGCCAATCGGCGCACGAGCCGGAACGTGTCCCTATCGGAGGCTGCGCTGGTCGCCCTGCAGCTCTACGATTGGCCTGGCAACGTGCGCGAGCTGGAAAATCTGGTGGAGCGCCTCGTGATCCTGAATCGTACCGGCGTGGTCGGCGTCGAGGATCTCCCGCGCAATGTGCGCACGCCCGCGACCGATCTGGCGGCCGCAGTCGCGGCGGATGCCCCGCCCGAGGGCATCGACCTGCCGGCCACGCTGGCGCGTATCGAGGTCGTGCTCATCGAACGCGCCATGCGTGCCGCCAACGGGAACAAGACCCGTGCCGCCGAGCTCTTGGGCCTGAGCCGCACCACGCTGTTCGACAAGCTCAAGCGCGCCGGTATCGAAGCAGGCGAGTGAGCTTCATCGGTCGTCGCTCGAGCCGCGATGGCCGCAGGCTCGTGCATTCTCTTTGAGCCGGATGCGAAGAATGATTCGGGGTGGCTCAACGTCACCGGTTGTGGCACGAAAAGCACAGGGCGCTCCCCGACAGCGGGACCGCGACATGGGACGGCTGCTGGGATGCCCCGTTGTGACATGTCACGCAGGTCACGATTATTCCGTCCTGGAGGACGAGAGCCTTGGGCAGCTCAGCCAGCTCGCGCAGCCTCCCTCGGGAAAGCCGCCGCAACTGCGCGAAATTCACGTCAACCGGATGCGTCCCGTTGCGCCTGCCGACTCCCGCCGTGATCCCGCGGTGCTCCACCCCGGTGGCAACGGTTCCATCGTGGCAATTCACGCACGATTGCGATGGCGTGTGCCGACGATCGGCGCGCGCCAACTCGCAGATTTCATTTTGCGTCGAAACCCGAGTGTCGAGGAGGGCCTTTCGGTCAGTTGCCCAGGCATGGTCCCCCAATACGGTGAGAATCGCGACCGCGAATGCCCTCCATACCACCCTCGGTATTCTAGGGGAGATCGCGACGATTGCCAGCATGGTCGCGCGGAACCGCCATAGGACGTGTGCGCGGTCGGTGGGGCGACACGCGTGCCGGTCGCGGGACCCTATGCCACAGAGGTCGTGAACCTTCGCGGCGCAGGTCTTGATCCCAAGCCGCTGCGCCCCCGTTGCTCCCACCACCGTTGACACCACCCCCATCCGGCGCAAGCATGCGGGCATGAACATCGGCTACCTTCTCCCTCGCCCCGCGAAGCGGGGAGAGGGCAGGGGTGAGGGGCGTCGGCTTCCTCGCGTGAGGTCCCTGCTGATTGCCGCCGCCTTTCTCGCCGGCGCTTGCGCCAAGCAGCCGGCCAGCCAGGCCGCGCCGCAGCCCGCGACGCACGCCTCCGCGCCCAAGCCCGCGCCCGCTCCCGAAACCAAGCGCATTCGGAAGGCGCAGGTTGCCGGCTCGTGGTACCCGGGCGAGAAGGATCAGCTGGCGGCGTACATCGACCAGCTGCTCGCGGACACCAAACCGCCCAAGCTCGACGGCAAGGTCATGGCGCTCATCTCGCCGCACGCGGGGTACCGCTTCTCGGGCAAGGCGGCGGCCACGGGGTACGCGCTCTTGCGCGGGCAGGACATCCGGCGGGTGGTGGTGCTGGCCATCTCGCATCACTTCCCGCTGCGGGGCGCATCGATTCCCGACGTCACCCACTTCGAGACGCCACTCGGGCTGATTCCGCTCGACGGCGCGGCGGTGGCGCGGCTGCGGCGCTCATCGCTGGTGAGCGCGGTGGCCCAGGCCGAGACCGAGGAGCACTCGCTGGAGATGCAGCTACCCTTGCTCCAGCGCGTGCTGCCGAGCTTCACGTTGGTGCCCATCCTCATCGGCCAGATGCGCGATGCCGACTACGCCGAGCTGGCCGCGGCGCTGGCCGAGATCGTCGACAAGCAGACCCTGGTTGTGGCCTCCAGCGATTTCACCCACCGCGGAGACAACTACGGCTACGAGGTCCCGGCCGGCAAGGGGACCATCCAGGAGCGCTTGGCCCGCGTCGATGACGGCTCGGTCGCACAGATTCTGAAGCTCGACCGGCGTAGCCTGCTGGACCACGCGGACAAGACCGGCACGACCATCTGCGGACTGCACCCAATCGCGCTGCTGCTCGACTTGCTTGCGCGGTTTTCCGGCGTGCGTGGCCAGGTCGTCAATCGCTACACCTCGGGCGACGTGATGAACGACTGGTCCAGCACGGTGACCTACGTGGACGTCGCGTTCACCGGCAAATGGCCCGAGGCTTCGAAGGTCGAAGCGGCGAGGGCAGGGGGAGAAGAAATGTTTCCACTGAGCGAAGAGGAGCGGGCGACGTTGCTCAAGCTGGCGCGAGCGTCGCTGGAGGCGTCGGTGCGCAAGGGCTCGTTCGATCCAGCGGTGCGCAAGACGGTGCCCATGGTGCCATCGCTGGAGCGCAAGGCCGGCGCCTTCGTGACGTTGAAATGCAAGCTGGGCGACGACGGCCGCTGCTTCGGCCGCGGTGAGGATCTGCGCGGCTGCATCGGGACCATCGAGCCCACGGATTCAATCTACGAAACCGTGGCCATGCGCGCCGCGAGCGCGGCGCTGGAGGACACGCGTTTTCCGCATACAGTCAGCGTCGCGGAGCTGCCCTTCGTCACCATCGAGATCTCGGTCCTGACCCCGCCCGTGCCAATCAAGGGGCCCGAGGAGATCGTCATCGGCAAGCACGGCATCATCCTGGGCGTGGGCTGGAACCGCGCCACCTTCCTGCCGCAGGTCGCGCCGGAACAGGGCTGGGACCGCGAGACGACCTTGCGTCATCTGGCGAGCAAGGCCGGGCTACCCGCCGACGCGTGGAAGAAGGCGGAATACAAGGTCTACGAGGCCATCGTCTTCGGCGAGGACGAGCATAGGTAGGAATTCGCGCGCTATACTCCGTCTCGTGGATCGAGGCGAACACAGTCCGGAGCGGCGCCGGTTTTTGCAGGCCCTGGGCGCTGGCGCGCTGGCGGCAACGAGCTGCGGCTCCGCTTGCGCGGGCACGCGCGCGAGGCCGACGGCGCAGACCACGATCGTCGCATCCAAGACCGAAGCCGCCCGGACCATCGTGGCCACGGGCAAACCACGCGTGGTCGTGGTGCACACGCGCAAGGCGCTCACGCAGGGCTACGACGCCGATCGCGGCGCCTTGCGGGCCATGCTCGAAGCGGGACTGCGCGCGCTGTCTGGCGAGAAAGACGCCAGCCGAGCGCTCGCCCGCTACCTGCGGCCTGGCGAGCGCGTCGGCCTCAAGATCAACGGGCTGGCCGGCCGCAACGCCGCTACGCACGTCGAGTTGGTCGATGAGCTGTCGGCGCTGCTCGCGCAGGCGGGCATCGAACCGCGTAAGCAGATCGCCTTCGATCGGTTCAAGCGAGACCTGATCGCGTCCAGGTTTGTCGCCCCGATCCGCGGCGACACCTACCAGTGCGTCGGCAACGACGAAGCCGGGCACGAGGAAGAACTGGCCCAGATGCCCTCGTCGGCCTCGCGGCTTTCCCAGGTGCTCACGCGCCAGGTCGACGGCGTGATCAACCTGCCCATCTTGAAGCAGCACATGCTCTCGGGCATGACTGGCGCGCTCAAGAACAATTTCGGCTGCATCCACAACCCGAACAAGATGCATCTCGACAAGTGCGACCCGTACATCGCGGAGGTCAACGCCATTCCCGCCATCCGCGACAAGCAGCGCCTGGTGGTCATGGATGCGCTCCGGCCCGTGGTCGAGAACGGCCCCAGCTACCAGCCCGGCGCGGGCGAGGTCGCGAACCGCTTGCTCTTCGCGACGGATCTGGTCGCCGTGGACACCGTGGGGCTGGGCATTCTCGAGAACCTGCGCAAGCAACGCACCCTGCCGCCGCTCGACAAGGTTGACCTGACGCCCATCCACCTCGCGACCGCGAGCCGGCTGGGCCTGGGCGTCTCCGATCGGGCCGGCATCGAAGTCGTCGAGCTGGAGGTGTGACGGTGCTCTCGCGACGTGATTTCTTCTTCACCTGCGGCGGTTGCGCCCTGGCCGCCTCGGCCGGGCCGCTCGTGCCCGCGCGCGCCTTCGCGGGCAGCACGCCACGTGCCTACCCGGCCCGCTTTTGGAAGAAGCTCGAAGGCAAGCGCATCGAATGCGGGCTGTGCCCCAAGCACTGCAAGGTCGAGGATCGCGAGCGGGGGTTCTGCGGCGTGCGCGAGAACCGCGACGGCGAGTACGTGACCCTGGTGTGGGGCCAGCCCTGCGCCGTGCACGTGGATCCCATCGAGAAGAAGCCGCTCTTTCACTTCCGTCCGGGCAGCCTCGCGTTTTCCATCGCCACCGCGGGCTGCAACCTCGAGTGCAAGTGCTGCCAGAATTGGGACATCTCGCAGTCGAAGCCCGAGGACGTCGACTTCCACTTCATGCCGCCGGACGAGGTCGTCCGCGGCGCGAAGGAGTACGACGCCTGCGTGACTTTCACCTACTCCGAGCCCATCGTCTTTCTCGAATACGCCATCGACACCGCCAAGGCCGCGCGCGAGGCTGGCGTGCGCGCCACCATGGTCACGGGCGGCTCGGGGGAGGCCGAGCCGATGAAGGAGGTGCTCAAGTACCTCGACGCGGTCAAGGTCGACCTCAANNTGGCTGGAGCTGGTCCACCTGTGCGTGCCGGGGCAAAACGACAGCGAGTCGGAGATCCGCACCATGTGCCGCTGGGTGAAGGAGCACCTGGGCCGGGACGTGCCCTTGCACTTCACGCGCTTTCACCCCGAATACCAGATGAAGAACGTGCCGCCCACGCCCAATGCGACGCTGATTCGCTGCCGCGAGATCGGCCTTTCCGAGGGGCTGCGCTTCGTCTACACCGGCAACGTGCCCGGCCTCGCCGGCGAGGATACGACCTGCCCGAGCTGCGGCAAGGTCGTGGTCGCGCGGCGGGGTTTCGAGCTGGAAGGCCTGCACATCAAGAACGGCCGCTGCGCGTTCTGCGGGTTTACAATCCCCGGCGTATGGAGCTGAACGCCAGTCGAGCCGCGGTTCGCCAGGCCGTCGCGGTCGCGGGCGCGGCTTCCCTGCTGGCGCAGGTGGTGCTGTTGCGCGAGATCCTCGCCTCGTCGCACGGTAACGAGCTCGTGCTGGGACTGGCCCTGGCGGCCTGGCTCTGCCTGACCGCCCTGGCGAGCGCGCTCGGGGCCCGGCGCGCGGGACCGCCCCTGGCCGCGGCGGGGCGCCTGGCGTTCGTGCTGGGGGTGGCGCCGCTGCTTCTGCTGGCCGCGCTCTGGTTGACTCGCTTCGCGGGGACGAATGCCCTCGGGCAGGAGCCCGCGCTGCCGACGCTGCTTGCCGTGGCGTTTGTCGCGCTCCTGCCCGCCAGCGCGCTCGGCGGGCTTGCTTTCGCCTGGGCCGCGGCGGCTTGCTCCGTCGAGGAGCAGGCCCTGTCCATCTACGTGGCGGAGACCGTGGGCTCGGCGGTCGCGGGCGTGCTTTTCCATTTCTTCTTCGCGGAGCATCTGCCGGCCGCGTGGATTTTGGTTCTCGCGGGCGCGGCCGCGGCCACGGCGGGCGCGGCTCTCCTGTGGCCCCGCTGGCGGATGGCGGCTCTCGCGGCGGCGGCGACTCTGGTTGCGTTCGCGATGGCTCCCGGGGTGGACCGGTCGCTCGTGGCGGCCCGTTTTCCCGGCGAGCGGATCCTGGCCATGCAACCCTCGCGCTACGGCCTTCTGGCCGTGGTTGCGCGGGGCGAGCAGCGCGCCTTCTTCCACGACGGGGTTTTGCTCTTCACCAGCGAGGACGAGCTCGCCGCAGAGGAGACCACGCACCTGCCCCTGCTCTTGCATCCGCGGCCGCGCCGGGTGCTGATGGTCGGCGGGGGCCTGGGCGGCGGCCTGGCCCTGGCGCTCGAGCATCGTCCGGAGGTGCTCGACTACGCGGAAATGGATCCCGCGATCTTCCCGCTGGCGCGCGCCTTCGCCGACGCAGGAACCCGGGCCGCGCTGGCCGATCCGCGCGTGCATGCCGCCAGCCGGGACGCACGCGCGCTCTTGCGCGAGGCCGTGGGCCGCTACGATGTCATTCTCCTCAACCTGCCCGTCGCGCAGAACGCGTTGCTCGCCCGCCTGTCGACCCGCGAGTGTCTCGAGGACGCGCGGCGGGCGCTCGCGCCGGGTGGCATCTTCGCGCTCGTGACGCCGGGCTCGGATGCCTACCTGGATCCGGCCGCGCGGCAGCGGCACGCCTCGCTGCTGGCAAGTCTGACGGGGGTCTTTCCCGCGGTCGGCGTCGCGCCGGGCGGCCAGACCATCTTCTGGGGCGCCGAGACCGCGGTTCTCGCGCGGCCCGATCTGCTGGCGCAAAGGCTGGACGAACGCTCTGTGCGTCCGCTGGAAATTGGGCGGGCATGGCTCTTCGATCGCCTGCTGCCGATGCATGCCGCGAGCTACCGTCGCGGCCTGGCCGCGGTCGCCGCGGTCGAGAATCGCGATTTTCGCCCGGTCGTCTACCTCTTCGGTCTCATCGAGAACCTGGAGCGGGTTTCGCCGAGACTCGGCCGCGCCGCCCTGGCCTTCGTGCGGGTGTCGCGGGCGGGCTGGCTTCTGGCGGGCGGGATCCTCGCGCTGGCCGCGCTCGCGTTGGTCGTCCGGCGCGGCCGCGGCGCGCCCGGGTTCGCCGCCGCCGCGTCCGGCGCGGCGGGCATGTCGCTCGAGATGGTGCTCCTGCTGGCGTTTCAAGCCCTGGCCGGGCACCTCTATCACGCGCTCGGCGGCATGCTCGCCGGGTTCATGGCCGGCATGGCGGCGGGGGCTCTGCTGGCGCGGCGTGTTCTCTCCCTCCCACGCGCGCTCGCCGGAGCGCTGGGGGCGCTGGCCGCGGTGGCCGCGCTCATCCCGGCCGTGCTCACTCTCGCGCGGCTGTTTCCGGCCGCGAGCGCTCTCCTCGTCTTGGTCGGAATCGTGCTCGCCGGCGCGAGCACGGGCGCGATTTATCCACTGGCCGTGCGGGCGGCGGGGCACCCGCAGGCCGCCGCTCGCATCTACGCCTGGGATCTGGCCGGCGCCGCGGGGGCGGCGCTGGTGGTGGCGCTGCTCGCGGTCCCCTTGCTCGGGCTTTTTCCAGTCGCGGCGTTGTCAGCGGCTCTCTGTGTGGCGGCCGCCCTGGCCAACCTCCGGCGGCTCTAACCTCTCCTGCCACCTCGCTGCGTGCTTGGCCATCCAGCGCAGGGCCACCTCGAAGGCGTCGTGCCCGTCGAGATCCGCGGCCATCAGGCTGGGCGATACGTAGCGCAGCCCGCCCTTCTCGCGCGAGCGCTGGAACACGCTACGGTCAATCGGCTTGACGACGACGAGGTCGGCATCGTCGCCGGCCGAGCGCAGTCCGTACTGGGCCACCGCGGCCTCCACGTCGTCGACGTAGAGGACGGCGGTCCGGGGCGAGGTCTCGGCTGCCAGAGCCGCGAAGGCCGAGGGGCCGGTGAGCGCGTGCAGGAAGCCACTACGAGCCAGGCGCGCCAGGAAATCGGGCACGCCGCGCGCGCAAAGGAAGCGGAAGCTTTCACCGCGCGTGAAGAGTGGAGCATCGAGCGACCAGCGACGGAGGAGCGCCTGCCAGTCGACGTTCGCAATCCGTCCCCGCGGCTGGCGCTCGACGATTCCCGCCTCGCCGAGCAAGGCGATGACGCGCGAGGCGCAGCTCGCGTCGACGCGCGCCTGCTGCGCGAGCCCGGCGAGCGTGTGCGGTGGCCGCAGGTCGACAAGCACGCGCGCCACGCGGCCGGCCATCTCGCCGCACAGCGAGCGCAGGCGCCGATCGTTCTTCGCGCTGGTGGGCGCGCCGCCCTCGCGTTCCAGACCAACGCCGATGCCAGCAAGCCCGATGCGCGCGTTGCCGGTCAGATCCCAGTAGCCGATGCCGAAGCCGCGCAACCGTTCGCGCACCACGGGGGAAAGGTAGGTCGAGACCAGGAAGGCGGGGTTGTTCGTGCGCGCGGCCGCGCCGGCGATGGCGCCCAGGTCGCGTGTCTCCACGCGCCTCCGGGCCAGCACCAAGCAGGTGACGCGCTTGCCGGCCCGCCCGCGCACGACGATCCAGGTCTCGCCAGCGGCGGCGCTGATCCCAAGGCTCGATTTCCCAACGGTGCAGCCGGCGGGCAGCAGATCCCGCAGGGCGGCGAGCGCATCCCTGGTCAGCGGATCCTTGGCGCTTGGCATGACGGATCGATCTTAGTTAGCGATTGTCCGATCTCAAGAGTTCTTAGAACCAATAGCCGCCGGCGCCGTGCAGGGCGATGAAGTGGAAGCGGAAGTGGGCATCGGCCGATGCGCCGGTGGTGTTGCTCTGCACTTGGTTGTTCTGGAAGGTCCACTGGTAGGAGCCGCGAATCGAAAAGAAGCCGTGCGCGCCAAGCGCGTAAAGCACGCCGCCGCCGGTCTGCACCACGAAGCCGTGCGCGGTTCCCGAATTGGCGAAGGCGTCGGCCATGCCGGAAGCGATGAGCAGCGAATACCCGGGGGCCACGTAGGCCAGCAGGCGAAGGCGGGGCGATGCCGACAAGCTCGCGCCGATCTGCGGGAGAAGATCGAGCTCCTGGCCGGTTCCACTAAAGGCGTTGCTCCCCGCGGCCGAACCCGAGCGTGGTTCCCACTTGATCGAGGGCAAGAATTGCAGGGCAAGGCCCAGGTAGAGGTGGCGGATGGGGTCGAGTTCGGCGAATGTCGTGACTCCGGCGGTAGCCGTGGTCCCCCCCGCATAGGTCAGTTGGGATTCGCCCCGGTACTTGAGGTCGTACGAGAGATACCCCTGTGGCACGAGGAAGAGTGACGCGCCCATTCGCCACCTACCGGAGGGAAGCGGCGCGGGCGGCTCGGGCGGGGGCTCCGGCGCGGGAGTCGGGTAGGGTGGCGGATACGCCGGGTAGGCGGGCGGGTACTGGGGATAGCCCTGCGGCGGATACGCGGGGTAGGGAGCGGACGGGTAGGTGTAGCCCGGGGGAAAGCCGTAGCCTGGGGGATAGCCGTAGCCTGAGGGATAGCCGTAGCCTGGGGGATAGCCGTAGGGTGCCGGATAGGGGTAACCGGCCGGTGGCGAAGCGCTTGCGGGTGCGGGCGCCGTGGGCTGGCCGGCCGGCGGCTGGGCCTTGGCATCAGGGGCCGGTTTGTCCTGAGTCTGGGCGCGAGCGGGCGATCCGAGCAACGCGCCCGCGACCGCCAGGGCCAACACGGTCGCGCGTGCCAGGGTCATTGCCCACCTCCCATCGCCAGCGCCCGGGCGGCGACGCGGGCTCGAACGATCTCCAGGATCTCGGGGGCGCGGTCGGTGAACGACAGAATCTCGGATCCTTGGTAGTGGCCGGGATCGAGCAGGTCTCCGTAGGCGGCGGTGGCTTGCTCGATGGTCGTCAGCTGGTCCGAGCGGAGCGATAGGTCGCAATCCGATGCGCTGGGGTCCATCAGGTTCGTGCCGTAGCCGGAGTCCCCTGGTTGGAGGTGGGGTAGGCCGTAGGCATGGCCGAACTCGTGCGCGACGACGATGTCCGGTTCGCGGAGCAGGAAGTCGGTCAGATTGACCGCGATGAACACCGTGGGCGAGAAGCCGGTTTCGTCGAGGGCTTCGGCCAACGAGATGTTGACGTCCGAGCCGCCGGCCGAGTTGACCAGCGCTGCCGAAAGACCGAGCCCGGCGATGCCCCAGTTGAGCAGGCCGGTTTCGGCGCCGGGGTCGAGGGAGGCCACGCGCTTGAGCAGAACGAGGTTGATGACGTTGCGGTCGGGCTCGGCGTAGGCGTGGAGGAACTGCTTGACGTTGTAGAACATGGCGGCGCCGTAGGCCTGCTCGCACGCCGGGGGCGGGTAGGTCGAGTTGAGGCAGGCCGGGTCCACGCCCGCGACCTCGCGCATCCAGCCCGCGATCGCGGCATCGTTGAGCACGATGGCATGGTCGAGGGGCACCGCGATGGGGTCATAGCGGGTGAACATGGTCACGCCGTAGAAGTCGTAGTAGCGCTGTAGCCCGCCGGCATAGCGGCCGATCTCGCTCGCCGCGACGCCGTTGCCCACGAAGATGCGCACCTCGGTCTTGCTATCGAGCTGGAACGGCACCTCGGGCGTGCACTTGGGATCGGGGGTGTGGGCAAACAGGTTCTGGTAGGCCGCCGGGTCGCCCGCGGTCCCGGGAAACGAGGGCGCCGGGGTCACCGTCTGAAAAAAGTCGACGTGCTCGTTCGGGTCACAGGCCGAAAAGATGGACCCGGCGATCAGCAAACCTACGAGCGAGGTCAATCGCACGGACGCGACTTTACCAGTAGCGCGCAAAACACTCCATGATCCGGCCCTAGTCCCGCGATAGCCGCAGAGGGTCGTGGTCGTGGCCGTAGACGTGGACGTGGCCGTGGCCGGAGTGATCTCGTCGGCCACGGCCACGGCCACGACCACGACGACGTCTACGACTGCGACCACCATCCATCGCTCCGACTGGGTGGCGCGTCCGTCGTGGAAAGGCGTCTCTTTCTGCCGCCTTCCGCGACGTTGCTGTGCTGGTCGCGAGATTGCGGGGCTCTGCGCGAAGGCGTGACAGACGCGGGTTTGTTAGGCAGGATGGGCAGCCTCATGAATGACGAGAACCTTCGCATCGGGATGCCGGCGGGCTCGCTCGCGGATCCCAACCGGGGCGGCAACCTGGTCCAGCTCCTCGAACAATCGGGCTTCCGCACCTCCGGCTACCAGTCGGGCGGGCCGAGCAAGTTCACCACGGTCAATTTCCTCTACGGCTGGGATGGGCGGCCGCAGGAATTCGCCACCCAGCTCGGCATCGGCGAGCTGGACGTGGCCATCGCCGGCGACGACTGGATTCGCGAGCGCGTGCTCGAGCTCAAGTACGAGTATGGCCAGGACATCGAGCTGCGGCGGGTGATGCCGCTCCGGCGCGGGAGCGTGCGCCTGGTGGGCATCGTCCGGCCGGAGAAGGAATTCGCCAGCGCCGTCGAGCTCTTCCAGGAGCTCGCGGGCCGCAAACCACTCATCACCGCGGTTGCGGAGATGCCCTACCTGGCGCTGGAATGGATCATGCGTCGCTTGCGGGACGCCGGCGTCGCGGATGCGTTCGGCAAGTTCTCCGTGCAGAAGTACACCACGCCGCCCAGGATCGACCGCGGTGTGCTCATCTACGAAACCTGGGGCAAGACCGAGGCCAAGGTGAAAAATGGCGGCGCGGATCTGGGCCTCGAAATCACCCAGAGCGGCAGCGCCATCAAGAACTACGGCCTCCGCATCATCGACGAGGTCATGGAGTCGGGCACATCGATCTGGGTGAACCCCAAGCTCCGCGCCAACGAGGTGAAGACCGGCCTCTTGCGCATGTTCCTGCTCAACCTCCACGGCGCCATCAATGCCGAGAACAAGGTCCTGCTGCTCTTCAACGTGCCGGTCGCGAACGCCGCCGAGGTCGAAGCCTACCTGGTGCGCAACAACCTCTTCGCCGACGAGCCCAGTCGCATCAGCGGCAAGGCCTACACCGAATACAGCATCGAGGTGGATAGTGCCAGCGACAAGCTACCGCTGGCCAGGATCCGCTACGAGCTGGCGCTCATGGGCGCGCGGGGCATCGACACCATTCCGCTGACTTCCTCCATCCCGGCCGTCGGCGCGATCGAGGGCTGGTAAGGCTACTGCCACGGGCAGGCGGGGCCGCCGCCGCAGGGATAGCAGGTGTAGCCGACCGAGATCGAGGTGTACATCGAATTCGCGTACTGGTCGCACGTCGTGCCAGAAAATGTGATGGTGGTGTGGCTGGGATTGGCGAACGACCAGCCGTCCTTGTCGGTCGAGTCGACCTGCTGGATGGAGTTGGTGCTGGTGCCCATGGACACCACCAACTGGGCGCCGGAGGGCGGCACGGTGCTCGAGTCGAAGGTGCAGCTCGTCTCCGCCACCGCCGCGAAGAGCGCGTTCACATCGTCGTTCAGGGCGTAGACCGAGGATGGCTTGTACAGGGTACTCGTGTTGGCCGGCACGGACAGTGACGACCCGGTCTGGCTGATGCGCACCAGGCAGGAACCCGCGTCGGGTTGATATCCCACGCTGACCACGACCACGCGAAAACTCGAGTTGCCGAGGTCGCTGGCGGCGCTGAGCGCGCGGGAACAGGCATCCTTGCTGTCCGGCAGCGCCGAGCAGGAAGGCTCCGAGGCGGTGACGAGCAGAAGGTAGCGATCGTCGTTCGACGGGTTGTACTTCGACTTGTTGTTCCAGTCCCGTACCTGCTCGAGGGCGGCGTAGGAGGACGAATCGTCCGACGCCGATGGGCAGGTGGAGCTTGGCGTACCGCTGCATTGCAGGAGCCCGCTGATGGAAGGGAGCGCATTGAAAGTGGGAGTGACCTCCAGCGAGCCGGCGCAACAGGAGCTCCGTTGGCAATCCGCGGAGGACGGGTCGGTGCTATCGGGGGGGAATTGCTCGAACCCGAACTTGATCTTGCTTTGATACTCGCCAATGGCGTCGAGCAGAACCTGTTCCGCGCTGGTTTCGCGCGTCCCGCCGCCGAACGAGGTCTGCATGGCGGACGAACGATCGAGCATGATCACGAGTTGCGCTGCCCGCGGCCAGTAATTGAGCAAGACGTACTGGTTCCTGCAGAAGGCGTCACTGGTGGGAAAGAAGAACGCATCTTTGACCACGGCCAGGTCCGGGGCCCCGGCGTCCCGCACGTCGTCAAGAAACACTTGTTCGGTGCAGGCCGCCAGCGAGAGCGCAATGCCGAACCCAGCGACGTGCCGGAGCACGGGGCTCACCTCTGCCCGGCGGCGGACTCCGCGGCGCGCAGGCGTTCGGCCAGCTTCTGTACCTCGAGACGTCGCTCGCTTTGTGGATGGTGCGCCAGGAACGCGTCGGCCTCCGCCAAGGCCGCGCGCCCATCGCCCAGGGTCGAGAGGGTATCGACAATCGAGAGATCGGCTTCCGTGCGCAGAAGTCCGGAGGGGAATCGGGTGCGATACCTGTCCCATAGGGCGACCGCCTGGCGCGGTCGATTGAGATTGTAGCGCGTGATGCGGCCGAGCTCGTAGGAGGCGTTTTCCGCGGCCGGGCCCGTGCCGGCGGCGGTGCGCGTGAGGATCTCGATGGCCTTGCTGGTGTCGCCTGCCTGCAACGCGGCCTCGGCGGCCTGCAGGCCGCGATTCGTGGGGCCGGCCGCCTTCACGGGCGGCGGCGCAATGGACTGCGGCTTTTCGGCGGGCAGCTGCGCTTCGTCCGGATGGAGTGGGCCATTCCAAGAGTCGCCGGCCACCAGTCGCGTCGAGCGCGAGCCGCGCCACACCTCGACCACGCCTTCGTTGACCTCGACGGCGACCGTGTTGGCCGCAATGTGCACCTCGAAGCGCGTGCCGACCACGGTCACGACATAGGGGCCGGCCGTGACCGAGAAACGCCAGCCGGGGGGCTGATGGGGAACGCTGAGCTGCGCGCTGCCCTGTTCGATCGATGGACGGTGCTGGTTGTCCCAAGTGATGGCCGAGTTTTCGGCCATTTCGGCCTCCGCTCCGCCACCGAGCGCGACGCGAGCATGCTCGCCCGCGCGCGTGCGCACCACATGGCCGGGCACGCGCTCCGATTCGAGCAGCGCGGTCTGGTCCACCGGGGTAACCGATGCCACGTTGGCGCCGGCGGCTGCACGCGCGACCGTCGGGGTCGCCGCGGACTTGGTCACAACCGCGGCGGACGTGCCTCGCGCTCCATGGGAGCGCAAAAGCTTCGGCAGGCCAACCACGCCCACTCCGACCAGAAGGACCAAAGCGGCACTGGCGAACGCGTAGCGGCCCCAAACTCGGGGTTGCGGCTGCTCGATCCCCTCGGCGACCTTGGCCCACACGCGGCGGTGGGTGATCTCATCGCCCAGCCGCTGCGTGGCCTGGTCCAGACCCTCGCGCAACAGGCGTTCACTCTCGTCTTGCGGTGTCTCAAGCCATTTCATGACACCATCCTCCTCGCCGCCTTGACCATCTCGGCCCGCGCATGATGCAGCCGCGACCAGACGGTGTTTTCGGGGCAACCAACGACGTCAGAAATCTCTTTGGCCGAAAGCCCTTCGATCTCGAACAGTACCAGAACCGTTCTTTTCTTGGGCGGCAGCTTGGCCAACATCCGATCCAGCGTCGCTACGTGCGTGGAGCGCTCGGAAGGATCGATGGTAATAGACGGTTTCTCTTTCAACATCGTCAGTCGCATCAATTCTCTGGTTCGCCGCCGGCGGCCGAGCCGGATTGCGTGACGCGCAGCGATGCGGTAGATCCAAGTGGAAAGCTGAGCCTCCCCGCGNNGGGAATGCCGAGGGCGGCGGAAAAGCGATGCACGAGGGGCGCATACCGGTCGTAGAGGCCGCGCCATGCCGTCATGTCACCGGACCTGGCCGCCCTCACCAGCTCCGAGTCAGCCAGGGGAGTCTGGGTCGGCGATGGCGTCTTGGTGACCTGCTTTCCACCCATGATTGCCTTCTGTTCCGTTAGAGCCGCCTCGGCCTTGTCATCATCATTGCACATCAGAACCAGATTCCAACTCCGAGGGAGAATGTGGCATATCCCGGCGGCGCGGAGAAAATTGGATTGTTGGGATCCCCATGCGTCACGACCTTTTGACGCATAAGCGCAGCGCAGCCAGTCACGTCGGCCCTGGCAAAAACGTGCTGTTTCCAATGATATTGATACCCGGCGCGCAAGCCGCTTGCCAGGCCAGTGTGAATTCCGTGCTGGGTACGGCCGTCGTCGTAGTCGACGTTTAGCCAAACGACTTCGACCTCGACCAGGGGACCCGCGTACAGCTTGCCGTGCCAGGTGGGCCGACCGAGGAGCAGGGCCAGTTCCCCGCCGGAGCGGACCACTGTCGCGCTGCCAGGGGTGCTGTCGGGGCGGTCAGCGTAGCTCCAACCATGGTTTGCCCAACCGATGATACCCCCCGAGAGCTCGGCCCACAGCGGCCAGCCATGGTGGTCCCCCAGGCTTGCGAGCTCCGCGCCCAACGCCGCCTTGAACTCGATGCCTCCGAGATCCTCCGCGCTACCGGGTATGCGCCTGCCGACGATGGCCGACAAGGTGAAGGAGGGTGACTTGGCGGTGGGTCCGGCAGGTTTGGCTGGTGCCGGTGGGGGCGCTGGCGGCGAGGGCGGCGACGGCGGTGGTGAGGGCGGTGGCGGCGGCGACGGCGGCTTCTTCTCCGGTAGCGAGGGCAACTCGACCTCCTCGAAGTAGCGGTCGACGATGAAAGCGACGGTGTCGGCAAGCGCGGCGCAATCGTGCGCCTTGTCTCCGAGTGGCGCGGGCAGGGTCCGGTACAGTCGCACGCGCCCCTTGCTGTCGAGCAGGGACAAACTCATCTCCCGCGTCGGCGAGGCGGAAGACAGGGTCAGCGTAAGCAGGCTTGCGGGGGCGTCGTCCGGGCGGGGGTTGATCAGCCGGGGCGCATGGATTTCGAGCGCGGCCTGGACTTGCGCGGAGGAGGGGCAGCCATCGTCGGGCCCGGGGACCACGGTGACCAATGCCGCTTGCGCGAGCGCCAGGAGAAGAGTCGCGTGCACTGCCCCCATTGTAGCCGCGTCGGCCTGCGAACCCCAGCCCCGACCCACCCGCGAGGCACGAAGGGGTTGACGAAGTTTCGCGGCGGGGCCTTAAGATGCCCCCATGGCGCGCACCTCGATGTGGTTCGTGGTTTCCGGGTTGTCTCTTCTCGCGGCGGCGTCCGCTCTCGCCGCGCCCAAGCAGCTCAAGCCATCCGGCAAGGTCACCGCCAGCGAGGGCATGCTGCACGATGCCTTCGCCTTCGACGAGAGTGGCGGCAAGCTAGCGACCATCCAGTTCACGGCCAAGGGGACGGTGCAACTGGTGGTGGGCCCGCCAGGTGGCAAGCCTCGCGCTTCGGACATCTCCAGCTTCACCGCCACGCCGGAAAAGATCCTCGGACTCGGGGGACACTGGTTCGTGGTGTCGAACGAAGGCCAGCGGCGCGCGGCCATCGTGGATGGGAGCGGCCACATTCGGCGGACCACTCAGAGCTTCGACGACTGCGAGGTTTCCATGTCGCCCAAGGCGTTCGTCGCGGTCTCGGAGAAGAACGAGCCCTCGGGCGGCCGGCGCTTCACCATCCAGGCCTACAAGCCCGACGGCGGCACCCTCATGCTCCAGGACATGGTTGTGGAGGGGAACGGCACCGTCGCGGGCGGGGGCGGCGTCACCTTCCTCGGCTTCACCAACAGCCATTTCGCGGCCATGGTGGAACGGCCGGGCGCCTACAATCGCAAGACGGACGCGCGCCAGCCGCCACAGTTCGCGCTATGGGACGTCAAGAGCGGCAAGGCCGGGCCGGGCAAGACGCCGCCCAAGCTCGAGAACTTCCTCGAATACGTCCACAAGCGCGGCGAGAAACCCGACCAGCCGGCGGTCATCGTGCTCGCCGAGGGTCAGAAGGGTTACGAGCTGGTTGGGCCGGGCGAGAAGGTGCGGCCGTTGAACCTGACCTTGCCGGTGCAGGACTACGACCCCGCCTCCTTGCAGCAGCGCCAGGTCGGCAACAAGGTGGTGTTCTCGCTGCTCGCCGATCGGCCGGGGCGGAAGAAGGGCGACATGAAGGAGGAGACGCGCTTCGCGCTCGATTTCTTCAGCCTGGATCCGGGCAGCGGGAAGGTGTCCGTGATCGGCGAGATCGGGCTGCCCGACAAGCAGCCCTATCCGTGGTCCGCCGGCGGCAACAAGATCGCGGTGTCGCGCAAGACCGCGGACGGCAACCACGAGATTCTTATTTACTCTCGCTGAGTAGGCGCCGCGACTCGGCGAGGGAGCGCAGGACGCAGTCCTCGATGGCGAGTCCCCCGAAGTAGTTGCCGGTGAGGTAGACGCCCGAGGCGGCGATGCTCTCGTCGAGGGCGCGCACGATGTCGCCATGGCCGAGGGCGGGCGAGGGCAGGCACGAGCGGTGTTCCCCGACGAGGGCGAAGCGTTCCCGCTGGGCGCCCGTAACCGCGGCGATGCGCTCCAGCCGCTCTTCGAGGCCGAGGCCGGCGCGGAAGTGGAAGGCGAGGGCGCGGAAGCGTTCGTCGGGAACGACGTCGCGGCTGACCGCCGAGAAGAAGACGTCATCGAGGGGCACCAGCCCGGCGAGACGCGGGAACGGCAGGTCGCGCTTGGCGAAGGCCACGCCCGTCGAATCGATGGTCGTGGTGCGCACGCGCAGGAGCGCGGCGGCGGCCGCGGGCAGCAGGGGCACGAGCAGGCGCGCGCCCTGGTCCGGCGGCAAGGCCAATACCAGGTGGCGCGCGCGGGCGGTGTCGCCAGCCTGGGTGGTCACGGCGAAGCCCGGTTCCGCGCGGCGGAGCGCCTTCGCCCCCGCGTTCACCCGCAGGGTGACGCGCTCTTCTCCCGCCAGACGCTCGATCAAGGTTGAAAGCCCGTTCTTCAGGGTGAAGGTGCGGGGAAACTCCTTGCGCCGGGGCCTCTGCTTGAAGAGCATCTCGGCGGGAAAGTCGTCCGCGCGCTGCGAGGGGACGGCGGAGAGCAGGGGCGAGAACACACGCCGCCAGTTGCGCCGGCCGACGAGCCTGCCGTAGTAGTCGCCCACGCTGCGGCCGGCCTTGCGTAGGGTGAAGACCCGCCACGCCGAGGCGAAGAGCTCGCCCAGCGCAATCTGGGACGGCACCGAACGCACCTTGCCCTCGACGAGCAGTCGGTAGGGCGCCGGGTGCCGGCCGGCGATGGCGCCGCGCAGCCCGGCTTCCGCCACGACGTCGAGGAGGGCGGAGTACGAGTTGTAGAGGGTATGCGCGCCGAGCTCGAACCAGAATCCATCGCTGCCGCGCGCGGTGCGGATGCAACCCCCAGGCGAGGGCGCTGCTTCCAGGACCAGGCAGCGCAGCCCCGCGCGGGCCACATGGTGCGCGAAGGAAAGGCCGCTGATGCCGGCGCCCAGAATGACGACGTCGACGACGTCGGCGACATCCAGCGTGGAATCCCCCATGAAGAAACCAAGCTACGGCCGCCGACCAGGGTTGTCCAACCGCAATTCGGCGATACGGGCGAGCGGCCGTGGTCGTGGTCGTGGTCGTGGCCGGAGTGATCTCGTCGGCCACGGCCACGACCACGACGACGTCTACGATTACGACCACCATCCATCGCTCCAACTGGGTGGCGCGTCCGTCGTGGAAAGGCGTTTCTTCCTGCCGCCTTCCGCGACTTCGCTGGGCTTGTCGCGGGATTACGGTTCTTCATCCGGGATTGGCAAGCGGCCAGACGGTGGTATTCTCCGCGCGCGGTGGGTCCGTTCGGCAGAGACGGCGATGTCCAAGGGCGCGACAGCGCGGCGGGCCCCAGGGCCTTGCCCGAGGCCGCGCGTTCGGCGGAGCTCGCGGCTCTTGCCGCGAGCGTGGCCGGTGAATTCGCCAACTTGCTCGCGCCGGTGCTTGGCAACGTTACCCTGCTCGAGGAAGAGCTGACGGACGGGCATCCGCTCCGCCGGCGCGTGGCAGCGATCCGGGAGGCGGCGGCCGCCGCGCGGGCTTTCGCGCAGCGACTGGCGCTGCTCGATCCGAAGCGGAAGCTGTCGCTTCACCCGGTCGGGATCGAGGCCTTGGTTCGGGGGTGCCTGCCCATGCTGCGCGAGCAGCTTCGCCCGGATGTCACCCTCGAGGTGGCGACGCTTGGCGGGCCCGACTTCGTGCGCGCCGACCGCAAGCAACTCGAGCACGCGCTCGTGGAGTTGGCGCGGAATGGACAGGCGGCGATGCCCGGCGCGGGCACCTTGGGCATCGACGTGACGGCGGTGGAAGGTGGGGTGGACAACTTGCCGGCCGGCCGCTGGGTGCGGCTGCGCGTTCGCGACAGCGGAGACGGCATGGAGCTGTCGGTGGTCGAGCGCGCCTTCGAGCCGGGCGTGACGACCAAGGTACCCGGCGGCGGCGCCGGCCTGGGGCTGCCCATCGTGGCCGCCATTGTCCGCCAGCACGGCGGCTTCGTCGAGGCCGAGTCCCAGCCCGGAGTGGGAACCACGGTTTCGCTATACTTGCCGAGCGAGGACGGGCAGGCGCGCGAGGCCACCCCGCCGGCGCGGGCCTGGACGACGCCGGACGGGGCGGCCGCGCCGGGGGCGGCCGTGCTTCTCGTCGAGGACAACCCGATGGTGCGCAGGTCCATCGAGGCCACCCTGCGCCTCGCGGGCTATCAGGTGACGAGCGTGGACAGCGGGGAACGCTGCCTCGAAACCGTCGAGCGCTTGGACACGCCGCTCGACCTGCTCATCAGTGACGTGGTCATGCCCGAGATGAGCGGCGAGGAGATGATCGGCCGCGTGCACGAGCTGCGCCCGGACTTGCCGGTGCTCTTCATCTCCGGGTACGACCGCTCGACCCTGGCCCGGCGCAAGAACGCGGCCGCCTGCGAGCACTTCCTGCAGAAGCCGTTCGACTCCGAGGATCTATTCGCGGCCGTGCGCGAAGCCATGGCTTCGCGGCCTGGTCAGTGCGGCGAGTGAGGGTTATCTTGAGCGTTCCGCTACGTTTATGAAGAGCCTCGCGCGCATTGCTGTCTGGATCCTCGTCTCGCTTCTCGGCGCCGCCGCCTACGCGGTCATCGCCCTGCGCCGGGGCGAACCCCTCAACGCCGCCTGGTTCATCCTCGCGGCCCTCTGCACCTACGCCATCGGCCTGCGCTTCTATTCCAAGTGGATCGCGGCGAAGGCGCTCGTGCTCGACGACCTGCGCGCCCCGCCCGCCGAGGTCCACGACGACGGCCGCGACTTCGTCAAGACCAACAAGTTCGTTCTCTTCGGGCATCACTTCGCCTCCATCAGCGGTCCCGGCCCCCTGGTCGGCCCGGTGCTGGCGGCGCAGTTCGGCTATCTGCCGGGCACGCTGTGGATCCTGATCGGCGCCATCCTGGGCGGCGCCGTGCAGGACTTCGTCATTCTCTTCGCCTCGGTTCGCCGCGACGGCAAGTCGCTGGCCGAGATGGTGCGCGAGGAAGTCGGCCCGGTGGCTGGCACCATCGCCATGTTCGCCATCCTCGGCATCCTCATCATCCTCGTCGCCAACCTCGCCTTGGTCGTCGACAACGCCCTGGCCGAGAGTCCGTGGGGCGTGGTCACCACCGCCATGACCATGCCGTTCGCGATGATCATGGGCCTCTACCTGCGTTTCCTGCGCATCGGCAAAGTGCTGGAGATGACCGTCATCGGGGTGGTCTTTCTCGCGCTCTCGCTGTGGGCTGGCTACGCCGTGAACCACCACACCACGCTGGCGCCGTTTTTCACGCTGAGCAAGGAGAAGCTGGCCCTTTGCCTGATCGTCTACGGCTTTTGCGCCAGCGTGCTGCCGGTGTGGCTTCTGCTTGCGCCGCGCGACTACCTCGTGACCTTCCTCAAGATCGGCGTGGTCGTCCTGCTCGCCATCGGCATCGCCCTTGTCCTGCCACCCATCAAGATGCCGGCGCTGACCCATCCGGGTAGCTTCACCGGTGGCATGCGGCCGGTGGTCGCGGGCAGCCTCTTCCCCTTCTGTTTCATCACCATCGCGTGCGGCGCCATCAGCGGTTTCCATGCCCTAGTGGCGAGCGGAACGACCCCCAAGATGGTGACGCGCGAACGCACCGTTCGTCCCATCGGCTACGGGGCGATGTGCCTCGAAAGTTTCGTGGCCATCATGGCCATGATCGCCGCGTGCGTGCTCGACCCCGGCGTGTACTTCGCGGTGAACGCGCCGGTTGGCCTGGTCGGTGGCACGCCCGACGCCGTCGCGCAGGCGGTGTCCGCCTGGGGATTCCCGGTGCGCGGGGATGCTCTGACGGCGCTCGCCGGTGCCATCGGCGAGAAGAGCGTGCTGGCGCGCACCGGTGGCGCGCCCACTTTGGCCATCGGCATGGCGAGTATCTTCCGCTCCATCATCGGCGGCGATGCGGCGATGAAGGTTTGGTACCACTTCGCGCTCATGTTCGAGGCGCTGTTCATCCTGACCACCGTCGACGTGGCCACCCGCATCGGGCGCTTCCTCATCCAGGAGCTCGGCGGCCGGCTATGGAAGCGCGCGGGCGATACGAAGTTCTACCCGGCGAACGTGAGCGCCAGCCTCCTCTTCGCTGCGGCCTGGGGCTACTTTCTCTATGCCGGGGTAAAGGATCCCCTGGGCGGCGTGAATTCCCTGTGGCCGCTCTTTGGCATCGCCAACCAACTTCTCGCCTGCGTGGCCCTCTGCCTCGCGGCCACCATCATGATCAACGCGGGCCGGGCGCGGCTTGCCTGGATCGTGCTCCTGCCGCTGGCCTTTCTCGGCACCGTGACTTTCAGCGCGGGCATCGAGAAGATCGCGCATCCCAATCCGCGCGTCGGTTTTCTGGCCATGGCCAGCAAGCTGAGTGGCGACATCGCCGCGGGCCGGGTGCCTTTGGCCAGGATCCCGGCCACCCAGACCATCATCTTCAACAGCCGTCTCGACGCCGTGGTGGCCCTGCTGTTTCTCTCGCTGGTGGTGGCCATCGTGGCGGTATCCGTCCGCGAATGGGTGCTGGTGCTGGCGCGAAGGAAACCGGCGGCGTTGCACGAAACCCCGCCGGTGTGGCTGCCCAAGACGGTCATCGAGTCTGAAACCCGGCGGCACTGGTGGCAACTCGGCCCGGCCGTCATCCTGGTGGGCGCGCTGGTGCGTGAGCTCTCCGGCGAAGCCGCCGCCGCGCGTACGCAACTCCCGCCCGCCGAGGCCATGGCCCAGACCCTCGCTGACCGCTACGACCATCCCGACAAGCCCACGCGCTGTTGTTGAGGGCGGACCGGAGCCTACCGTCGCACGCAGTGGCCGTTGCCGTTCGTCGCGGCACAGATGCCAGCCGGCAAGCAGGTGTCGTCGGTGGCGCAGGGCTTGGGCGCGCAGTAGCTCGATCCCGCGCCGGTGACATTGAGGTTCGCGAATTGGTAGCCGAGGTTGCCGGGGCCGGGAACCACGCAGGTGAGCAGCGAATCGCTGGCGCAGGTGAAGCTGCCAGCGCACGGTCTGAGGCAGAGATTCCTGGTGTCCCCGAGCACGGCGCAGTCCGAGCCCGAGGGACAAGACGCGTCCTGGCAGGTCATGCTGCACATGCCCATCGCCCCGAGGTCGGCGCATTGGCCGCTCGCGCAGAGGTCGTTGCGTAGGTTCCCGCCGGCGTCCATGCAGGGATCGCCGATGTCGCCCGGAACGTCTGCAAAACAGCCATGCACCCAGACGCCGCTCGGCGGACCCGGGGGAAGGGATCGGCAACGAAGCCCGGCCGCGCAATCCGAGTCCAGCACGCACGCAGGAAGGCAGAGGGCGGTTTGCCAAGGGTCCGTCCCCCCGGGCGGTGGCGTCGCGGTCAGCAAACCGGCGCATACCTGACCCGCGCTGCACAGGCCGGAGGGGCACTTGGAGACGCACATTCCTCGCGCGGGTCCGCCATTGCACGCGGCGCTGGCCGGACACAGGCAGAAGAGCCCCTGGTCGCACTGCACGCTTGTATCGCACGGCTCGCCGACGGCATTCGCTTGCGCGACGATGAAACCGGGGTGGACCTTGGTCACCAGGCCGCCCCCCACGCCGGTGGCAATGATTGTGACCGTGTACACGCCAGGCGTGTCGTAGACGTGGCTGGGCGCGGCATCGGAGGTCGAAGCGTCGCCGAGGTCCCACAGAGACTTGGTCACGGTGGTCGTGGCCAGCGGCACGAATCTGACCGCGAGCGGGACGCTGCCCGTGCAGGTGAGGGCGACCGGGTCGAAGGATGGACAGTTCTCGACGGCAAAATCCACGGCAAGGGAAACCGGGGCGTCGCTGGGCGGCGGGGGCGCATCGGATGGCGTGAGGTCCGGGCTCGCGTCGCGCAAGAGCGATTCACTCTTGTCGCAGTCGGCAGCGGCCAGCCCGGCCAGAAGGAGGAGGAAGCCCCGTTTCATCCCACGGCGCATGTTACTCGCTCGCGACGAAGACTTGGCAGATTTCCAGGTAGCGTGACTCGGGCCAGCCTGGCGGGGTGGGAAAGTCAGGCGGCAGGCCGCCAATTTCCAGGAGCGCGCCGCGGCGTCCGGACTGGCGGATTCCCTCCTCGACGTGGCGGAGCACGGACGGCCCGCGGCGGGTGTTGGCCGAGACCCAAAGGATGCCACCGTCGGGCGGCAACAGTTTGGCCGCCAAGGCGATGAGCCGCGGGTAGTCGCGCTTCATCGACCACTGCGAGGCGCGCGCGGCGGAGACGGTCGGTGGATCCATGATAATGGTGTCGTAAAGGCTGCCACGCTCGGCCTCCTTTTCCATGAAGCGGCGCACGTCGGACACCATGAACTGGAAGCGCGGGTCGTCGGCGGCGAAACCGGAAAGGTGGAAGTTTTCGCGCGCCCAGGCCAGCACGCCCGAGGAGAGATCGACGCTGGTCACGCTCGCGGCCCCGGCGCGCGCGGCGGCGAGGGAGAGCGCGCCGGTGTACGCGAAGGTGTTGAGCACGCGCCGGCCGGCCACGAAGCGCGCGATGCCTCGCCGTTGCTCGCGCATGTCGGGGAAGAGCCCGACGTTGAGCGAACCCCGGAGGTGGATTTCGTAGGGGACGCCCAGTTCAGTGGCGACGTATTTCTCGGGCGGCCCGTCGCCCACGACCTCGTCCTTGTGCGAGCGATCCTGCGGATCCTTACCTCGCACCTTGATCACGGCGCCGCGCAGGGGCGGCGCGCCGGCCATGGCGAGGGTCGCCTGCGCGAGCAGGCGGGCGTAGGGCAAGAGTGGGCGGCTGGGCGCGCAGACGACGGCGTACTCGCCGAAGCGGTCGACCGAGAACCCCGGCAGCCCGTCGCCTTCGGCGTTGACCAGGCGATAGCTCGATTCCTCCGAGGCCAGGCCGAGCCGACGGCGCAGGGCGAGCGCGCGGGCCACGCGCTCGGCGAAGAACTTCGCGTCGAAGCCACGCACGGTTTCCAGACTGAGGACGTGGATGACGCCATTTTCCGGATCCGCCAGGCCGGTGGCCACCAGCTTGCCGCGCGCGTCGAGCAGGCGGACTTGGCGGCCCGGCTCGCAGCCGCTCGCCCCGGGCAGAGCGTCGAGGCCCACCACCGGCGCGCCAGCGCGGAGACGGGTATCGGCCCCGTCGGTCAGGGTCACCCCGAAGAAGCTGGCCACGTCAATCGCGCCCCAACGCGGACATGAAATGGAAACCTTGAGAGGGTTCCCAAACCCTCCCACGGTGGTGCGCAGGCCCGCCGGCCGTCGGCGAAGTCGGCCGGCTTGCCACGCGAGTTGGGTGAGCGAGGGGTATCGAACCCCCAACCCTCGGATCCACAATCCGATGCTCTACCATTGAGCTACGCCCACCAGATCTGCTTGCGAGGACGCCAAGGTATGCCGCGAGCGGCGTGTCCGAGTCAAGGGGGCAAACCATAGTCGCACCGCGCTCGCTTTTTCAGGTTGACGTGGCAAGCGCCTAGCCCTGAACATACGTGCGCAGCGCAACCAGACGAGGAAAACATGACTAGATATGCGACCACCTTCCTGTTCCTGGCTTTCCTGGCGATGCCACTTGCGGCGCGCGCCGGAGAGGCCGACGATTTGCAGCGGCAGATCGACTATCTCAAACAGACCACCAGCGACCTCGAGCGGATGGATGACCAGAAGGCCGTGTCCACCGACATCACGATGATGCGTTCGTGGCTGGACAGCGCCTGGACCTTGCGGTCGCAGGAGAAATACGACGAAGTGCACATCATTCTCGACCGGTGTGATGCCCAGGCCAACATGGTTCGGCAGCGACTGACAGCGGCCAAGCTGGCCGCGCAGGCCACCGCCAAGGAAGACGAAGTGAAGCGGGCGAAGAACCAGCTGGCGCGCACCAAGAAGGCACTGGAGAACGCGAAGATTCAGAAGGCGCGTCTGGAGGGCAAGGTATGAAAACCGCAGTCATCGGGAGATCCGCAATGGCCATCGCGCTTCGAGCTTCCCTGCTTATCTGCTTTCTGAGCGGGCTACTTTCCCTGGGCTGCGCCACGCCGCCCAAGCCGCGCGAGCTGGACGCGCTCGAGAAGCTGCGCGCCGATCCGGCCATGCCGGCGGCGCGCAAGAAGGCGCCCGATCTGTGCAAGAAAGCCGACAAGTCCTACGCGGCGGCCACCGAGAAGTGGCAGAGCAACGATCTCAACGAGTCGGTCAACCACGCTCTCCTGGGCCAGATCTTCTTCCGGCACGCGCTCGCGTTGGCCGATCAGGACAAGTCCAATGCCCGCATCGGCGACGCCGAGGACGCCCTCGCGGCGACCGCGGAAGAGCTGGCAAAAACGCAGAAGGATCTCGAAGACGAGAACGAAAAGATCGGCCTGCTCAGCAAGGCAGCCCATCAGAACGAGGAAATGAAGGCGCTGACTGCTCAGATGGCCGCGGACAAGAAGGCCAACGAGGACAAGCTGTCCCAGGAGAAGCTGCGCGCCGATACCGGCGACCGGATTTCCGATGCCGAGCTTGCCATCAAGACCGCCGAGACGGTCAATGCGGCGAAATACGCGCCGGAGCTCTACAAGTCGGCGGCGCAAATTCTGGCCAAGGCCCAGATGGAATTCCAGGCCGGGCAGATGGATCAGGCCCAGTCGAGCGCCGGCATCGCCAAGAAGACGGCCGACGACGCGGCCGCCGCGGCCAAGCCAAGCTACGCCCGCGACTCACAGGCCGAAGAGAACCGCAAGAAGGCCGACGGCCTGTTCGCCGAGGCCAGCCGAATCCCGGGAGTGAGTACTCGCCGCGACGTGCGTGGCTCGCTCCAGCGCGTGATCATCGCAATACCCTCGGACATGCTGTTCGTCAAGAAGCAGACGGTGATTTCCCCTGGAAAAGACAGTGTGCTCAATCCGATCGCCGAACTGATCCGGAAGCCGGACTACAAGGATTTCCCCGTGCAGATCATCGGGCATACCGATAGCAAAGGTGGCGCGCAGTCCGCGCTCCTGGCGCTGTCCGGCGCCCGCGCGCAAACGGTGTTCAACGCCCTGGTCACCCGTGGCGTGGACGTGAGGCGCATGATGGCCAGCGGGCAGGGCGGCGCCGAGCCCGTCGGCGACGGCCGCACCGCCGCCGGCCGCGCCAGTAACCACCGCGTCGAGGTGGTATTCCTCTATCAATAGGGATGGGAACCCTGGGAGGGTTCCCAAACCCTCCCGCGCTCTGGCTCCGACGGGCAAAGCCCGTCTCCGCCTACGCGATCCCGCCGCCCGCTCGACAGGTGTGGTGGCCGTGGCCGTGGCCGAAGGGTTCGGATCGCACAAGGTCGGAGCCCCTCTTGCCCTCGCGGTCCTGCGTTTGGCAAGGGCTCCGGTGTGCGCGAATGTTTATTCTTCTATGAAGGTATCTTCGTCCAAACGTTTCACCGACAGGACTCGCTCCTCCGTGACGCCAACGCTGAAAGCGTAGAGTAGCTTCGCAAGGGTTGGGCCGTCGACAAGTGCGAGGCGCTTCTCGATCCGCTCGACCATGGCACGCGCTTCGCCGGGAAAGCTTCCGGCGGTGGTGATGAAGGTACCGCGCTTCGCCCGCTTGGATGCAAGGGCGCCTAGGAAACGAGAGGCATTCGGCGAAGGGCCAATCGTCCCACGATTCCCGCTGCCCAGTCGTTGGCTTGTCACGAAGCGCAGAAGACGAGAAAGCGGCCTGGCTTCATGATCCGAACTTTTTCCCTTCCGGCCTCTGTGCTCTCTGTGGTGAACATCCGGCTCCCGCCTCGATAGCGTTTGCCTCAGGTCAGCCGCCGAAAAAGCGAAGGGGGGCCGGACTCAAGATCCGAGCCGCGCTATTTCCGGCCCTTTTTCCCTCCGCGCTCTTTGTGGAGAGAATCTTTCCAGCCACCCACCCACTTGAGCTTGGGCGAGATCGTGACCTGCTCCTTGGGCAGCTTGCCCAGAGCGTCCTTGTAGGTCTTGCTCTTGAACTGCTCCTGCTCCTTCTCGGCCGCCTCGCTCGTCTTGGCACCCATGCCGATGGTCTGGAAGGTGATGGCGGCGTGCGACGCGATGGTTTCCTGCAAGCGGGCGAGGATGTTGTCGAACTGCTCGCGCGAGACGGAAATCTTGACCACCGTTTCCTCGTTGTGGATGCCGACGAAGGTCAGGGACTTGAGCTGTTCGGCCTGGCTGAACATGCTGGTCATGAATTCGGCCCAGGCCGCCATGGCCGAATTGGTCTTGAGGTCGGCCACGAACTCGTCCTTGCCCATCTCGAGGTAGGGGTAGGCGATCTCGACCGCCTGGTTGCCGGCGTCGAGCTTGTAGGTCGTCTTGTGCGCGAACTTCTCGTCGTAGCGGGCCACCTTCTTCTTCTCGCCGATGTGGCAGGTGTCGTTGAGATCCTCTTGCAGCTCCTGCTCGCCGCGCGTGCTGTGGATGAAGGCGCGGTCGACCTGCTCGGCGAAGTCGTACTTGATCCGGTTCTCGCACTTGGGGGCGCGGTCGGTCTGCTCGCGGACGACCTTGGCGATGGCGTTGCCCTCGTTGCCGGCCCGGGCATCCGACTCCGAGGCGTAGAACCAGCCTTCGAAGTGGATGGGCTCGAACGCCGTGCGCTTCATGACNNCCCAGCTTCATCATGACCTTCTGCCCGTCGGATGGTCCACTCTCGTCGTCGGCCACGACGGTGAACTTGGGTACGCCGGCTGGTATGTCAATCTGCGTGCAGCACGCCTTGGGGCCTTCGGCCTCTTGCTTGCAAGCTGCCGCCGCCAACGCGGTCGAGAGGATCAGCAAGGCGGTTCCTGTCTTCCCAGTCATCCCTGTCTTCATGGTGGGGGCCTCCGGTTCGGGGGAATAGAAAGCAGCGGGCAGCATACACAGAGGCGGGCCGGGCGGGAACCGCGAAAGGGGAAAATCGGGGGGTGGAGGGTGCCCTTGCCCTCCTTTCCCTTCCGCCGGGAAAAGCGTACGCGGTGCGCGGGTTTCCCGATACCACGGCCGGGTTCGGAGCTATAATTAACGGCCTGTCCGGAGGCTACCTGACCGGCGCGGAGGCTTGGATTTCTCACATGACCATCGACCTTTCCATTGCCCTTGAGACCTTGCGACTGGACCCGGAGGATGGCAAAGCCCGGGAGGCTCTTGCGCGATTGAGCGAGCCCGTTGCGGCCGGCGGCGCATCCGAGGAGGTGGCGAAGTCTCTCGCCGCCGAGCGCGCTATCCACGAGGAAGCCAACTGCCCCAGCCTGTGCCTGGTGCTCCTCGAGGCCGAACTCGCGCTCCGGCGCGAGCCGGGGGCGCGCGCGGATCTTCTCGTGCAGAAGGCGCGGCTCGAATGGGGCGAGCTGTGGCAGTTCGAGCCCGCGCGCGATTCCCTGCGCGAGGTCTTGCAGCTCATCGCCGAGCACGAGGCGGCCACGGCCATGCTCAAGGACCTCGATGCCGAGGAGACGGGCTGGCAAGAGCAGGCGGAGGCGTTGTCGGAAAAGGCCGCGGCGGCGGGCGCGGGACCGGAGGGCGCGGCCATCTTCGCCGAGGAAGCCGAGCTGCTCCTGCGCCATCGCAACGTCATCGACGAGGCCGAGGCGCTCCTGCGCCGCAGCCTGGAGCTCGATCCGCGCAATCGGCGCGCCGATCGCGCCCTCGAACGTGTGCTCGCGGCGGCGGGCCGCCACCTCGAGCTGGCCGAGCACCTGGCGCGGCGGATCGCCAACGCGGCTCTTCCCGAGGAAAAGGGCGCGGCCGAACTGGCCGCCGGCCGTCTCGCCGAGAAGACCGGGCAACCCGCCGTGGCGCAGGAACACTACCGGCAAGCCGTGACCGCTTTCCCGGGTGACCCGCGGGCCCAGCTGGCTCTCGAGAAGTCGCTCGCCGGCGGGGACGTGGATGAGCTGGTCAAGACCTACGAGGCCGCGCTCAAGGCGGCCAAGCGCGGGGCCGCCGAGCTCGCGCCCGCACTCGCCCTGGGCGAGCTGTACTGGAAGCGGTTGTCCAAGCTGGAGGAGGCCGAGCAGTGCTTCCGGCGGGTCAAGAAGCTCCAGCCGTTCCACCCGCTGCTCATCGAATTCTATCGCGCCTACTACTCGGCCAAGGACGACATCCCGCAACTCCTCGCGCTGCTCGGCCAGGCCCAGAAGAACGAAACCGATCCCGAGGCGCGCATTCGCTACGGCATCGAGATGGCCACCGTGGCCGAACGGCGGCCGCAGCTTCTGGAAAAGGCCATCGACGCCTGGAAGCTGCTGTTGCGCATCCGTCCCGGCCTGCCCGAAGCGGTCGAGGCCTTGCGGCGGCTCTACACCAAGGCCGAGAAATGGAACCAGCTGCTCGAGCTCCTGAAAGACCAGTGCGAGGCGCTGCCGGCCGGTGAGGCCGACCAGAAGGTCCAGTGCTACCTCGACATGGTCCCCATCTACCGCGATCGCCTCAAGCTCGAAACCATGGTGATCAATACCTACGCGGCGATTCTCGCCTTGCGCCCGGAGCACCAGGAGGCGCTGATGGCGCTGGCCGAGCGCTACGAGGCGCAATCGCGCTGGGGCGATCTGGCAGGCGTGCTGTCCCGCCAGGCCCAGGCCACCGCCGACACCGCGCAGAGGGTTGCCCTCTACCATCGCATCGCCACGCTGTGGATCGAGAAGTTCGGCAACCATCACAATGCCATCGCGGCCCTGGAGAAGATTCTCGAGGCGGAGCCGCGCGACGCGAAGGCCCGCAGCACGCTGCGCGAGATCTACACGCGCGGCCGCTCGTGGCGCGCTCTGCTCGACTTGCTCCGGCGCGAGCTGCCCTTGCTCGAGGCGGACGCGCGGCGCGGGCACCTGGCCGAGATGGCGGTCCTGGCCGCCGAGCGGCTGGCCGATCTGCGCCAGGCCATCGGCCTGTGGAACGAGGTGCTGGAGCTGGCGCCCGCCGATCGGCCCGCCGCCACGGCGCTGGTCGGGCTCTACGAGCGCGAGAAGCGCTGGCCGGCGCTGGCCGAGATGCTCGGCCGCCTGGCCGAATCCGCGGGCGGCGAGGGGAGCTCCGAAGGTTGCGCCTTGCTGGAGAAGCGCGGCCTCATTCTGCTCGAGAAGCTGGGCGCCGGGCAGGCCGCCCTGGAAACCCTGCGTCGCGTGCACTCGGCGCAGCCCGAGAATCCGCGTGTGCTGCGCGCTCTGCGCGAGGCGTATTCACAGGTCGGCGATATCGACGCCCTGGAGTCGCTCTACTCGGTTCGCAACGCGTGGGACGATCTGTGCGACGTGCTCTCGGGCCTCGCCGAGCGCACCGCGGACATGCGTTTGCGCGCGCGGGCGTTCGAGCGTGTGGTCGACATCGCGCGCAACCGGCTCGGTCAGAACGAGCGCGTGATCAAGGCCTACGAGGGCATCCTCGCCACCGAGCCCGACAACCGGGCGGTGGCCAAGCTGGCCGCCGAGCTCTATGAGAAGACGGAGCGCTGGGGGCGACTGGTCGCCACCTACGAGATCATCCTCGGCTCGGAATCGGCGCTGGCGGTGGCGGAGAGCCTACCCATCCTCGAGCGTGCGCGCGTCGTGTGCGAACACAAGCTGCAAGCCAAGGGGCTGGCCTTCAAGTGGTGCGCGCGCGCCTTCCGCCTCGCCCCGAGCGACGGCAAGGTGCGGGCGGACCTGGAACGCCTGGGTGCCGAGGCCGAGGAATGGGACATGCTCCTCGCGCTCTTCGTCGAGCGCCAGGGCCAAGGCGGCAAGGACGCCCCCTCTCCCGAGGAGCGTCTCTACCTGCTGCGCCGGTGTCTCGACCTGCTCGTGTCCCACATCGACCGGCCGGTCGACTTGCAGCGGTTCGCCGAAACCATTCTGGCCGAGGTGCCCGGCGATCCCGAGGCCGAGCTCGCGCTTATCAAGCTCTTCACCGAGAAGGAGCGCTGGCC
>PNBO01000212.1:31161-31838 GCA_003136095.1 Myxococcales bacterium
CGCAGCCTGGCCATCGTGCTCCTGCGTCTGTCGGCGCTCGGCGACGAAGCCGCGCGCGCCTCCGCGCTTCTTCACCTCGGCAGGGTTTGCGAGCGGGAGCTGGGCGAGCACCGGCAAGCGACGCAGGCGTATCTGCAAGCCCTCGATCTCGACAACATCGCCGGCGGAGCGGTGGAGGGCCTCGAGCGCATGTTCGCGGCCAGCGCCATCCGCGACGAGGACGTCCCGGCGGTGGCCGGGCGCCTGGCGCCCTACTATGAGCTGACCGAGAACTACGTCAAGTGGGCGAGCGCTCTCGAATCGCTGGTGCGCGTGGCCAAGGACGAAGCGGAGCGCAGGGCGCACCTCGAGATGCTGGCCGATCTCTACGCCGGGCCGCTCGGCGATTCGGTCGCTGCCTACACCGCCGTCCGTCGCATCTTCGAGATCGAACCCGCCAACCATGCCGTGCGCGAGCGCCTGGTCCAGCTCGCCGAGCTGGTCGGCAAACTGCCCGAGATCGCCGACAGCGCCCGCCTCGTCCTGCGCACCACCCAGGAGCCGAGCCTGCGCCAGGAGCTCTTCATGCTGGTGGCCGACGTCGAGGAACGTCAGCCCGAGCGGCTGAGTGATGCCGAGTCGGCGCTGCGCGAGGTGCTCAATCTCGATCCGTTGCACATGGGGGCGTATCGGACCCT
>PNBO01000096.1 GCA_003136095.1 Myxococcales bacterium
CTGGCGCCGACTGGGCTCCTGTCTATCGTGACTGCACAGCATCACCTGATCAAGGTCGAGCGCTCCTCGGCCGTGGCGCCCCTCGCGTATTTCTACCTCGAACCGTGGGGGATCGTTAAACACCTCTGGCTTGATGCTTCCGGCGCTCTCACGGGATGGGGAAGCATGACCATCGTCCCTGCGCTCCTGTTGCCATACTTTGTGTGGAAACAGCGGCGGAAACAGGAGGCGCGCCCGTTCTTCTCAACGCCGGCCATGGCGGTTCTCGCGGTCGCCTACGCTGCCTTGCCCATGATGCTGAGCAATTGGTGGTATCTGCACTGCCGGCTGGTTCCGTTCATGTGGGCGGGGCTTGCATTACGACTTCCAAGCACACTGCCCCGATCGGTCGCCGTCGTGCTCGTGGCCTGCGCGCTATCGTTTTCGATTGTCATGGGCATCGATTATGTAAGGCTGGACCACGACAGAGCTGCATTCACGGCTGGAATCGACGCAGTACCAGCGCGAGCCACGCTGCTTCCGCTGATGTTCGAGAGAGCCAAGACCAGTTATTTCACCGCAAGCCTGACGCACGCTTGGGGCTACTACACGGTGGCAAAGAACACGTCTGCACCGCTGGTCTACGCGATGGAACGCTCCTACCCCATCATCTACCGGGACTTTCCGCCAGGTGCGCTCATCCAACCTGCCATCGACCAATTCGCCGAGCAATACGCTACCCCAGCGCAGGTGTGCAAAATCCTCGGCCAGTTCCCTGTCGAGTCGGCATGCCCAACGGTTTGGCGCGAACTATGGGATGCCTTCTGGCGGCAAGCAGAGCCCCGTTTCAGTCACGTGCTCACCTGGGCCATTCCACCCGAAGCACGGCCCATGATCCCCGAGCGCTATCATCGCATCTTCGCAGCAGGTGAGCTCGAGATTTACGCCCGAAGGGACAAAACCTTTGCCGGACCCTAGGGACCGGCTACGGCCGCGGTGCAGACCGGATACATAGTAAAACCGGGCACATGGGGGACATATCGAGAGCCAATCATAGTTGCGTCCCGACTACCCTCGGCATGGTTCGCGAGCGCTGCTGGCTTGTCGAGCTGCACGATGCCAACTACCTGCTGGTGTTCGAAAAGGAGTAAGCACTCCGTGGTGGCGGCCGGATGGGCGCAGCATCGATTGGGCTTGGCACTCGTGCTCGCGTCGCGATAGGTTCCAGGGGTGAAGCGCTCATGGTCTGTCAGCTCCCGGGGTCACTCGGGCCACCTCGTACGTGCGGCGGGTCGCCCATGAGGGTGCTTCTCGTCAAGCCCTATTCGCACTTTCCGACCCGCATCCCGCATCTGGGGCTCGGCTATCTCGCCACGGCGCTGCGTCAGGCAAAGCACACACCGTTGATCGCGGATTGTACGCGGGAGCGCATCAACGGTCGTGGTCTGGTGCGCCTCGCTCGAGATTCGGCAGCCGAGGTGATCGGGATCTCGATGTTCTCAGCCGACTTTCCGGTCGTTGCCGATCTGATTCCCCAGCTGCGCCGAGCCCTGCCGGACGCGCGCCTGATCCTTGGAGGACCGCATCCCACGGCCCTCCCATGCGACACGCTCCGCCAGCTACCCGAGGTCGACTATGTCCTCGCTGGCGAGGCGGAGCTGAGCCTGCCGCNNCTCGATTCGCTCGGTTTCCCTGCTTGGGATCTGCTCAAGCCAGAGCTGCAGCGGATTGCCCCGCACGGCGCATTCGTGCGGCAAATGCCCGTGGCGCCGATCATCACGACGCGAGGCTGCCCTTTTCCTTGCACCTTCTGCGCGGCGCGGGTGATCAGCGGCGTTCCGCTGCGCGCGCGCTCGATCGCACACGTGCTGGATGAGATCGAGTTGCTCGTACNNCGTTTTCCTGGGCTCACATGGTGCTGCCCAAACGGCGTGCGCCTCGACACCCTCGACGCCGAGCTGTTAGCGGCCATGCGTCGCTCCGGTTGCTACTCGCTCTCGGTGGGCATCGAGTCCGGTTGCGACCCGATACTCGAGGCCATCCAAAAAAGAATCAATACGGACCAAGTGCGCGAGAAAGTCGAGCTGATCCACCGCATGGGCCTAAAGACCACCGGGTTTTTCGTCATCGGATTGCCCGAAGAAAGCGCAGAGCAGATCCGCCAGACGGCGCGCTTCGCCCGTTCGCTGCCTCTCGACCACGCGCAATTCAGCGTCTTTCTCCCCCTGCCCGGCACCGCGTACTTCGACTCGTACGTCCAGAAGGTCGGCTTTGAGGCAGTCCCCTGGAAGAACTTCTATACGACCGATCCCGTGCAGTGGCCCGGCGGCATTCCGGTTGCGCGACTGGGCCAGNNCGCGGCCCACGCCACCTCTGGCACCTCCTACGGCGCGCGATCGCGATCTTCAAACCGATGAATGCCGCGCGTCGGAGAGTGCGAGCCGTACCATCCGATGACACCAAGGTAATCTTGAGCTAGGTCAAAGCGGAAACCTCCGCACGAATTGACACGGCATCACGCATTCCCGGGCTTGACCAGCCCACGGCGCTAAGATAATGAGGTCACTATCGCCTATGCGCCCTCTCCGCGTCGGCATCGTAGCCGAGAGCTACTTCCCCAACCTTGGAGGCATTCAGGAGCACGTACGCCATCTGCGTAACCTTCTGCATCGTCAAGGTGTGGAGGTCACGATTCTGACTGGACGCCCAGCTCCGTCGTCCATGCCTGGGCCGGAGGATGCCGAGCGGAGCGTGATTCGTGTCGGGCGCGCACGCAGCTTTGGTACCGGGGGGACCTTCACCCAAGCCACGATCGGCCCACTGGCGGCATACAACTTCTACCGCGCCCTGCGCAAGGGGCAGTTCGATCTGCTCAACATCCACGGGCCCTGTGACTTTGGCTTGGCGTTCTGGGGACTCTCGCTGTTTCGTGGGCCCAAGGTGTTGACGCTGCACTCGTGCTTCCCCGATGCGCGTTGGCGACACCGGGTGGCGGCATACTACCGATGGGTTTTTCGTCGAGCCGCCGCGGTCATCGCGGTTTCCGAGGCGACGGCACAATCGATGTGTCGCTATGCCGACTTCCAGTCGACCATCATCCCGAATGGCATCGACTTGGCATACTGGCGAGCGTGCCCGACCCCCCGATATAGCCGGCCTGGAATGCGCAACCTCGTCTATCTCGGCCGGCTCGAAGAACGCAACGGGCCCGACGTGGCGATCGAGGCCTTCAGCAGGGTCGCGCCCTTGTTGCCCGACGTGCGACTGTTGATAGCGGGTGACGGTCCCATGCGCGATGACCTGCAAGCGCGGGTACCGCCACATCTCCAAGGGCGAGTCGAATTTGTCGG
>PNBO01000445.1 GCA_003136095.1 Myxococcales bacterium
GAGTGGTAAGCGGCCTGCCTGTTAAGCAGGAAGTCGCAGGTTCGATCCCTGCCCCTGGAGCTATGCGCGCGTGGCGACCGGATCGCCAGCCGGCCTTCTTCCGGCGTGGAACCCTCGGAGGGTTCCACACCTCTCGCGATGGTACGCAGGCCAGCAGGCCGTCGGCGAAGCCGGCCGGCTCCCCACGCGGCCAGCCCCTGCAGGTTCGAGTCCTGTCGCGCGCTCTGCTGTCCCCGTGGTGGAAGGGAAACCATGCGAGCCTCCGAAGCTCGAGGTGCCGGTTCGACTCCGGCCGGGGATGCCATGGCGATGTCGGTCAACGGAAGGCCGCCGGGCCCTCAACCCGGAAACGGTGGGTTCAACTCCCCCCATCGTCACCATGCCCGCGTAGTCTGATCGCGTGGGGAGCCGACCGGCTTCGCCGGGCGCGTACCATCGCGGGAGGGCATGGGAACCCTTTCAGGGTTCCCAGCTCTGCAGATCAGGCGCCTGGCTACGGACCAGGTCGATGGAGGTTCGAGTCCTCTCGCGGGTGCAACGGCTCTGGCGCCGGCGCGCAGTCGCGTCTCATACGCGCGACGTGGCGGGATCGACACCCGCGGGAGCCACATTCTGACCGGAGCGTCGCCCAATGGGAGGGCCGCGGTCCTACAAACCACAGACGAGAGTTCGATTCTCTCCGCTCCGACCATTCTTGTGACCCTGCTCGCGGAAGCATCTGGCGAGGCTGCCCGGCTGTCGACCGGGTGAGGCGGGTTCGATTCCCGTCGCGAGCGCAGACCCGGTGTAGCTCAAGGCGGAGCGGCCGCTCTATAAGCGGATGGCTGGCGAGTTCGAGTCTCCCCACCGGGACAATGCCGCCAAGGTGTTGCAGGCGACACGCCCGCTCGGTCCATCGCGTGGGGAGCCGGCCGGCTTTGCCGACGGCCTGCTGGCCTGCGCACCAGCGCGGGAGGGCATGGGAACCCGCCCAGGGTTCCCATGTGAACGGGAGAGCGGGGTTCGAGATCCCCGTGGCGGCTCCGATGCGCTCGTGGCGGAAACGGCAGACGCACCATCTCGAGGGGCTGGCGAGGGAGACCTCATGGGAGTTCGACTCTCCCCGGGCGCACCAATTGACATGGGAACCCTCGAAGGGTTCCCAAACCCTCCAGCGATGGAGCCCGGCGGGCAAAGCCCGCCGGGCCACCACGCGGAGCCCACGTGGTGGAACGGAAGACACGCCTGGCTCAAGTCCAGGTGCGCAAGCATGGGGGTTCGAATCCCTCCGTGGGCACCAGTAGAAGAGAATGGAGATCAACACATGAACGCCGCTGTACTTGTTCTCGACGTCGGGATGCGCCCGCTCCGTGTGGAGCCGTGGCAGAGGGCGATCTGCGACCTCTTCCTTGGCAAGGTCGAGGTGGTCGAGTACAGCCGCGACCGCACCATCCAGGGCGCGACGCGGGAATGGCCGCTGCCGTCGGTGGTGCGCATCGTGCGGCACTTCAAGCGCGAGAAGATCCGGGTGAAGTTCTCGCGCATCAACATCTACGCGCGCGACAGTTTCACCTGCCAGTACTGCGGCACGCGCTGCGTGTCCGAGGATCTGACCTTCGACCACGTCGTCCCGAGATCGCGCGGTGGCCGCACGACCTGGGAGAACGTAGTGTCGTGCTGCGTGCCGTGCAATCGCGCGAAGGCCGACCGCACGCCGGCCGAGGCGGGCGTGCGCCTGCGCTCCAGGCCGCGCAAGCCGACCTACCTGCCGTCGATCACCGTGAGGCTGTCCAGCCCGAACATTCCCGCCGAGTGGGCGCCGTACTGGACCATCACGCTCGACGGCTAGACAGCCCTTGTTGCCGGACTGGAACCTATCAGCTTGGCAAGCTCCGTGAGGCTGTCTGTTGGCACGGGTTCCTCGGCAGGTCGCAGCATAGTGCATCGAGCAGTGTGCTTGAACCGACGATCACGAGGTCATCCTGACCTGCAGCCAGGTGAAGTCAGAGAGCAGCCTGGACAGGATCCCGGGCACTTACGGCTGGTCGGCGGGGCAGGGGAGTTGCCAGTGAAGGCCCAAGAGCAGTCTGGCTGTAACACTGTAACTCGGGAGGGTGGCGCGACGGCGGTGGACTGGGTTGAGAAGGCCATCGTGGAGATGCTGGAGTAGTGGCGAGCGCGACACGACGAGTGGGCGCTGCGAGGGGCGCTGGGGCGGCTGATCGCGGGGCTGTAGAGCCGTCCGTCGTCTCCACAATATCGAGCGCCCCCAACGCGAGACGAGAAGCTGTCACGGAGCGTGTTCGCCGTGAGGAGCAGCGCCAGGCATCACTGACAAGCACGAAATCCGCCCTCATGTCCGTCCTCCTCACCGGCGAGGTTCGAGCGCGCGTGGATGAAGGGACGAACTCTTGGCTCAGCGGCCCGACTGCCAAGGGATCAAAGGCGCGGGCCGCTTCGCCGCGATGCGTGCCAGAAGGCGACGATCCTTACTAGCTGCTTCGCTTCATCGACGTCGTAGTACGCGTGATAGCGAATCCGCGGCAGGAGCGCTCGTCGCACAGAACGGAATTCCACTCGGCGGTACACCGTCCCGCTGAACGGTGCGCTGGCAAGCCGATCCACAGCGGCCTCAAGCTCGTCGGCGACCAGATTTGCGGCAGCCGGCCGGTTGGCCTCCACCACGCGGTGACCTCGTCGATTTGTGACGGCGCCCGCAGCGCAATCCGTACCTGGTAGTCGGGCATCAACCGGCACGGAGCTTGGCGATGACCTCGGTGGCTGGGATGCCTTCACCACGGTCCAGCTCGGCTTGGCCGGCCCGGATGGCCTCGTGCAGGCGGGCGCGATCCTCGTCGTCCAGTTCGTCGCCGTCCTCGACGACGGAAAGCGTCACCTCGCTGCCGTCGGGGAGATCGATGGGCTCGTTCACGATCAGCCTGCCGCTGTGCACTTGGCCGCGGAAATTCAAAGTCATGCTTCGAAGTGTATGCCCGGCGATCCAGGGCTGCAATTGGGCGGGCTTGCAAAAATGCCCCGATCCTTTGGCGCGCAAACGGCAGAACGTCGGACTGCAATGCATGGGCAGCGATGAGACCCGGACGCGACTGGAACGGAGCCCACATCTCCGAGGATCCTGCGGTCAGCATGGCGGAAGCCGAGATCGCCCGAGACGCCCAGAATGCCTGACTAGCGCCGCATGGCGGTGGCGAACACGTCGCCGCTTCAGTACTCGCATCAGTGCTGCCTGATCGAACTCTTGCCGAAGTTGTACGCGGAGGGCTTGGTACCGTCGGCCGTCGGCCAAGAGCTTGCGAATGGTCGCGTGTGCGATCACAAACCCGCTTTCGTGAGACGATCGATGAAAGAGGGTTTCCTTGCCTGGGCTTCACGTAGCGCTTCGATACGGATACCGAAGTCGCCTGCTCTGCCGCGCGCAGCAAGGTCCCGCAAATCGACGAGGATTGCCACGGCCTGATCGTAATTCTTGGGCTGCTTGCTGGCCACGAGAGCGTCGACCTCGCCCCACAGCTTGCTTTCGCGGCCGGCGAGGCTGTCGAGGTGCTTCTCCCTGGCGATCGCCGCCTCGCGATCGCGCCGGGCCTTTTCCTTCGCCCGCCTTTCGGCCTCCACGCGGCTGCGTTCGGTCGAGTATTCCTCCGCCGCTCGGAGAAGCTCGCCAACCGTCTTTCCAGTGGTCACCGGTTTGCCGTGCCCTTCGCTGTGCTCCTTGACAAAGCGCTGCAGCAGCTCCGTGACCTGTGTCTGGTCGGCATCCACCACGAGACTGGTGAGGATCTTGTCCTTCTCTCTCGTCGAGAGCTTGGCGATCCAGGCGGCCATCTCTTTGCGGTCGATCCCGACTTCGGCCATCGGTGAGCTGTCTTCGGCGGCGACGTGCAAGAGGTCGCTGTCGATGCGCAGAAACTCGGCGAGTCCCTCCAAGGAGGCGCTGAGTTGCCCAAGTCCTCGGGGCACCGGCGGCTCGGCGTCGTCATCGTCGAGCTCGCCGCTCTGCGCTCGCAGGAGCCAGCCAAGATAGAGCGCCCGCAGGTCACCACGGACGAGTTCGGCTCGCACGGAGATCAGCGAAGAAAGTTGCCCTTCGCCCTCAACCCAGTCACCGCCTTCCTCGTCTTCGGAAAGGAACGAGAGGATAACCTTGCCCGCCTGTTCCCTGACAGAGGCGCTTTCGCCGCCGCAGTAGGTCCTGGCGAGTGCAGGGTCGAGCAGCCGCGCAGGCAACCGAAGCTTCAGAATGTGCGTGCCCCAGTTTGCGAGGTAGAGGAACGCATCGAAGTACTTCTCCATCCACGCATCGGCATTGCCCTTGAAGTCGCCCCAGGAGTAGTCATTGACGAAGCTTGTCGGCGTGATGCGAGCCCGCGTCGAATACGATCGCAGCTCGTCCATCTCCTTGGCAGTGAGCGGACGGTCGATGGCCTGGAATTCGTAGTACTGGTATTCGCTCATGGTTTCCTGCCTTGCGAGTGTCCATGCGCTTGTCGGTTGGGGGCTTTGGCCAGGGCTTCGCGCTGTTCGGCCGTCGCGCTGTTGCTGGCGGCCGCAAGCATCATTTCGCGGTCGTAGTTGCAGTGGTGCCGGATCAGCGACGTGATCCGCTCTGCGTACTCCTCGGGAGTCGCCGCGACCGAGAGAACCCTAAACCAAGAAGGCAGAACCTTGTCCCAATCGACGCCCACCTGCCAGGAACCACCCTCGTCGGCGAAGAAGATCACATCGTCGTTGCACTGGTCGATGTAGTCCAGCAGCCCGAACAGGATTTCGAAGGCAGCGCGGATCTCCGCTGGCTCCCTCTTCGCCTCTTCGGCGACACAGCGGTCGAGCAGCCGATTGCACGTGGCGATCCAGGCCGTTGTGCCCGTCGACTGCGCGGTGCAGTTTCCGGAGTTGACCATGAACGACTCGTAGTACTCGCCAGCCCGGCTCGCCTTGTCGAAAGACTTCACATCCGCAAGCAGAGTGGCCTTGGCCTGCCTGTCACTGTCGGGACTCAGCCTCTTGAGGTCGAGGTACCTCTTGGCGATTCCCTCCAACTCGGCCAGAGGCAAGAGATCGATGGCGTCGTCCAGCATGTAGAAGATGTACTCGGGACCCAACCTGCGAATGGCCGCGCGCAGCTTGTCGCGGTCGATGTTGACCGGCTCGTCCGACATCGTCACCTCTCGCCTCTCGCCCACCGTCGAAACGCCGCGATCCGGTTCGCGCCCGCAGGTGAGGGACTGGGTAGGGGGAGCTCGAGCAACGGCACACGCTGCTTGGTCTTGCCTCGGGAACAAACCGCGACGATCTGCTCGTCGTGGCTCAGGTTAATCCGCTCGACCGTCACCTCGACGCCGAGTATCTCGGCTTTGAACGGCAGCGCGAGGTTGTCTTCGAGCATCGTGTAGAAGCCAACGATTTGCTCGGACTCGCCATAGGCGTCCACGATAGCCTCCTCGATCATCTTGTCGAGCTTGGCCTCAGATGGTCCCCTGCCACGGCCGGATAGTCTCCTCGTCTTCTTGCTGGCAGCCATGATTCCTGGTCCGCAAGGTCATGTAGCACATCCTCATCGCTCTTGACTTCGGTGTTGCCGCCAGAGCGGGGTGTACGGGGCCAATTCCCGCACACCCCAGTACAAGCTGGCGAAACCGCTGGGCCTTCGCCTACCGACCAAGCTACATATCGAGTGACAGGTCTTGGTGCGCAAACCCAAAACCCGTCACAACCCCCCGAGTTTCCTCAGGATTTTGTGACGGGTTTCTTGCGGGGTGGACGGGACTTGAACCCGCGGCCTCCGGCGTGACAGGCCTTGGGGCTGGGGTGGCAGGGGGTGGTCAAGAGTCGCAAGCTGTTGGAATCTCTCCCTTTCGGGAGCCCGCCGAGTCCAACGGTTTGCAGCGAAATGCAGACTTTTCGCGATCTTTTGCTACCACTTTGCTACCAGGTTCTGAGGACACATCTCGAAACTTCCTGAGGGTTTGCGAGGTGGCCAAGCGCCTCGGAGTATCGCGAAGTAGCGTCTACGCGCTCTGTGCTCGCGGCGAATTGCGGCACGTGCGGGTGATGAACTGCATTCGCGTCGCGCAGGGCGATCTCGTGGATTTCCTGAAATCGCGCCGTGTCGGTCGCCCGACCGACCGGCCGGCGGAAGGGGGGTGAAACATGCACGTCGGTTGAAGGAGTCTTCGTAGGTAATGAAGAGTCCGCCGTGGATGTGAGCGCCAGGAAGGAGGTGATGAAGGCGGGAATGGGTGAGGGAGCGCGAACTTCTGTGCATGGGCGGAATCGTGGCTCCCCTGCTGTCGATGGGGCAGGGGGTGGGGTGCGATCCATTAGGAGAAGACCAGGCGCGACCCGGCCTGGCTCTGGTTCCCCGGCGATTCCCAGGGGGGCGACTCGGTGCGGGTCGCACCGTCCCGAGCCACGACTTGCTGCGCAAAGGCGTCGAAAAGTCGGCCGTCGTGGCAAGAGCGTGGCAAGAATATCTCACCACGGCTGGGCGTCTGAACATCCCGGACGAAACGCTGCTGGCGCTGAAGCTGGCCAAGCGGACGTTTACAGCTCCCCCCTTTCCAACGCCGCCACTTTTGCAAGACGGCGCCTGAAGCGTTCGTCCCCCTTGAACTGGGCGCTCAGGAAGGTCCGGACCAACTCCCAGGATTGAGCCTCCCCGGTGACCTGGCCACCTAGACACATGACGTTCATATTGTCGTCCTCTACACCTTGGTGAGCGGAGAAGGACTCCGTGATCAACGCCGCCCGCACGCCGGGTATCTTGTTGGCCACGACGCAGGCCCCGACCCCGCTGCCGCAGATGGCCAAGCCTCGGGAGACCTCGCCTCTCGCCACCGCCCTGGCCAGGGGCTCCACAAAATCCGGGTAGTCATCTCCTACAACCAGTTCATGCGCACCGAAGTCCACCACGTCATGGCCGGCGGCCTTGAGGGCCGACGTCAGCTTCGTCTTCAACTCAAAGCCACCATGGTCTGCAGCTACTCCAATGCGCATCAGCCCTCCGGTGTGGTCAACGCGTTTGCCCCTGGGGCTTTGGGGTTCATCTCTAGGCCATCTTCTTGAGCGCGTCGCTCTTGGATGCGATCACCGCTAGCAAGTCGTTCCAGGATTTCACGAACGCTTTTGCGCCCTCGTCCTGTAGGCGGGCAGCCAGGGCGTCCACATGGATGCCTGACTTCGCGAACTCGCCCAAGACCTGTTCGCAATCGCCACCGTCTGGTGCCATGGTGGAACCAAGTTCCCCGTGATCGGCGAGGGCTTTTAGCGTCGCCTCGGGCATCGTGTTCACCGTGAAAGGGGAAGCGAGCGCCTTTATGTAGAGAATGTCGGAGGCTTGGGGATCCTTCGTGCCGGTGCTGGCCCACAGCAGCCGTTGCGGTCGGGCTCCGTGATTGTACGCGCGCTGCCAGCGCGGGTTGCTCAACTGGTCGAGGTACGCCCGGTAGATGCGGCCGGCAACGGCGATGCCGAGGCGGTTGCTTAGCGTCGCCGGAACTTTGCCCGCCACGGCGGCATCCCAACGGCTGATGAACATCGAGGCCACGGAGCCGACCTGGGGATTGAGCCCGGCGGCGATGCGCAGTTCGATGCCGCGCAAATACGCCTCAGCCGCCGCCACGTATTGCTCGCGCGAAAACAGCAACGTCACGTTGACCGGTACACCCGCGAAGATCGCCTCCTCGATGGCCGGCAGACCTTCCCTGGTGCCAGGGATCTTGATGAACAGGTTGGGACGTCCGGCTCGCGAAGAGAGCGCTTTGGCGGCGACGACGGTCTTGGCCGTTTCATGCGCGAGCAGCGGCGACACCTCGAGCGACACCCATCCATCCACGCCGTTTGTGCCCTCATGAACCGGCCGGAAGAGGTCGGCGGCCCGGGCGAGATCGTCGAGGGCCAGATCGAAAAACAGGACCTCGCCGGCTCTTCCCTTCGCCAGGCCCTCGCGAATCGCGGTGTCGTAGGCGGCACTGCTCTTGATGGTGTGATCGAAGATTGTCGGGTTCGAGGTCAGCCCGGTCACAGACAGCTCGTCGATATACCGTTTGAGCGTGCCATTGTTGAGCAGATCGCGCGTAATGTTGTCGAGCCAGAGGCTCTGGCCCAGGTCGTGTAGCAGTTGGGTGGCCTTCATCATGTTGATCTCCGCTCGGTCAGAGCTGGCAGTGGATTGCTTTGGGTTCCCGCCGGCGTTTCGTGGTGGTCTTGGGATAGGCATGGCTCGTCGAGAAACAGGGGCTTTGTTCATCCAGAGACCGGATGCGTCTCTTCTTTTGAAAGCGCCTCGAAGCCGGAGATGACGTCGAACAGCTCTTCGTCGATGCCACTCTGGCGCAAGCGATGGAAGGAACCGTTGAGACTCTCCAGCAATTCGTCGATGTTCTTGTCGGCACGCTCCATTGCGGCCAAGCGGCTCGCATTCTCGCTGGCGAGGGATTCGGCGCACGCTCGGAAAAGTGAGATGAAGAGATAGCCGCGAATGAGTGAGCGCAGCGTGGTGCTGCTGCTGCCCATGACCTCGGGCAAGCTTCCCGTCGGCCAGCCGACCTTGGCCAAGCCTTCTTGCCACTGCACATCGAGCGGCAACAATCGTTGACTGACTGGCTCGTAGACCGCCCCGGACTTCGGACGGTTGTGGAAGACATAGACTCGCCCGTAGTCGCCTTGGGCGCGATGGGCTTCGCTCTCGATTTGAATCTGCCCTACCAGCGGGGTGATGGCCTGAACGGAATTCGGCACGGGAAAGAGGCCCATGAGCGGTAGGCCCGCGTCCGCCAGACGCGCGTGAACGCGTTCACCAACGGCCCACACTTGGGGTTTGCCGGGCAGGGCCGCAAGTGTCTTAACCGCAAAGTCGGCCACGACGTCGTTGAACTGTCCCACCAGTCCCTGGTCGGATCCAAACACAACCGCCCCAAGCTCACCCGACTCGGCATGGTCGTTCCTCCTTGCGAGCCGAGATGCGGTCGCACTTTCCCGAAAGCACGCGCCCAATCCCAACTCCACGGTCCGATAGTAGTCGGCCAATGCGCGCACCGATCTTTCGTATTGTCCGATGCTGGAGGCAGCCAAGGTCTTCATCGTGCGAACGACGGATTGGAGGTCACCAGCGCTCTTGAGTTTTCGGCGCAGGCTCGCGGTGGTGTCGCTCAAGACTTCTCCTTGAGCTCCGGCTTGGGCTTGGCGGTGACCTCCATTGGGGCTACCGGCTTGGCGCCGGGTTTCGGTTTGGGCTCAGTCTTGGCCTCGGGTTTAGGTTCGGGCTTGGCCTCGGGTCTAGGTTCGGTCTTGGCCTCGGGTTTGGGCTCGGTCTTGGCCTCGGGTTTAGGTTCGGGCTTGAGTTGGAACGGTGCGAGGGCCTGGCGGGCGATTTCAAGAATCGCTTTGCGGTCCTCATCGCTCAACTTCGTGGCGGTCTCGAATCGTGCGCACACTTCGGGCGGAATGCCCGACGCCGCCGTTTGCACAGCGCGCTCGGCGTCGATCATCTTGTCAAGCGGAACCGGGTCGAAGAGCTCCGCCGTCAAGGCCAGCAGAACGGCGATCTGCGCGGGTACCGACGCAGGGGAAAACTCCGGCTGTTTGAGGCAGGCGCGGATACGCCGTCCATGCTCGATGATCTTGCGGGTGTTGTCATCAAGGCGAGCCCCGAAGCGGGCGAAGGTCTCTAGCTCCTCGAACTGGGCGTAGGCAAGCTTGAGGTCACCGGCCACCGCGCGGTAGACCGCCCGTTGCGCCTTGCCACCGACACGCGAAACGGATTTGCCAACATCGACGGCAGGCAGAACGCCCAGTTCGAAAAGGGAGGGCGACAGGTAGATCTGTCCGTCGGTGATGGAAATCAGGTTGGTCGGAATNNTAGGCGGAAATGTTCTGCGCTTCGGTTTCGATGATGGGCAAGGCGGTGAGCGAGCCGCCGCCGAGCTCTGGGCGCAAGCGGGTGGCGCGTTCGAGCAGACGCGAGTGGATGTAGAAGATGTC
>PNBO01000357.1 GCA_003136095.1 Myxococcales bacterium
ATCCGCGCTGCTCGTCGGCGTGCTGTGGATGCTGGCCCTGTGCATGGCCATGCGGATCAAGATCAACTTCATCAACTTCGTCGCCTTCCCCATCACCTTCGGCATCGGCGTGGACTACGCGGTGAACGTCATGGCCCGCTTCATGGGCGACGGCGGCCGCGACGTGGGCGGCGCCATCCGCGGCACGGGCGGCGCCGTCAGCCTGTGTTCGGTCACCACCATCATCGGCTACTCCTCGCTGTTGGTGGCCAAGAACCTCGGCCTCTACTCCTTCGGTTTCCTCGCGGTCTTGGGCGAGATCACCTGTCTCACGGTGGCCGTGGTCGTCCTGCCCGCGGCGCTGCTGTGGTGGCGCGGCCGCGCCAATGGCGCCAACGGCAACACGTAAGCCGCCCCTCCTTTGTGGCAGCACTTTCCGGATTTTTCACCACAGAGAGCACAGAGAGCGCAGAGATGGAGCGCAAGCAGGGGTTCGGATCCTGATCTGGAAGCCCCATTTCTTTCCGGCCCACATACTCCCGCGACAAGCGCAGCGATGTCGCGGAAGGCGGCAGTAAGAGACGCCTTTCCACGACGGACGCGCCACCCAGTTGGAGCGATGGATGGTGGTCGTAGACGTAGACGTCGTCGTGGTCGTGGCCGTGGCCGACGAGATCACTCCGGCCACGGCACGGCCACGGCTGCGGCCGCGACCCTCTGCGGCTATCGCGGGATGAGGGTTCCCGCTTGCGACCTGCTCGCTGATCTGACCAAACTAGTCTGATGAAGATGGTCAGTCTGTCCGAGGCGAAGGCCCACCTGTCTCGGCATATCGAGCGGGTCAGGCATGGCGAGTCGGTGCGCATCCAGGTGCGCGGCGTAGCCGTGGCCGAATTGGTACCGATCAGCGACGATTCGCCCGATGAAGCCGATGACGGGGATCTGCGGGCGCTGGAGCGGGCAGGGCTCATCCGCAGGGGTCGGGTTCGGGTACCCGAGTTGATTTTCAAGCCAGGCCCGCCGGTACGGGGAAGAAGCGTATCGGCCACTTTGCTAAACGAGCGCCGGGCAGGTCGCTGAATGCGATTCTGGGATTCCTCCGCGATCGTTCCCCTGATCGTCGAAGAGGCGGGCAGCGTGACCTGTCGACGGTTGCTGCGCGCCGATCGCGCCGTCGTAGTCTGGGCTTTGTCCCGCGTGGAGGTGCTGTCCGCGATTTGGCGTCGGGTCCGCGAGGGTGACATGGCGCAATCCGGGGCGGTTCAGGCCGTTCGACGACTCGATGCCATGGCAGCAAGCTGGATCGAGGTCGACGGCCTGGTGGCCGTGCGCGCGCGGGCCGAGCGCGTCTTGGCCATTCATCCCCTACGAGCCGCCGATGCCCTTCAATTGGCCGCAGCCTTGGTCATCTCCAAGGAGCGACCACGCTGGCCGTTCGTCACCGGAGACAGACAACTGGCGAGCGTGGCTGAAATGGAAGGGTTCGACGTGATCGTTCCGGAGGCCGCCGGGTAGGCTACATCCACCACTTTTCACGCGTTGCCACTTCGAAGACCTCCCCCAGGATGGCGAGGCCGTTTTTCGTCGTCGCCTCGTCAATGGTGAGTGCCGGCTGCAACCGGAAGCTCGCGCTGTAGGCCATGGTCAGCAGACCCCGGCGCACGCATTCCATGAAGATGCGCTCGGTGATCGAACGCGGTAGTGGCTCTCGGGTCTTGCGGTCCCTGACCAGCTCGATGCGCAGGAAGAGGCCCGAGCCCTGCACCAAGCCGACGAACGGGAAGCGCTCGGCGAAGCCCTCAAGCTCGCGCAACATCACCTCTCCGACCTTGCGTGAGTTATCCTCCAGGCGCTCCTCGTCGATGATGCGCAAGGCTGCCGCCGCGGCCGCCGCCGCCAGGGGATTGCCGCCGTAGCTCGAAGACGAGCCCGAGGGCACGCTCCACGGTTTGGCCTGCGAGATCGCGTCGGTGGTCAGCACCCCGGACACCGGGAAGCCGCCGCCGAAGGCCTTGCCGATGGTCACGATGTCGGGGCGCACGCCCGAATGATCGACACCCCAGCGCCGCCCGGTGCGGCCGAAGCCCGTGATCATCTCGTCGGCGATGAGCAGGGCGCCGATGTCGTCGGCGATGCTGCGAATCGCGGGCAGGAATTCCTTGGGGGGAATGACGTTGCCGGCCGTGCCTTGCATGGGCTCGACGACAAAGGCCGCCACCGCCCCAGCGGTCGCGGTCTTGGCGTACTGCCGGGCGAACTCGGCGCAGGCCAGGCCGCAACCAGGGTATTCCACGCGCAAGGGGCAGCGGTAGCAGTTGGCATAGGGCACCTGGTGCGAGCCGGGCACCATCGGCCCCAAGCCGTGCTTGAAGGTCGATCCCATGAGCGAGAGCGAACCCATGGTTTTGCCGTGGAAGCCACCCCAGAAGCTGATGAACTCATGCTTGCCCGTGTGCGACTTGGCCAGGCGCAGGGCGCTCTCCACCGCCTCGGTGCCGCCCGAATAGAGCTGCAAGCGGTGCACCCCCGGCGCCGGCGGCTTTTCGGCCAGCCGTTCCACCAGCTCCACGCGCGCCGGCGAGGTGAAGGAGCCCACCGAGGCCTCGGCGACCTGCGCCTGGATCGCCGCCACGAAACGCGGGTGCGAGTGCCCGAGGGCATTGACGTTGATGCCGCCGATGAAGTCGAGATAGGTGTTGCCATCCACGTCCGTCACGGAGCTGCCCCGGCCCTCTTGCACGGCGATGCCGGCCATCACGGCGTAGCCTTGCAGCCCGGGCGCCATGTGCGCGTCCTCGCGGCGCCGCAGCTCTTGGCTCTTGGGGCCGGGCACCGGACCCGTCAGGCGCGCGCGCTGGTTTTTGGGCTGCGACGGATTGATGATGGCGCTCACGCGGGGACCTCCTTGACGGGCTGGCGCTCGGCGAAAACGAAATAGCGCTGCATGGGGTAATTCCACGCTTTGTTCACGGTACTGGACACCAAGACGCGGCCCAGCCCGTGGCGCAAGGCGATGTAGCTGATGAAGATGGGTTCACCCAGTCCATTTAGCCCCAGGCTTGCCGCGGATGCCAGGCCATAGCGAAGGAGTTGGCCGGAGATCTGCTTGGCCCGGGTGCGAAAGGTGATGGCGTGCTGAGCACGCTAGGCCAGGCTCTCGCGCGTCGATACTTGCTCGGTCAGATCGAGCTCGGGTAGCGGCAGCTCGCGCGAGCCCTGCTGGGCGGAGGCGTACGCGGTCTGGATGAGCTGGATGCAAAGGAACGATTCCTCGGCCTCCTTGCCCACCCATTCGCCCTCGGCAATCGACTTCTTGAATCCATCGAAGAGCGTGTCGAACCAGGTGACGTGGCTCGAATCCATCCAGTCCGACGGGATCTCGTGGCGTTCGAACTGCCAGTCGACGTGGGCCGCGCCCACCACGTGACCGGCCCGGTTGCGCGACACCTCGATGGCATCGTCCTCGACGCGGATGGCACCGTGGTTGCCGTGGATGGTGTAGATCACCTTGCGCATCCCGGCCTGCCAGCTCAGGTGGGCCGAGGCCACGCCCGTCGGGAACTTCAGGCTGCACGAGAAGTCGTCCTCGGTGTCGTAGCTGCTCATGTTGGACATGCGGCCCGAAATGGCCGTGGGATAGGCCCGCATCCATTCGAAGGCCAGGTAGAAGGTGTGGCTGCCATGGTCCATGGCGATGCCGCCGCCCGAGTGCCGCCGCTCGCGCCGCCAATCCGGCCGCCACTCGGGCACGCCGCGGGCATGCGTATTGCGAAAAGTCTGCAGGGTGACCAGGTGCACCTGGCCGATGGCGCCTGAGTCGATGATCTTGCGCACGCTGCGTATCACCGGCGCGTGCTTGTAGTTGTGGCAAGGGTAGAGCACGCGCTTCGCCGCCACGGCGCACTCCAGCATGTCGCGGGCGTCGGCGATGGTGGTGGCCAGCGGCTTTTCGCACAGGACGTGCAGTCCCTTGCCCAGCGCGGCGCGCGCCACGGCGGCGTGCTTGGACGGCGGCGTGGCGATGTCGACGAAATCCAGGTTGTCCGCTTCGGCGTCGAGAAGCTCGAGGAAGTCGGCGTAGGTCCGCAGCCCCGGGAATTGCCGCGCCGCTAGCTCGCGGCGCTCGCGGCAGACATCCGCGAGGGCCACGATCTCCACGTCAGGCGCCCGCCCCTCGGCCCTGGCCCGCTCCATGCGCTGGCGGTAGGCGGAGAAGTGGCCCTTCTCCATGATGAAACCGTATCCAACGATGGCGCCGCGCAAGGGCTTCTTCATTTCGGCTGGCTTTCTCTTTCCGTCGGTTCGGGCCTCTATATGTACCTTTTAGCCTCCGGGATCAACACCGGTCATACCCAAATGCGTCACCGGTATGCCGGTTTTAGCTGGCGCCACCGGATACTATCGGACTTTCGACGAGTCGGCAGGAACCGACGGCCGCGTCTGAACCGACTCAGCCGTCTTGGCCGGGGGCCAGCAGGAAGGATGTGCGCGACATCTGCAGGATACGCGGGGTGACGCTCCTGGCCCAGAAGGCCTGGGTTGCGCTCAGGGCGTGGGTACCGAGCACGATGAGATCGGCCTTGACCTCCTCCGCGGTTTGCAGGATGCCGCGGGCCGGCTCGACGCGCGCGACCCGTCCTGCGGCGTCCACGCCCGCGGCCCGCAAGTCCCGCACGTGGCCTTCCAGGTGAGCAGCGGCCTCCTCCTCGGCGATGCGGAGCACCTCCTGGCTGGTCCGGGGCAGAAACGCCGTCGCGGCCGCATGGCTCCCGCGCAGCGATGCGCCGGGAGAAATCGCCGTGAAAAGCAACATGGGGATCTGCAACTGGATGGCCAGCTTGGCGGCGGGCACCAGCCCCTGCTCGTGCGCGTTGGAACCGTCGAGCGGGACCAGGATACGATGGAACGGAAAGGCCACCTGACCGTCGGCGCCAGGCTGGACCAGCAGCACCGGCACGCGTGCCTCGGCCAGCGAGCGGCGCGTGGAGGCGTGTAGCGCCCGCCGCGCGAGATTGCCCTGCAGCCACTCCTTCCACCACTGGTTGCCGTGCGCGCACATCACGACCAGATCGGGCGCCAACTCCTGCACGTGCTCCGCCAGGCTGGCGGCCACGTCCCGCACCGCCTCGTCGTGCACGTGGAAGTCCACATGCGGCAGGCCGGCGAGCTCCCGCGCCGCCAGGCCACGCAGGTATGCCTCGGCCGCGGCCACCTCGCGCAGGTGGCGCTCACCGTGCTTGCGCTCCGGCGCCGCGTACTCGAGCACGTGCAGAAGGGTGATGCGGGCCGCGCCAAGCTCGGCCAACCCGCGCGCCACCGGAATCACCCGCTCGGCCATCTGGGTGCCGTCGAGCGGAAGCAGAAGATGCGTGAACTTCATGGTCATGCTCCCCCCAAAGTCCGTGCGAGCAAATACAGATTGAGCGCCACGACCAGGCCGGCCACCACCGACGCCAGGACGACGGTGGGGCGGCGATTGACCAGCTCGCCCATGAGGGAGCGACGGCTGGTGAAGAGCACCAGCGGCACCACCGCGAATGGCAAGGCGAAGCTGAGCACCACCTGACTCAAGACCAGGGTGCGCGTGGGATCGATTCCGATCGCGATGACCAGCAGGGCCGGCAGCATGGTCAGCGCCCGCCGCAGCCATACCGGGATATGGCGACGCACGAACCCCTGCATGATGACCTGCCCGGACAGGGTCCCCACGGCCGAGCTGGACAACCCCGCCGCCACCAGCGCGAGGGCGAACAAGCTGCCCGCCGCCGATCCCAGCAACGGCTGCAGAGTAACATAGGCCTGATCGATGGCATCGACGTGGGTCAACCCGCGTTGATGAAACGTGCAGGCGGCCACGATCAACATGGCCGCGTTGATGGCGCCCGCCACGCTCATCGCGATGACCACGTCGAGGATCTGGTAGCGTTGCAGCCGCCAGCGGGCGCCCGCATCCGTCACTACGATGCGCCCCTGGGTCAGGGCCGAGTGCAGGAAGATCACATGGGGCATGACCGTGGCGCCGAGAATGCCGGCCGCCAGCACCAGCCCCGCTTGGCCCCCGAAGCTCGGCACGACCGCGTGGTACGCGACCTGCCGCCAGTCCGGCCCCGCCAGAATCAGCTCGGCCAGGTAGCAGACGGCGATGCTCGCCACCAGGAGCGTGATCACGCCTTCCAGGCGGCGAAAGCCCAATCGATCCGCGCCCAGGATGAGGAAGGTCGCCAACGCCGTGCACGCCCCCGCCGCCCCCATCGACATGCCAAACAAGAGATGAAACCCCAGCGCCGCGCCCAGCACCTCGGCCAGATCGGTGGCCATGGCCACGATCTCCATCACCACCCACAGCGCCAGGCTCAACCAGCGCGGGAACTGCTCCCGGCAGTGCTCGGCCAGGTTGCATCCAGTGGCGATGCCCAGCTTGGCCGCGAGGGTCTGCACCAGCATGGCCATCAAGTTGCTGGCCACCACGACCCACAATAGCGTGTAGCCGAGCTGGGAGCCGCCCTGCAGGTTGGTGGCGAAGTTGCCGGGATCCACGTACGCCACCGACGCTACGATGGCCGGCCCGAGGAACGGCGTAAGGCGCGCCAGCCCCCGCCGGGTCCCGCGCCCCGACAACACCTCCACCGCGGCCGCGACCGTTGCGCGATCGCCGGCGGGAAGGATGGCGACAGCCCCTGGCAAGTTCGGCTCGATGCCCACGGTGGGAGTCTGTCCAGAGTCGCGCGATTCGTCCAGTTCGCGCTTCCCGCTCATGGTTGCGCATTCTCAATATGTGGGCGGTGGTGCTATGGTCTGGGCCATGAAGGGCAACGACAAGATCATCGCCACCTTGAACTCCCTGCTCTCCGACGAGCTGACCGCCATCAACCAGTACATGGTCCACTCCGAGATGTGCGCCAGCTGGGGCTACGACAGACTGCACCAGCACTTCGAGAAGCGCGCCATCGACGAGATGAAGCACGCCGAGAAGCTGATCGGACGCATCCTCTTCCTCGAGGGAATTCCCATCGTCTCGCAGTTGCGCAAGATCACGATTGGCGCCGACGTGGCCGGGCAACTGGCCAACGACCGCAGCGCCGAAGCCGACGCCATCCGCGCCTACAACGAGGCCATCGTCCAGGCTGGCGAGCTGAAGGACGTCGCCACCCGTGAGATCCTGGCGGGAATCCTCAACGACGAGGATCACCACATCGACGGCATCGAGGAGTTGCTGGATCAGATCAACCAGATGTCGCTACCCGTCTTCCTGGGCACCCAGACTCGCCAGTAGCCGGTCTCACAACCTGCGGTAGAGCGGCACGGAGAGCACCGTCGCCTCGAGCCGATAGTGCTGGTCGACGAAGGCCGCGATGCGCGGGTAGCGCGTGATGGGCTCGTCGTCCATCTTGTCGAGCTTGCCAGCGGCCGCGTCCACGATGAATTCGGGCAGGTTACGTTCGAGGTCCGCCATGAGGTTGTCCCAGGTTTGCGCCGGGACGCGATCGCGGTAGGCTTGGCCGCCGAGATCGTTCGCGGGCGTGCCCCAGACCCGCCCCGTCTGGTAGTTGATGGACATATAGCGGGTCGCCATGCGGCGCTGGCCGTAGAGGTAGATCTCGGGCGAATTGCCCCACACGAAGATGCGCGCCTCGGGCCGCGTATGTTCCCGCAGGTAGCTGGCCACCGCCTGATAGCGATCCTGGTGCCAGGCCGAGCGCGGCCACACCTGGCGGTCNNCTCCTGCCGCCAGAGCGTGAGCTGCCGCGCGGCCATCACCACCAGCGGCGGCAACGCCTGGATGAAGTAGTGGGGATAGAAGCGCCCGCCTGCGCCCACGGCGATGAAACTGGCGAGCAACCAACTGACGAGCAGACAGCCCGCCCCCTGCTGCCAAACGGGATCCCGGCGCCGTCCTCGCGTCACGAGCATGGCCACCGGAATCATCAGCCCGACGTTGATGGCCACGAAGAACAGGGTCTTGAGCGAGGCATTGGCCAGCTTCACCTCGAAGGGCAGGCAGTTGGTGTAGTAGCTCGCGTAGGCCATGCTCGTTCTCAGGTCGGCGATGGCGTCCGCCCGCCACAGCCAGG
>PNBO01000114.1:0-3128 GCA_003136095.1 Myxococcales bacterium
ATGGGCTTCTCCGCGGCGCTGGTGGTGCTGGTCTTTTCCTTCGCCCTGTCGAACGCCACCGACCCCGCGCAAGGCCCCATCACGGCGGCGGGCGTGCTGTGGGCCGCGACGCTCTTCACCGGCACGGTGGCCCTGGCGCGCGTGCTCGACCGCGAGCGCGAGAACGAAGCCATCCGCGCCCTCCTGCTTTCCCCGGCACCGCGCGCCGCCATCTACGCGGGCAAGCTCCTCGCGGTTTCGCTGCTCATGCTGGCGGTCGAGGTGGTGCTCGTGATGCTGGTCGGAGTGCTCTTCTCGGCCGAGGTTTTTGCCCACCCCGGCTGGCTCGCCCTCGTGCTTCTGCTCGGCACGCTGGGGTTCGCCGCTACCGGGGTGGTGTTCTCCGCCGCGCTCCTGCGCTCGCGCAACCGCGAGGCCCTGCTCGGCGCCCTGCTCTTCCCCGTCGTCATCCCCGTGCTGCTCGCCGCCAGCCGGGCCACGGCGTGCATGTTCGACCCGCTGGCCCCGGATCTGGAGCCGGTCGCCTTCTGGGTGCGTTTCCTTTTGGCCACTGACGTCATCTACATATTGCTGGGCCTCTGGGTTTTCGCACCCGTAGTCTCCGGCGAGTGAACCGCCCGCCCGCGCTATCATTGCCCACCATGCCGACCACGCCCGCCCCGACATCGACGCGATTCCTCGCCGCCTGCGGTGGCGCCTTCCTGTTGCTCTTCCTCGCCTGTCTGGCCGTCGCCGAGGCGCCGCTCGAAAGCGTCATGGGCCTGGTGCAGAAGATCTTCTACTTCCACGTGCCCTGCGCCTGGCTGCTCATGCTGTCCACCCTCGTCTGCGCGGGCGGCAGCATCGCGTACCTCTTTCGCGGCTCCGAGCGCGGCGATCGCATCGCCCTCTCCGCCGCCGAGCTCGGCGTGCTCTTCGGCATGTGCGTGCTGGTCTCCGGCCCGCTGTGGGCCAAAGCGGCGTGGGGCGTGTACTGGCAGTGGGAGGCGCGGCTCACGTCGTCGCTGCTGCTCTGGCTGATGCTGGTCGCCTACGTGCTGGCCCGGCGCTACGGCGGCACCTCCGCGCGCCGACTGGCCGCGGCCCTGGCCCTCTTCGCCGCCGTCGACATTCCATTGGTCTATTTCAGCGTGCGTTTCTTCCGCAGCATCCATCCGCAGACCACGGTCGTGTCCACGCTGGGGCCCGGCATGCGCGGCGCCTTCTGGCTCTCGCTGCTGTCCTTCACNNNNGGCTACGTCTTCACGGTAGGGCGGCGGCTCGGCCGGCTCAACGCCGAGCTCGAGGAGTTGCGGCGGCGGCTAGAGCGCACGAAGACGTAGACGCGTGCTTCGCTGCCGGCTTTGCCGGCAGCGAAGCATCGCGGGAGGGTTTGGGAACCCTCCCAGGGTTCCCATCAGAATAGATCTTTTCTCGCGCCCGTGCGTTCGAGGATCCGTGGCCCTGGGGTTTCGCCAACCCACCCCGGGGTAGGAGGTCCGCCATGCGACACGCGCGCGTCTTCACCCTGCTCGTCTGTCTGCCTGCCCCCTTGNNTGGACGGAAATCCCATCCGCCCGCGCCGGCAGGTGCCCGACGATCCCTTGGCCGGGCTGCCCACGGAGGACGGCGGCCGGCCCGGCAAGGGCAAGGCTGGCGGGGGCAAGCCCACGGCGGCCTGCGCGGTCGACGGCAAACCGGCCAACCCACGTGACATCGGCGATCTGCGCGCCGCCCTCGCCTTCGTCCAGCGTGGGCCGAAGTCCTGGCCGTGCCCGCCGCGCTCCTCGGGGAACGGCGCGGGCCTGCGCATCGCCATCGACGGCGCGGGCAAAGTCACGGCCGCCGAGCCGACCGGCCCCGCGTCCGACGTGGCCGCCGCCCTCGCCAAGAAGCTGACCGGGAAATCCATCGCCCCGCGCCCCGAGGGCTCGACTGCCGGCACCGTTCTGCTGACCTTTACCCCGAGCAAAGGCCGCTAGCAAACCCCAGTTCGCTGTCGCAAATTCCGCGGGTCGTGAATATAACCCCGTGCGGTCTCACCATGGGGCGTTCGCTCGCCATCTTCGACTTCGACGGAACNNCGAGCTGCGGCGCATGGGCGCGGGCCAGCTCATGGCCGTCCTGGGCATTCCCATGTGGAAGCTGCCCCGCCTGATGATCGCCGTGCGCGCGGATCTAATGGATCACTTCCATGCCGTGACGCCCGTGCCCGGCATCGGCGAGGCGCTACGCGAGGTGGCCAGGGCCGGCCACCACCTCGCCATCGTGACGTCCAACTCCCTGGCCAACGTGCACGGGTTCCTCGCCCGTCACGACCTCGATCTCTTCCCCACCATCGTCGCCGGCGCCAGCATCTTTGGCAAATCCACGCGCTTGCGGCGCCTGCTCAAGGCGGCGCACGTGGACGGCTCGGAATCCGTCTACGTCGGCGACACCTCGCCCGACATTCGCGCCGCGCGCGAGGCCGGAACCGCCGCCATCGCCGTCGCTTGGGGGTTCAGTGCCCGGGAGCCGCTGGCCGCCGAAACCCCCGACGCGGTGGTCGAGGTCACCTCCGACCTGGCGCCCGCGATCCAGCGCCTATTTCGGATCGGGTAGATCCTTTTCCCGGCTCGTGCGTTCATCCTTACCGACCCCGGCAGCGTTGCCCACCCCGGGGCAGGAGGTCTGACCATGCGCCATCGTCCATCGCCCCAATACCTCGCGGTTTCCCTGGCCGTCTGTTTGTCCGCCGTCGCGGCCGCCGCGGCCGCGGACAGCCCCAAGGCCAAGCCCGTTGCCGTCAGTCCCACGCAGGTCATCAAGGCCTTGCAGTACAGCGGGCCGGTGGGCATGCAGTTCCCGGAAAATCCCGGCACCGAGGGCGCCCAGCACAGCCTGTCGCCCTACCTCTACGTGGCGGGCGGCGATCCCGAGAAAGACCAGGTCCCGCTCAAGAAAACCTGGGCCGAGGCCAACATCGCCGGCGTCATCGCGGCGGTGAAGATCCATCAGGTCTTCGAGAACACCGGCGGCAAGACCATCGAGGCCATCTACGTCTTCCCGGCCAGCACGCGCGCCGCCGTACACGCCATGCGCATGAAGATCGGGCAGCGCACCGTCGAGGCCAAGATCGAACGCAAGGCCGAGGCGCGAGCCCAGTACGA
>PNBO01000114.1:3138-3979 GCA_003136095.1 Myxococcales bacterium
AGCGAGCTGTTGGTTCCGGAGGACTCGGTCTACGAATTCGTCTACCCCACGGTGGTGGGCCCGCGCTACGCCGGCGGCGCCAATCCCAAGACCGATCAATGGATGGCCAATCCCCATCTCTCCGAGGGCAACGCCGAGCCCTACGCGTGGGACGTCAAGGTCCACCTGCAAACCGGCATCGGCCTCAAGGACGTCTCGTCGCCCTCGCACAAGATCGCGGTGAAGTACGCCGGCCCGTCGACGGCTGACGTCACGCTCGATCAGACCGGCGGCGGCAATAAGGACTTCGTGCTGCGCTACCGCCTGGCCGGCGACAAGATCGAGACTGGCCTGCTGCAATTCGAGGAGCCGGCCGCGGGCCTGCCCTACTCCGCCGAGAAATTCTTCGCCCTGCTGGTCGAGCCGCCCAAGCGCCCCACCCTGGCCGACATCCCAGGCCGCGAGTACATCTTCCTGCTCGACACCTCCGGCTCCATGCACGGGTTCCCCCTCGAGACCAGCAAGGAGCTGATGCGCCACCTGCTGCCCAGCCTGCGCCCGACCGACCACTTCAACATCGTGTGCTTCTCGGGCGACAACTTCGTGTGGAGCCCCAAGGGCTCGCGGCCCGCGACCGAGGAGAACATCCGCGAGGGCATCGACGTCATCCTCAAGCAGCACGGCAGCGGCGGCACCGAGTTGATGGGCGGCTTGCAAGCGGCGTACGGCATCCCGCGCGTGGGTAAGGGCGTGTCGCGCACCGTGGTCGTGGCCACCGATGGCTACGTGGGCGTCGAGGCGCAGGCTTTCCGCTTCATTCGCGAGCGCGGCGGGGAGGCCAACCTCTTCGCCTTCGGCATCG
>PNBO01000100.1:0-11450 GCA_003136095.1 Myxococcales bacterium
TCGCCGCCTTGTCAGCCGAGTGCCAGCTCGATGGGTTGTTGGTCTTGAGGCTGGTGGGCGAGGCAATCGCCTCGTCCGCGAAGGCGACCAAGTTGCGAGAACCGGCGCCCGCCACGGCCGTCGCCAGTGAATAGCCCGAGCTGCCGTCGCTCTGCACCGTCGCGGCAAGCTCGTAAGGGATCTCCGGGTCGGTCACGTCCATCACACGGACGCGCGGCGAGGAGAAACCGCCGACTACCAGGCGGCTGCCACCTGGCGCGATCATGGCCAGGGTATTCCCGTCCGCCACGTACCGCCGCTGGTACGTCAACCCGACCGAGGCGACCAGGCTGAGATCCATGTCGCCACCCTCGGCGACGAGGCCGATCTGATTCGCACCCTCGACCAGTGAAACCGCCTGTTCGAGCTGCAGGTGCACGGTGCCAAGCGTCTGCCCGGCAAGCTCGACCTGGCCCACCGGTTTTCCATTGAGCGAAACGCCGACGAGGTGCGCGCCATCCATCACGCCCTGGATGGCCACGTCGAGGGTCGCCTTGCCGGCCGTATCCGCATGGCGCACGTCCAGCGCCAGGGTGGTCGGCGCCGACGGATCGGTGGATACCAGTGGCCCGAAGTACTTGTCCCCGTCGCCATTCATCAACGCCGGGAAGTAGATCACCTTGGGCGCGGACTCGACGGTGAAGGCGAAGCTCGCGGGCGCGGCGGCGGTTCCCTGCGCGCTGACCTTGCCGATCCGCTTGCCATCGCTGGTTCCCGCCGCGAGCCAGTAGGTTCGTTCGCTCGACCACTGGCTGTCGAGCCCGGTGGCGTAGAACTCGACCGTGCTCTCAGGGGCGATGGTGCGGCCGCGCGCCAAACCGCGGGTAACCAGCGGAATCTCCCGGCCGTCGGTGAAGAGCTGGAGATGGGCCGGATCGCCGTCCAGTCCGTGGTCCCGGAGATCCTTCCCGGTCAGCTGATACCATCCCGGCTGCGAGATCCCGAGCTTGAGGGCGCGACCGGACGCCAGCGCCCACTGGGCCGCGGTCGCATCTGGCGTGGTCGGCGAGGAGGGGCCGTGCACAACACGTCCCGCCGGTCCGCCCTGCCCACCCGGTCCTGGCGAGGCACTCGATCCACCCGTCGAGCCGGCGAGTTGCTGCAAGTGGGGCGCATTGCGCACGTCGGGTGATGGTTCGTTCGACGACTGGGACACGACCGGCCCATGAAAGGTTTGTCCGCCGCGGAGATCCACGTCCGCCAGCCAGTAGCGCGTCTTGCGCGCATCAACGCCCGACGGCAAATCATCCCACCAGACATAAGACCGTCCGCCGGACACGCTCGCGCGGCGCCCCGCCATCAGGGCCGAGCCCGAGATCAGATGTGGGGTGACCGGCGAGGAGGCGTCGCCCGCCTCGCGATACAGGCGGAAGCCGATGTTGTTGGTTTCCATGGCCGTCTGCCATCGCAGCAGTACCCGGTTGCCGTAAGCCGTTACCGTGAAACTGGCCAGCCGCACCGCTGTCGGCCCCAAGGGCGCGCCCGTGCAGTCGGCGACCGAGGTCATGGAACCGCCACCCCCGGTGGCGTTGAAGGCCTTGATGGCAAGGGCGCTGGTCTGGCCACTCATGGTAACATCGGTAAGCTGGAAGGAACCGGACCCAGACCAGGTCCGGTTGCCTGCGGAGGAAGCAATCGCGGCCTTGTTGTTCGCCGTGTTGCAGCCGCCGCCACTGCCGTCGACCAGGAAGGTGCCGTTATTGACGAGATTCCCTCCCAGGGTAAGAGTGCCCGTACCGTTATTGGTGAACCCGCCATTGACTGTCATCACGCCACCCGTTCTCAGGGTGAAGGTGCTGGACCCCTGATTGAGGGTCGTTCCAGCGCCCACCGTGATGGCACCGGCAGTCTGGACGTTCCCGGCCAGGGTCTTGGTGCCGCTGCCGCTGGTGTTGAGGACGCCGTAGCTGAGCGAAGCACACACCGTCTGTGCGCCGGCCGCCGCGTAGTTGACGATTCCGGAGGCGCTGCTGGTAAGAGCTCCCCCACCGCATGTCACGGTGCTGTTCAAATTTAGAGTTCTCGTGTTCACGGAAAAGGTGCCCGAGGTGAGCGAAAAAGTTCCGCTCACGGTCGTGGTGCCCACCAGACTCGCGGTGTTGGTGCCGGCGATAGTGAGGTTGTTGTAGATCCACGCGGGTATGGTCTGCCCTGCCGCCCCCGTGAAGCTGACGGTGCTGCCGGTCGTGGTCGGTGCGGTCGCCCCTACCGTGAAGGTGCCCGCGATGGCGATGGTCCCGCTCGGCTGCAACGTCCTGGCGACGTTGCTGAGGGTCAGGTTGCCGTAGGTTCCAGCGCACACGGTCTCGCCCGCGGCCTGGTAGCTGACGGTTCCGCCGGCGGCGCTGCTGATGGTACCGCTGCCGCAGGTGACGGCGCCGTTCGCGGTCAACGTGTTCGTGCCCACGACAAGGGTTCCCGAGGTCAGCGAAAGAGTGCCGGCCACGGCCTGACTCCCGGCCAGGGTCTTCGTGCCGCTGCCTGCGATAGTGAGGTTGTTGTAGGGCAACGCGGGAATGGTCTGCGCTCCCGACCCGTTGAAGCTGACAGTGCTCGTGCCCACCGTAACGGTCGCCGTCCCCAGGTTAAGGGCTCCCGCTATGCCGATCGTGCCGGTCGTCGCCAGAGTCTTGGCGCCACTGCCGAACGTCAGGTTGCCGTAATTACCCGCGCACACGTTCTGGGCACCGGTCGCGTAGCTGAACGTACCGGTCGCGCTACTGTCGGCGATGGTGCTGCCGCAGGTGACGGCCCCGTTCGCGGTCAGCGTGAACGTGCTCACGTCGAGGGTGCCCGAGGTCAGCGTCAACGCGCCGCTCACCGTCACGGCCTGGCCCAGGGTTACGGTGCTGGTTGCGGAGAGCGTCAGGTTGTTGAAGGTCGTCGCGACTGTTCCACCGATTGTTTGCCCCGAGGTACCGTTCAAGATGACATCGATCCGTGGAGTGGTCGTGCCGGGCGTGAAAGTCCCGTTATTCACCCACTTTCCGCCAACCGTGATCGAGTTCACCCATGTGGTGGCGGGCCGGTTCTGGATAGTTCCGTTGTTCGTCAGGTTGCCCTTGATCACAAGGGCTCCAGCGGCGACCCCGCTTCCCATATTGAGGACGCCACCATTGTTGACGGTCAGGGTGCTCAGGGTCGGCGTGGTGCCGCACCGGATCGTGCTGCCGCTCGGAATCACCACATCCGCGCCGATGCCAGGCACGGGCTGTCCCGAGTTTCCCGTGCCCGTACAGCCGGGGCCGGTCCAGGTCACGTCGAGCCAGCCTTGCTCGCTTGTGGTGGTGGGCGCGGTGCAAGTCTGCGCGTAGGCATTTCCCGCAGAAAGGAGCAGGAGAAGGATGCCAAGACCGATCGCGAAGGCCTTGCTGGACACCAGCACAGCCGACCACCGAAAGCTTCTTCCCGGGTTTCTCATGTCAATCCTCCTCTCGCGTCCGCCCTTCACAAGGCGATCGCAGCTACGAGGCGCCGAATGTCACACCGCAATAGGTGCATCCGCTTGGCGATTTGCCTGCGCCTAGGGCTGTCACCTTGCACGAGCCCAGGACGGCCTCTTCTGGCCTGAGCTTGATGCTGACTAGCTTGGGCGACGTATAGGGCTTCTTCCGCCCTGCCTCGGTCGATGCCGTCATCGTCTTGTCATCCTCACTCCTTGGCACTGATATCTCCTCCACGAATCTCTACACAGTACTGGCACTCACCGTGGGGTTGCACCACAGCTTCCAAGGCGCGCGCCCGCAGGTGAGCCACCTCGCAGTAGAAGGCAGCCGGGGCTTCCGGGTCGGCATGCTCTAGCTCACCATTGGGCGGACAAGCTCCACACAGGTGTCGGATTGAGCAGGGCAGGCACTTGGTCGGACGTGATCGCTTTCTCGTGCGCTCGTTCAGGACCGCGCCCTCCCAGCCCGCCTTGAAGCTTCCGCGGCGCAGATCGTATTTCCCGCCCGGCGCGAACAGGCACAGGTTCATGCCGCCATAGGCGTCGACCGCGAAGGCACTGAGGCCGGCCTGGCAGTAGTAGAGGTCGCGAGCGGGAACGGGCGTCGGGAAACAACCGGCGAACTCTCGATCCAAGGCCTTCCACCCGTTCGCTTGCGCGGAGTCGCGCATTTCCAGCTCCACCAGTTTGCTGGCGGCAACGCGGTAAGAGAGCGGCCGCTGCGAGTAATCGAGTCGCGGGCTGACCAGGGCATCGAACCTGAACTTCAGCCCAAGGTCCTTCTCGGCCAGCTCCTTCATCTGTCCAAGCTCGTGCTGGTTGAGGGTCAGGACGATGGTCTTGAGCCTGAGCGGAATCTTGCGTTCGCACAGCAGATGGATGGCGTGCATGCAGCGGTCGAAAGAACCTGGCACGCGGGTGACGCGCTCGTGGGTTTCGCGGGTGCTGCCGTAAATTGTGATCTCGACCAGGTAGGGTCGCCAGGCAGCCATGTGGTCGGCGATCTGCGGGGTGATGAGCGTGCCCCCCGTGAACAGGGTGACGAGCATCCCCCGCTGCTTGGCGTGGGTGTAGATCTCGAGGAAGTCCTCCCGCGCGAAGATCTCGCCGCCGGTGTAGGTCAGCCACAGGCAACCGGCCTCGGCGATCTCGTCGATGATGCGGAGGTGCTCGGCGGTGCTGAGCTCGCGGCGAGCGTTTTCATCGTCGTGCAGCGCGAGGTTGACGTAGCAATGCTCGCAATTGAGCGGGCAGCGCCGGGTGACTTCGATCATCCCGGAGGAGGGCAGACGCTTGGTCGACCAGCCGTCCCGCACTTTCGTGTGGAACTCACGGTATGAGATGCTATCGACGGTCATCGACTAGGAGATCCGCACGGCGCGTGACTATTTGAGGGTCCTTGGGCCTTTAATCTTAATGGATGAATCCAGCTTCTCACAGTTCCAATTGCCTGTAGGTTGAACTCCCACCTCCGTCGCGGCAGACCTCCACGGCCCGATTCATGAGCAAAAACCAACCATCCCACGATGACCGTCGCTGGTACCGGATTGGCGGGATCACGCTCCAGGTGGAAGCCGACCGGCCGATCACGCGCCAGACCTTCGCGCCCAAGTTCGAGAGCTTCGCGGTAGATGGTCCGGGCAGCGACACCATCTACATCCGCCACCGCTTTGGCCTGCCCAATCTCGTCGGCCGCGATCTCGGCCGAGAGGTGTACCACAGGGCCCCATGGGCGGTGTACCAGACCGGGGACGCGTGGTTCTACCTGGGCATCGCGGTGGATCCGAACGACGCGCGCCCGCTCGATTTCGCCGAGTTCGACCGCGGGCACGGCCGGGGCACCACCTACAGTCCCACCGACGAGCATTTCCTGCGCGGCGGCCTCGAATTTCTGACCATGGCCCCCACCGACCAAATCGTGCTGGCGCGTGTGCTGGCCGACCGCCGGGCGTGCTATCTGCATTCGTCCGCCGTCGTCATCGAAGGTGCGGGTCTGGTCTTCGTCGGTCATTCCGAGGCGGGCAAATCGACCATCGCGGGACTGCTCGATGGGCGCAGCCAGCTCCTGTGCGATGACCGCAACATCGTGCGCCGCTGGCCCGATGGCTTCCGCGTCCACGGCACGTGGAGCCACGGCGAGATTCCGCGGGTGTCGGCGGCCTCGGCCCCGCTGCGCGCGATCCTGCTTCTGACCAAGTCCGACGAGAATCGCCTGGTGCGGGTGGAGGATCGCATGCGCCTTGCGACCACGCTGGCGGCGTGCATGATCAAGCCGGTGGTGGACTCAGCCTGGTGGCAGAAGAGTCTGGACCTGGTGCAGACCATGATGAACGAGATCCCTTGCTACGAAATGCGATTCGACAGGAGCGGCGCGATCGTGCCCGCGCTGTTCGACCTGGCGCGGAGTTTCCCGCCGACGAGCCGCGGAGAGCCGGTGCGATGAGCCTCCCTGTGGACCTGAACGCCCGCCCTCGCCCATCCGCCGACATTGTCGCTCGCGTGATCGACGGCCAGATCATCATCATCCCGCTGGTCTCCGGCATCGGTGACATGGAGGACGAGCTCTACACGCTCAACGACACCGGCAAGGACATCTGGGACCGGCTCGACGGCACCCGGACGATCGAGCAGGTCGTCAAGGATCTCTCTTCCGAATTCGAGGCATCCGAGGACGTGCTGCGGACCGATGTGCTTGGGCTGGTGGAAGAGCTGCTCGAGAGAAAGATCTTGGTTGTTGGATAGCTCCACGCCGACCAAGTACGCTGTCCAAGCCGGCCCGCTGGGGCTTCCCGTGGCGCAACTCGGGGAGATCCTCGACGCTGTCCTGTCGCGGGGAGCCCCGGTGCGCTTCCAGGCTCGCGGCTTCAGCATGCACCCCTGCATCCGCGATCTCGACGTGGTCACGCTCTCGCCGCTGCCCCGGCGCGGCTTGCGTGCCGGCGACGTGATCGCCTTCCGCCAGCCCATGAGCGGCTCCCTCGTCCTCCATCGCATCTTGCACGCGGGGCAGGATGGCTTCCTGGTCCGCGGCGACAACCTGCCCGCGCCGGATGGACTGGTGCCGGCCGCCGATGTGATCGGCCTGGTGACGCTTGCCGAGAGAGATGGTGCCATCGCCTACCGTGCGACCGAACCGGACGCTTCGGCGATGGCGGTCTTGCTGCTCCTTCGGATACGCTGGGCGATGCGGACCGCGCGCCGGGTGTTAGGCGAGCTGGGCCGCGCCTGGCGCATGGGCACGCCGGCATCCCGACGGTGACAGCGGAGCGCGGGACGTCGGGGCGCCGTCGAATTCGCGCGAAAACCACGCAATTGCGCAGTTTTCGCGTTGGTCCCGTCCTTGCGTATGCAACGAGATATGGACTCTGCGTCAACCACCACGACCGCCGCCCTCCGCGCCGGGCCCCCTGCCCGCTCCGCAGTCGCGGGGGCCATCCTGGCACTCGCCTGCCTCCTGCCGGCGAGCGGCACGGCGCAAACCGTCTCACGCGGAGAGACCGTCGGAGCCGCGAACATCACGTTGACGGGAACCATCACCTCGACCGTGGTCATTTCCGTCGAAGGGTCGGTCAACCAGAACGGGGGCGCCAACACCATGATGGTGAGCACGGGCGCTCATGGCTCCATCGACTTCGGCAACTTCCGCGTGCCCGGTCCCAGCCCCAACGGCGAGCGCCACCACGTCNNCAAACAGGCAAGCTGAAGTCGAGGTTGCCCATGGATGACACCGTCAGAACCCAGCATCCCATCCCCACCGTCCTCATCGTGGACGACTCCCGGGTCAACGTCGAAATCCTGCGACAGATCCTCTCGCCCGAACACCAAACCTTCCGCGCCTGCGACGGTCAGCAGGCCCTCGACCTGGCGCGAGCGTACGCACCGGACATCATCCTGCTCGACGTCGAAATGCCGGGAATGAACGGCTACCAGGTCTGCTCCCTCCTCAAGTCCGACGCGCGCACGTACTACATCCCCGTCATCTTCGTCACCGGGATGGAGGACAAGGAAAGCTACGAAAAAGGCCTGGAAGCGGGCGCGGTTGGCTTTTTGACCAAGCCCGTCAGTCCCAGCGTGGTGCGAAGCCAGGTGTTCATCCACCTTGGACTGGCGCACGCCAAAACGCTGCTGGCGACTCCATGCGGCGAGAGCGCGGAACCAGAGGCTCCCGCCTGCCGCCACGGTCACGTGGGCTAGCGTCGGTCTCCCGACGGCTCTTGCTCCCGTATCGACGTCGACCCGCCGACGCTCCCCGGCCCAAGGCCACTTGTTCCGCGCTCCCAGGGCTGGTCCCGTGGTTGCATTCTCCCAGAGTATGGAAATCTCGCAGCGCGCTCTAGAGCCATCAGACCTGGGTGAACCGGCCGAGCTGGCGTCGAACGAGCCGCCTGGCAACCACCAGAACCCNNCTGGTGGACGATGTCCCGCTGAACCTGGAGATCCTGAGGGAAACCCTTCGCCCCCTCGGGCACACGTTGCTTCTGGCCACCAGTGGACGCCAGTGTCTCGACCTCGCCAGGCAGAGCCTGCCCGCGCTCATTCTTCTCGACGTGATGATGCCCGAGATGGATGGGATGGAAGTGTGCAGGCAAATGAAGGCGGATCCGGCCCTGCAGCGCGTGCCGATCATCTTCTGCTCCGCGCAGGATGACAGCGCCGCCAAGGTGCGAGGACTGGAAGCCGGAGCGGTCGACTTCATCGCGAAGCCTTACGACCCCGCGGAAGTCGTGGCCCGGGTGAACACCCATTTGGCGTTGGCCCGCCTGCAACGTGGACTCGAAGCGCGCAACAGCGAGCTGGAACGCGCGCTGACCCTGGCCTACGAGCTGCGCCAGGACGCACTCAGGCGCATGCAGGAGGCTCTGCTCGGCCGCTCGGCTGCGGTCGCCCGACTGCGTGCCTCGATCGCCGACGAGGCAAGGTCCTCGCTACCCCTGCTGCTGCTGGCCGAGCCGAGCTGCGGCGACGAAGCCGTCGCGCGCGCCATCCACGATGCGTCCGCGCGGCGCACGCGCCCCTTCGTGGCGATCGAGTGCGCACAGATTGGTGCCTGCGACCTCGAGACGGTCCTCCCGGATCAGCCTTGCCCCAGTCCCTCTGGAGGTAACAAGCTGGCGCTGGCCGCGGGCGGCACCATTTTCCTCTCGGGAGTGCAACACCTGCCCGAGGTCTTTCAGGACCAGCTCCTGCAGATTCTGCTGGCTCAGGAGAACGCACGCGCAGGCGCGCCAGGCGGGTCGAATGACGTACGCATCATCGCTTCGGCGGCCACTGGCCCCACGGGCGGCGGCCTGCCCACCGAGTACGATCCCCAGTTGGCCCAGAAACTGACCCGCCGGGTGCTGCGCCTGCCCACNNCTGGAGCCGCCGAGCGCGATGACGCTGTCACGCCTGTCCGCCTATGCCTGGCCGGGCAACCTGCGCGAGCTGGAAGACATCGTTCGCCGCAGCATCATTTCCAGCCGGGGACCGTTGCTCGACGTGGATCAGGCGCTGCTCGGCGACGGTATCCCGTTCGGCAGCTACCGCTTGCTGCGCAAGCTGGGTGAAGGTGGCATGGGCGAGGTCTGGGAGGCGCGGCACCAGCTCCTCGCGCGACCGGCCGCGGTCAAGCTTATCCGGCCCGAGCACCTGGCCAAGAAGGACCACACGATGTTGCGACGGCGCTTCGAGTGTGAAGCCAAGGCCACCGCCAAGCTGACCAGCCCGCACACCGTCACCCTGTACGACTTCGGCGTGTCCGACAACGGGGCGTTCTACTACGTGATGGAGATGCTGCACGGCATGGATCTCCAGCACATCGTCGAGTCGTTCGGCCCCATGACACCCGCCCGCGTGGTCGCGCTGCTCATGCAGGCCTGCCGCTCGCTGGCCGAGGCGCACGCCAGCAACCTCGTCCACCGCGACATCAAGCCGGCCAATCTCTTCGTCTGCAAGCTCGGCCTCGAGGCCGACGTCCTCAAGGTGCTCGATTTCGGCATGGTGGGCGGCGGCAAGTCGCTGGAGGACACGCGACTGAGCGCGGCCGACGAGATCTACGGCACGCCCGAATGCATCTCGCCCGAGGCCGCGATGGGAGTGAAGAATCTCGACGGGCGCGCGGATGTCTACGGCCTCGGCTGCGTGGCCTACTGGATGCTGACTGGCCAGGTCGTGTTCGAGTCGCCCTCGGCCATCGGCATGGTGGTCAAGCACATCCAGGAACCCCCCGTGCGTCCCTCGCTGCGCGCTGGCCACGACATCCCGGCCGATCTCGAAGAGCTGGTCATGCTCTGCCTGGCCAAGAAGGCCGACAATCGCCCCACGGCGCTCGAGTTGCTGGATGGCCTCAACGCCAGCCGCCTGCAGGATGCCTGGGACGATCGGCACGCCCGGGCGTGGTGGATGGACAACCTTCCCAATCTCATGGAGCGCTGACGTGCGCGGAAATGGAACGGGTGAGACCATGCCTTCGGCGGAACAACGGATCGCGGACCTGGAGCGGGACAACGCTCTGTTGCGACGCTTCTCCGTGGCGGTGGAGCAGAGTCCGGCGTGCATCGTCATCACGGATCGGCAAGGCACCATCGAGTACGTCAATCCCAGGTTTCTGGAACTGACCGGCTACGCAATCACGGAGGCGCTGGGCCAGAATCCGCGCATCCTCAAGTCGGGAACGACTTCACCAACGGAATACCAGCAACTGTGGGCCACCATCAACTCGGGACATACCTGGCACGGCGAATTCTGCAACCGCAAGAAGAATGGCGAGCTGTACTGGGAGTCGGCCGCCATCTCGCCCATCGTCGATGGCCAGGGCGACATCACGCATTTCGTCGCGGTCAAGCAGGACATCACCGAGCGCAAGCGGGCCGAGGTGGCGCGGAGCGAGAGCGAGGAGAGGTTTCGCATCCTCTTCGAGCAGGCCGGGGACTGCATCCTTCAGCTGGACATCAAGCCCGAAGGCATGCCCGTGATCGTGGGTGCGAGCAACGCGACCTTCAAGCTCCTCGGATACGAACGGGATGAGTTGATCGGCCAGCCGGTGTCTTTCATCGAGGTGATGCCCGAGGCGTCCGACGTGTCCGGAGTGATCGATGCGAGGCGACAAAAGGTCCTTTCCGAAAAGGGGACATCATTCGAGACCAAGCACCGGTGCAAGGACGGTACGATTCGGGATTTCGAGTGCTCGGTCAGGGAGATGCAACTCGGTTCGAAGACGGTTGCCATCTCCGTCGAGCGTGACGTCACCGAGCGCAAGCGGACAGAGACCGCCCTGCGGGCCAGCGAGACACGGTTCCGCATGCTGTTCGAGAAGTCGCGCGACGCCCTCATGACCCTCGCGCCGCCTTCGTGGTCTTTCACCTCGGGCAATCCGGCCACGGTCGTCCTGTTCGGCGCCCGGGACGAAGCGGAGTTCGTGTCGCAGAGCCCGGCGCAACACTCGCCCGAGCATCAGCCGGACGGCCGCGCCTCCGCCGACATGGCCAAGGAGATGATCGAAACGGCCATGCGTGAAGGCTCCCACTTCTTCGAGTGGACGCACCGGCGCCTGTCGGGCGAGGACTTCCCCGCCACCGTCCTTCTGAACCGGATCGATATCGAGGGCGAATCGTTCTTGCAGGCCACCGTGCGCGACGAAACCGAACGCTTGCGCCAGCAGACCGATCTGCGCCGGGCCAAGGAGCAGGCGGAAGCGGCGAACCGAGCCAAGAGCGCGTTCCTGGCCAACATGAGCCANNATCCGCACGCCGATGAACGCCATTGTCGGGCTGAGCTACCTCCTGCTCAAGACCAAGCTTCCTCCCCGCCAGCTCGACCACGTGAGCAAGATCAAGTCCTCGGCGCTTACCTTGCTCGGTCTCATCAACGACATCCTCGACCTCTCGAAGATCGAAGCCGGCAAGGTGGAGATCGAGCGCATCCCCATCGACCTCGACCAGCTCCTGACCAGCGTGACCGATACCCTGTCGGGCAAGTGCGCCGAGAA
>PNBO01000100.1:11469-18948 GCA_003136095.1 Myxococcales bacterium
TGCGCTTCTCGGTGCGTGACACGGGACCAGGAATCGCCAAGGAAGATGGCGCGAGGCTGTTCCGGCCCTTCGTCCAGGCCGATAGCTCGACGACGCGCCGGTTTGGCGGAAGCGGCCTGGGGCTGGCCATCAGCAAGCAACTGGTCGAGTTGATGGGCGGCGAAATCTCCCTCGAGAGCACGCCCGGGATGGGCAGCACCTTTACGTTCACGATCGCGGTCGGCTTGCCGGAGCAGCCGAGTCAGTCCATGCACAGGGTGCCGATGGATCTCCGAGGAATGCGCGTCCTGGTGGTGGACGACAGCCCGATCGTGCGCATGGTCCTGCGTGATTCCCTCGACGGAATGTCGTTCGCCGTCACGGCCGTGAGCTCCGGCCCCGAGGCCATCGCGGAAGTGGCGGCGGCCCAGCCCCCCTACGACCTGGTGCTGCTCGACTGGCAAATGCCGGCCATGGACGGCCTGGAGACCGCTCGCCGGATCAAGACCCTCCCGTCGCTGTCCCGCGTGCCCAAGATGATGGTGCTCACGACCTGCGACTGTGAAGAGCTGGTACGCAAGGCGGCGGGTCTTGACCTAGACGCCTTCTTGCCCAAGCCGTTCACCGACTCGCTCCTGCTCGATGCGATCATGGATGTCTTCGGCTGGGATAGACTGTCGGCCTCGCGAGCGGATCTGGCGGCGATCCCGGACGAGCGGCTATCCCCCGCCCTCGCCGGAGCTCGGGTGCTGCTGGTCGAGGACAACAAGCTGAACCAGATGGTCGGCCAGGCATTGCTGGAGGGAATGGGATTGTCCGTCGAGATTGCCGGGGACGGCCAGCAGGCGATTACCATGATCGAGGCTGACCGCAGCCACTTCGACGCCGTGCTCATGGACGTGCAGATGCCGGTTATGGATGGCGACGCGGCCACGCGCGCCTTGCGCGAGCGACCGGGCATGGCCGGGTTGCCCATCATCGCCGTGACCGCGAACGCGCTGGCGTCCGAGCGGGAGCGCTGCCTGCAGGCCGGCATGAACGACTACGTGCCCAAGCCCATCGACCCCGGCCGCCTGCGCGCGGTTCTGGAACGGTGGGTGCGCCCCCGTATCCCCGCCTCTCCCCTTCAGGGAGAGGCCGATGCGCGAAGCGCAGCGGGTGAGGGGCAGCGCCAGGCCGGACCCCTCGCCCTAGCCCTCTCAGCCCGGGGCACTTCGGGACCCACACGCCCTGCCCCAACCCCCGCAGCTCCGCTGCGCCCTCGCCCGCTACGCGAGGCGAGGGGACCGGACCCCGCGGCCGCGGTAGCGGCCGGATCGCCTCGCCCCCCTTGCGGGGAGAGGCCGGCGCGCGAAGCGCGGCCGGGTGAGGGGCTCCCCGAGGACCTCCCCGGCGTGGATACCGCAGCTGCTTTGCGACGGCTGATGGGAAACCGAGATCTGCTGGTCCGCTTGCTGCGCGATTTCGCCAGCGAGCACGCGGCCGATCCGGAACACATCCGCGCCTCCGTGGCCCGCGGTGATCTGGATGGCGCCCGTGCCGCCGTTCACCGGCTCAAGGGCGTGGCGGGGAACCTGGCGGCGCAGCAGGTATTTGCTTCGGCGGTAACGCTGGAGTCAGCCTTGCGCCAGGGCACCCCGTTCGAGGCCCAGCTCGATGAGCTGGCAAGCGCGATGAAACTCGTCGCGCACTCGGTGGCGAGCCTCACGGTTCCCGCGTCAGACTAGTCGCGTGGAAGCCCCCACCTCACCCGTCACTTTCCTCCTCCTCCCCCAGGTCGAGGAAGTCCCGTATGCCGTCATAGTTGAACTGGTCAACCAGCCATCGAAGAGGAATGGCCACATCCGGCGCTGTCTTCCGGATGGTTTCGATGATCTCGATAGCCTCGTCGTAGTTCGCCGCGATAACCGCCCGCAAGAGGTCCAGCCGCGTGTCCTCGGGCAACTCCCGCAGCGCCGCCTTGTCGAGCGGCAGCGCGCCCGTGTCACCTCGGTCGCCAACCGCCGGCTCGCACCCGTCGGCAAGGGTGGCGATGCCGTCGTCCAGCACCGCCCGGATCTTCTGCCTCAGATCGGCCGAGGTGAAGGGCTTGGCGAGAAAATACATGCCCGCCTCGAGAATACCGTGCTGGACGACGGTGTTGTCGGTATAGCCCGACATGTAGACGACTTTGAGGTTCGGCCGCGTCTTGGCCAACTCCTGCGCGAGCGCTCTGCCGCTCATTCGGGGCATGACCACGTCGGTCAGCAGAAGATGGATCTCCCCCGCGTGCTGCGTGGAGGTAAAAAGCGCCTCCCTGGCGTTCGCGGCCGTTAGCACCGTGTAGCCCACCGCCGTCAGCGAGCGCAGAGCCACCCTCCGCAGCGACTCCTCGTCCTCGACGACAAGGATGGTTTCGGTTCCCGTGGCCCGCGTCGAGGTCATCGAGGGCTTGGTGACCGTTGCCGCGGTGGCCGAGAGCTCGCGCGGCAGATAGATCTTGAACGTCGTTCCCTTGCCGAGCTCGCTGTAGACCCAGAGGGTGCCACCGCTCTGCTTGACGATGCCGTACACGGTGGAAAGCCCGAGTCCGGTGCCCGTCCCCTTGGTGGTGAAGAACGGCTCGAAAACCCGCGTCCGCGTTTCCGCATCCATGCCGCAGCCCGTGTCCGTGACGACGAGCTGGACATAGGAGCCCGGCTTCACGGCCACGTGGTGGGCCGCATACTCCTCGTCCAGCTCGATGTTGGCGGTCTCGATGGTGAGCTTACCGCCCTCGACCATGGCGTCGCGAGCGTTGATGACGAGATTCATGAGAATCTGTTCGATCTGACCTGGATCGGCCAGCGTCAACCCCAAGTCGGGCGCGAGCACCTGCAGATACTCGATGTCCTCGCCCAGGATTCGCTGGAGCATCTTCTCGACCCCTGTGGCGATCTGGTTCAGGTTCACCGGCACGGGCTGCAGAACCTGCTTGCGGCTGAAGGCCAGCACCTGGCGGGTCAGCGCCACCGCGCGCGCGGCGGCCTTCTTCACCTCCAGCAGGTCTTTCTGGATGCCACTGTTCGCGGGCGACACCTCGATCGCGAATCCCGTATAGCTCAGGATGACGGACAGCAAGTTGTTGAAGTCGTGCGCGATGCCCCCCGCGAGGCTGCCGATGGCCTCCATCTTCTGCGACGCCCGGAGTTGCTCTTCGAGGTTCTCCCGCTCCTTCTCGGCCCGCTTGCGCGCGGAGATGTCCCGGAAGTACCACACGCGACCGATGTTTCTCCCGTCGGCCTCGAGCATCGGCGCCGAGTAGCGCTCGAACGTCCTGCCATCTTTGAGGTGGATCTCGTCCTCGCTTCTCTGGTCAGGATTGGCGAAGAGGTACCTCACCTTGTTCATGAGCTCGCCCGGACTCACTAGCTTCTCCATCACCGACTGCAAGGCGCGTTCATCGGACATCGAGTCGATGATCTCCTGTGAAATCCCCCACAGCTCGGCGAAGCGTCGATTGGAGGACACGATGTCGCCGCTCCCGCTGACCACGAGGATTCCGTCACTGGTTGCTTCCTGCTGGGTGGACAGAATGGTATTCCGGAAGCGCAGCTCTTCCTCGGCCTGATTGCGCTCGGTGACGTCGAGAATCGCCCCGATCAGACCGGCGATCTGGCCGCTGGCATCCACGTAGGTAGCCTTGTGGTAGACCACGTCGCGCAACTGGCCGCGGCCGTCCCGCATTTTCGTCTCGTAGACCTGCACGCCAGGCGCGCGCAAGAGCTCCTGGTCCTTGGCGTGGTCGATCTCAGCCAGCTCTCGGGGCTCGATATCGAACGCGCTCTTGCCAACCACCTCTTGACGAGTCTTGCCGAAACACCTCTCGAAGGCCTGGTTGGACCCCACGTAACGTCCCTCGCTGTTCTTGTAGAAGACCGGCACTGGGATGGCGTCCAGCAGCGTGTCCAAGACCAGCCGCTTTTCCTCGAGCGCGGCCTGGGCGCGCTTCCGCCCGGCCAGCTCAGCCAGCAGTTGCGCGTTGACGCGGTTGAGCCGGTCATGGACGATGGCGCGGTCCACGGTGTGGGGAAGTTGGTCGAGATAACCCTCGCGCTTGGCGATGTAGTCGGCGGCTCCCAACGTCAAGCTGGCGATGGCGGTTTCCTCGTCGCCTTTGTCCGAGATCATGATGAAGGGAGGCAACGCGAGACCGAGGCGCTTGGCCTCGCGCACGAAATCCAAGCCGCTCTGGTCGGGCATGCGCAGGTCGATCAACACCGCATCGTACGCAGGTGCTCGTCCCAGTCGGGTCAGCGCCTCGGCGCAGGTGCGGGCGACTTCCAACTTGAACTGCGGAGCTACCTCCGCGAAGTACCGCAAGGTCAGGTCGATATCCATCCCTTGATGTTCGACATAGAGGATCCGGCGTGGCTCGGCGGCCTGCAGTCCCTGGCTAGACTTTTGGCGATGCTCCTCGATCACCAAACGCAGAAGATCAGGAAGGGTCTCCAGATAGTTGCGAAGCTTGGGTACGTAGTTGGCCGCCCCCAGATGCAGGGCTTTGACGACCAATTCCTCGTTGCCGGCGCCGGTGACCAGCACGACAGGCACCCGCACGCCGAGGTGGACCAGGCTGCGCAGGATATCCAGCCCCTCCATGTCGGGCAGGTGGTTGTCGAGCAACAGCAGGTCACACGCAGTCCCGGAAATCCGGTCGAGGCAGGCCTGCCCGGTTTCGACAATCTCGATTTCGAATTCGGGAGCGTGCTTGGAGAAGAAGGCTCGGGTCAGGTCCGCGTCCTGGACATTGTCTTCAACATAAAGGACGCGGTAGCTCGGATTCACGGCAACCCTCCCCTGGCGTGGGAGAGGAACGGCTCATTGGTCAGCAGCCTGTAGAGCTTGATCTGTTTGCCGAGCACAGCTTGCTTCCGGAAGATGTCAAGGGATTTTGCAGTCTCGGATTGCCAAAATGCCGCTGGTGAACCAGGGCGCTGGCGGGCTGTGCAACGACCGTGCCACGTCCGAAGCCGAGCAAGCCCCGGCGTAGGTGCGGGTTGGCCGCACCACCCGTGCCCCGGACATGGGCGGATCCGACCGTCCATTGACCGGATCCGGGCACTTGCCCCGCTAAGGTCAAATGATCGTAATTGGGCTTTCGGCATTTCCGGCGTGGCGGCGGGCATTGGCCGATCCGGCGTCTTGCCTGGACTCGCGCATGGGACTTGCAGTGGGCCCGGCCGACTAGCTCCATGAAGACGCCCCCATCACCCCCCATACGACCACTAGCAGTCGTCTTGCGCTTCGCGGTGAAAGCGCGCAAGATACTACCCTCTCGGGTGTGCGGGCCGGCTGGGCTAGCGGCCGTGCGGAGTCACGAGGGTTGTCAGGACAGGAGATAGGGGTGAGGCAGGGTCGCTCAGACGAAGGCAGTGGTCGTAGCACGCGGTGGGGCTTGCCCTTGTCGCTGGGCCTCTATGGTCTGTGCGCGGCTTCGATGGCCGGCGCGTGCCTGTACTTCTTCCTCGCGTACGTGCCCGGTCGACGGGCGGCAGCCGTCAACGAGTGGCGGCAGGAAATGGTAGTGCGGGCGGATCTGCGCAAGATGACCCTGGACAACTGGGTCGCCGGCGGGATGGCCGACGCCGACATCCTGGCCGCCTACCCTACCCCACGCGCCTTGATTGCTGGCGGCGCGGGGGCTCCCACGGCGAGCCCCGACGCAGACGCCGCGGCGCACTTGCGTGAGGTCGCGGAGCGCTTCGCCCGTATGCGCGGCTACCTCCGCTTCGTGCTGCTCGACGCCAACCTGCGCATCGTCGTCGGGGTGGGGGCGGCCGCTCAGCTCGAGCGGCCTGACCTGCAAACCGCCGCCGAGGTGATGGCGCAAAGAAGGACCATGGTCGATTTCCACCGGTACGCGGACGGCAGAGTCGCCGTCGTATTTCTCGCTCGCGTGGACCTGGGCACCGCGTCCCGAACAGGCGGCGGGGTCGTTCTGCTCGAAGCCGACCCCAAGAAGTGGCTCTATCCCTACCTGGCCATGCGTCCCATGGCCACGGCGTCCGCCGAGACCGTCCTCCTGCGACGCGAGGGTGACGACATCGTCTACCTGAGCCCCTTGCGCCACAACCCCGCGCCCCCGCTGACCTTCCGGCGACCGGCGAACGTCACGGGCTTCGCTGCGCTGGCGGCTGTCGAGGGACGCGAGGGTTTCGCCGAGTATGTCGACTACCGGAACGAGCCCGTGTTCGCCGCCGTAGTCCGGCTCGACCGTGCGCCTTGGGGACTCGTGGTCAAGGTCGACCAGCGGGACGCGCTGGCCACCTACCGGCAGGAGATCCGCCGCACGGGCGCGGCCGCGGTGGCGGCGTTCGTGGCCTTCTGGGCGCTGGCCTTTCTGGTGGTTCTTGCCTGGCGCCGGCGGGCCGAGGCTGCCTTGCGCGAGGGCGAGGAACGCTATCGCGCCACGCTTTACAGCATCGGCGACGCGGTGATCACCACGGACCAGGGCGGCCGCGTGAGGCAAATGAACCCGGTGGCCGAAATACTCACCGCCTGGACCGAGGTCGATGCCGTCGGAAAGCATCTTGACGAGGTCTTCCGCATCGTCAACGAGCACACCCATGCCGTGGTCGAGAGCCCGGTCGCGCGCGTGCTGCGCGAGGGACAGGTGGTCGGGCTGGCCAACCACACCCTGCTCATTGGCAAGGACGGCAATGAGCACCCCATCGCCGACAGCGGCGCGCCCATCCGCAATGAAAAGGGCGAGACCACCGGCGTGGTTCTCGTGTTTCGGGACCAGACCGAGGAGCGCGCGGCGCTGCGGTCGTTGCAGGAAAGCGAACGCCAGTACCGCACCCTCGCCGAATCGCTGCCGCACCTGGTCTGGACCTGCCGGGCCGACGGGCCTTGCGACTACCTGAGCCCTCGGTGGGTCGACTACACCGGCATCCCCGAGGCGGATCAGCTCGACTATGGCTGGCTCGAGCGGCTGCATCCCGACGACCGCGAGCGGGTGATCGCCGAGTGGGGCGAAGGCGTCCCGCGCGGGGGCGTCTTCGACATCGAGTTCCGTATCCGGCGCGCGGACGGCGCGTACCGCTGGTTCAAGACCCGGGCGATCCCGTTTCGCGACAACGACGGCCGGGTGGTCAAGTGGTTTGGCAGCAACACGGACGTCGACGACTACAAGCGAGTCCACGAGTCGCTGAGAGAGAGCGAGGAGCGCGCCCGTACCACGTTGAACAGCATCGGCGACGCGGTGATCGCCACGGACGAGGGTGGCCGGGTGAGGCAGATGAACCCGGTGGCCGAAAAGCTCACCGGCTGGACCGAGTCTCACGCGAGCGGAAGGCCGCTGTACGAGGTGTTCCGTATCGTCAATGAAGAGACCCAGGCCGTGGTCGAGAGCCCGGTCGCGCGCGTGCTGCGCGAGGGGCACGTGGTCGGTATTGCCAACCACACGGTGCTCATTGGCAAGGATGGGAAGGAGCACCCCATCGCCGACAGTGGTGCGCCCATCCGCAACGAAAAGGG